>DATGVE010000025.1:0-100908 GCA_035300725.1 Candidatus Eiseniibacteriota bacterium | reverse complement strand
CCCTCTCGATCTCGAGGCGGGCATCGAACTCAAGGCCGCCGACAGTGATCCGCACTCTGGCCACGTCGCGATCTTGACAGTTCGCCGGGGTGAAATATAGACACGGCAACTTTGAACACTGGTGCTGTTCGCCCGAGCCTGCTGGCCTTAAAGTGTGTGCAGCGAACAAGCATCCGTCCGCTGGCCGCCGCGACAATGACCCGCGGTCGACATCGACGGGAGGGGTCGTGCCGAGCGCCTTTGTAATCACAGGGGAGGAATGATTCGTATGAGACGTTTGACCTTGCTCGCACTCGCCGGTTTCGTGCTGGCCGCCTGCGGCGGTAATGCTGCAACGCCGGCGTCTACCGCCACAAAGGTGGCCTGGATCTATGTCGGCAGCGCGAGCGACGCAGGCTGGACGAAGGCCCATGACGACGCCCGGCTCTACGTCGAGCAGCAGCTCGGCGCCAAGGTCAAGACGACGTTCAAGGAAAACGTCCCGGAGGGGCCGCAGACGAGCCAGGTGATCGATGACCTCGTCAAGGACGGCAACAAGCTCATCTTCGCCACCTCGTTCGGCTTTCAGGACGCGATGGCCGCAGCCGCCAAGAAGTACCCGAACGTGTACTTCGAGCAGGCGACCGGCTTCAAGACGGACAAGAACTTCGCCGAGTTCTTCGGCGCCGCCGAGGACGCGGACTACCTGACCGGCATCGCGGCAGGCGCGGCCACCAAGAACGGCAAGATCGGGTTCGTCGCGCCCTTCCCGATCCCAGAGGTGATCCGCGAGATCAACGCCTTCGCGCTGGGCGCGCAGACCTCGCGTCCGGGCGCAACTCTCCAGGTGATCTGGACCGGTACCTGGTTTGACCCAGCCAAGGAGAAGAAAGCAGCCCAGAGCCTCATCGCGGCCGGCGTGGACGTTCTTGGTCAGGGCCAGGACAGCCCCGCAACTGGCGAGGCTGCCAAGGCCGCCGGCAGCATCAAATGGTCGGGATACGACTCCGACCAGACGTCTTTCGCCCCCGACCAGTGGCTGACTGCAACCGTCTACCACTGGGGCCCCTATGAGCTGACGCGCGTGAAGGCCGTGCTGGACGGCACGTGGAAGACCGGCAGCTACTACGGCGGCCTCAACGATGGGTTTGTCGACATTGCTCCTTTTGGCAAATCGGTCAGCGCCGCGACGCAGGCGACGATCAATGACAAGAAGGCGGCGCTCAAAGCGGGCAGCTTCTACGAGTTCACCGGGCCGCTGAAGGATCAGTCCGGTGCCGTCAAGGTCCCATCTGGGACCAAGCTCACCCTCGACCAGATACTGACGATGGACTGGTTCGTCCAGGGCGTCATCGGCAACCCTAAAGGCAGCTGACGATCGCGAACGTTGACGTCACCGCCGGGAATGTCCCGGCGGTGACCATGCGTTCGATCACCAAGCGCTTTCCCGGGGTCATCGCGAACGACTCCGTCGACTTCGAGGCCCGCCGCGGCGAGGTCCATGCCTTGCTCGGCGAGAACGGCGCCGGCAAGTCAACCCTGGCGAGCATCCTGACCGGGCTCTACAGACCGGATTCAGGCGAGATCGCGATCGACGGCAAGACGGTCGAGTTCCATTCTCCGCGCGACGCCGCCGAGGCCGGCGTCTCGATGGTGCACCAGCACTTCCGCCTCGCCGCGTCTCTTACGGTCGCGGACAACATCGTGCTCGGCCACCGCGGCACGCCGTGGCTGCGCACCAATCCCGCGACCATCGAATCGCAGGTGGGCGAGCTCGCCAAACGTTATCGAATGCCGGTTCGCCCGGATGCGCGAGTCTGGCAGCTGTCGGTCGGCGAGCAGCAGCGCGTCGAGATTCTGAAAGCGCTGTATCGCGGGGCGCGGATCCTCATCCTGGACGAGCCGACATCGCTCCTCACGCCGCAAGAGGCCGACGACCTTTTCGAAACTCTTCGCCGCATGACGGCCGAAGGCCGGACCATCGTTTTCGTCTCGCACAAGCTCGACGAGCTGATGTCGGTGTCGGACCGGGTGACGGTCCTTCGCGCCGGCAAGCTCATCGGCACTGTCAACACGCGCGAGAGCAGCCCACGCGAGCTGGCTCGAATGATGATCGGCCGCGAGGTGGTATTCAGCGCTGCCAAGGAAAGTCAGGCGGCGGCACCAAGCGAAGTTGCTCTCGAACTTCGGGACGTGTCCGCTGACGACGACCTTGGCCTGCAGGCGTTGCACGACGTTTCCCTCAGCGTTCATCAAGGCGAGATCCTCGGTGTCGCCGGCGTCGCCGGGAATGGCCAGCGGCAGCTCGCGGAGGCCGTTTCTGGCGCGCGCCCCCGCACATCCGGCAGCGTGGCGGTCAAGGGACGAAGCCTGCGTTCGGGCGACCCCGAAGGGGCAATCGTCCAGGGAGTCGCGCACGTGCCGGAGGACCGGCTCGGCACGGGGGTCTCGCCGAGCCTCTCGATCGCCGAGAACCTCATCCTGAAATCGCACCGCCAAGCGCCCATGTCAACCCGCGGCGTGCTGCGTCACGATCGGATCAGGCGCAACGCGCAGGATCTGATGAGGCGGTTCGCCGTCGCGGCACCCGGTCCTGACACGCCGACCCGCCTGCTTTCCGGCGGAAACGTGCAAAAGGTCGTCCTCGCGCGTGAACTGTCTAGCAACCCGGCCGTAATCGTGGCTGCCAATCCCACGCGGGGCCTCGATGTCGGCGCCACGGAGGCTGTCAGGAGCCTTCTTCTCGAGGCCGCCGGCAAGGGTGTGGGGATCCTTCTCATCAGCGAAGACCTGGACGAGATCCTCCTGCTCGCCGACCGCATCGCGGTCATTTACGAGGGCCGCATCGTCGGCGTCGTGCCCAGATCCACTGCCGACGTGCAGCATCTGGGTCTTATGATGGCCGGCTCCTCCGCGTGAGGATCCAGCGCCGGCTGGACACGCCGCGCTGGCTCCTGGTCGCGGTTCCGGCGGGATCGTTGGTCGCGGCGTTCATTGCCACGGCGATCGTGCTGCTCGTCGCGGGCAAAGACCCGCTCGCCATCTACGCCCGGCTCTTCGACAGAGCCTTCATCTCGCCCGGCGCGCTGACCAACACCCTGGTCACCGCCACGCCGACGCTCCTTACGGGCCTAGCCGCCGCTGCCGCGTTTCGCATGAGGCTCTGGAACATCGGAGCCGAGGGACAGCTGTATCTGGGAGCCGTCGGCGCTTCCGGCGCCGGGCTGGCGCTGCGTGACCAGAGCGGACCGGTGATCATCGCGGCGATGATCCTGGGCGGCGTGCTCTTTGGCGCCGCCTGGGCGATCATCCCGGGCCTGCTGAAGGCCTACTTCAACACCAACGAGATCATCACCTCGCTGATGCTCAACTACGTCGCAGGGCTGCTGTTGATCTATTTGATCTTTGACAGCAGGTCCTTCTGGCGCGACCTCACGACTTTCACTGCTCGTGCTTTCCCGCAGGGCAAGGTGTTGCCGGATGCAGCAATGTGGCCGACCTTCGACCTGGGCGTGGTAGTCGTTCCTTTTGGCTTCGTGCTCGGGTTGTTCGCGGCGGCATTGCTGTGGTCGTTGTACGGCTCGACGATTTTCGGCTTCCAGGCCCGCGTCCTCGGAGACTCACCGTCGGCCGCTCGCTACGCGGGCGTGAAAACGCGGCGCGTCGTGGTCGCGATGATGGCGCTGTCCGGCGCGCTCGCCGGCCTTGGCGGCGCAAGTGAGATCGGCGACTTCCGCCACGTGCTCGATCCGCGCGGCCTGCAGCAGGTCGGGCTTGGGTATGCCGGAATCGTCGTCGCCGCGCTTGCGCGTTACAACCCATTCTCGGTCGTGTTGGTTGCCTTCCTGCTCGGAGGGCTGGCGAACGCGGGGTACAGCCTGCAGGGCCCGGGGTTTCCGGCCGGGCTGGTCGGAGTGCTCCAGGGGATGATCCTTTTCTTTGCCCTCGGAGGTGAGCTGCTCCTCCACTACCGGGTCTCGCTCCCAGCCTTCTCCTTCTCCCCCTTGGGGAGTGGGGCTCAAAGCACGCAATGAACGTCAACGACAGCATCGTGGTCGTGCTGGTCGCGTCCTCGATCTTTTACGGCACGCCGCTTGTTTTCGCGGCGGTCGGCGAGCTGCTCGCCGAACGCTCCGGCGTTCTCAACCTCGGAGTCGAGGGGATGATGCTGATCGGGGCGGTCACAGCCTTCTGGGGCGTGCAGCACATCGCCGGTCCGGACTGGCTCGTGCTGGTGCTAGCGACGTTGATCGGCGGAGCAGCGGCCCTCGCCACATCCCTGATTCACGCCGTGCTCTCGGTGAGCCTGCGCGCCAACCAGATCGTGTCGGGCCTGGCGCTCACGATCTTCGCCGGCGCCACCGGCCTGTCGTCCTACATCGGAAACGTCGCCAGCCTCGGCGGGCAGCCGGCCAAGCACGAGTTCAGCGCCATCAACGTCTTCGGGCTCTCCGGATTACCCGTGCTCGGTCCGATCCTGTTCCACCAAAACGCGCTGGTGTACGGCTCGTGGGCGCTGGTCATTCTGGCCCTTGCGTACCTCTACAGGACGCGCACCGGCCTGCACCTGCGAGCGGTCGGCGAATCACCACAAACCGCAGACGTCATGGGTGTCGCGGTCGCGCGCTATCGCTACGCGCACACGCTGGCGGGAGGTCTGCTGGCCGGCATCGGCGGCGCCTACTACAGCCTGGCCATCACGCCGAACTGGATCGACGGCATGACCTCGGGCGCAGGCTGGATCGCGATCGCGCTCGTGATCTTCGCCTTCTGGCGCCCGGAGCTGACGCTCGCCGGCGCGTACCTGTTTGGACTCTTCTCGAGCCTTGGTTTCGTCCTGCAGTCGCACCAGGTGCCGCTGCCTCCGGAGCTCTTCGGAGCACTGCCTTACTTGATGACGGTGGCAGTGCTCGTTGTCGTCTCGACCGGATGGGCCAAACAGCGACTTGGCGCGCCTGCCTCGCTCGGCGTTCCCTACGTCCGCGAAGAGCGCTGACCCGGAACCGATACCTAATATCTGGCCTGCCGTGAGAGGCTAACCAACATGGCGTTGCCAAGGCCGCCCACCCATGTTCGGAGTTTGGGACGGCCGCGCCTGCTATCGAGTGGGCAAGCCCCACTTTCCGTCTGGACGATTGCAGCTCGGGCGCTCAGGCGACACAGAGCATTGGCGCTCGCCCAAGGCGCAGCGCTCGCGGTGGCGCTGGCTGTCCCGCTGTGTCTGCGCTTGGTCGCAGACGGTGCGGCGCAGGCGGGCTATCAGTCGCTGCTCGCCGCTGGGAGCGGCGTCGTGGTTATCGAAGAGCCCCGCATTGCCAGTCCGGATGCCTTTGCCGAGTTTCAGCAGCGGACCGCTCAGCTGGTTAACAGTCAGGTCGGCAGCGACCTGAAGTTGTTGACTACCTATACCCGGGCGAGCTCTTTTCGTGTCAACACCCTCAACGGCAACTTGTCGCCCGGGGATGACAACCTGACGGCGGCGTACTATCCCGATTTACTCACCAACGCAAAGCTCGTGAACGGCGCCTGGCCAGACGGCAATGGACTTCAAAGTCCGATCCCTGCAACTCTCTCACTTGTAGGCGCAGCTCAAGCAGGCTTAGCCGTCGGAGACGTTGCCTGCGTCGGTACACAAAACACGCCGAAGGATCGGTCGTCGTGTATCAGGCTGGTTGGCACCTGGCAACCGCTGAAGCCTGGCGACCAATACTGGCAGGCCGGTCCCAGCAACACAGACATCACGCTCTCCGCAGCGGACTACTTCCAGTTCCTCGCCGCCGCCAATCGCAGTGCCAGCGATGTGAGCTTTCGCGCAGGACGTGTTTACGAAGCCGATCCAGCACGGTTCATGGTGAGTGGCGCGCCTGCCCTGGTCGACGGGCTAAGGCATTTGCAAGGGCAGGTCGTGATCCAGCACGGAGGCTCGTTCCTAACCACGCTCGACCACACCATCCAGGGTTTCCTGGATAGGACCCTCGTCAACCAGTTCCCCAGTGAGCTTGTCGGCGCCAGCCTTGTTCTTGTCGTGGTTTACGCACTGGCGTTGCTCAGTCAAAACTATCTGGATGCACACCTCCAGCAGTCTCTACTCTGGAGGACCCGGGGCGGGCGCCGCGACCGTTTGGCCGCTTCCTTCTCGCTGCAGATGGGTATTTTACTTTTGCCGGCCGTGCTGTTGGCCGTTGCCCTTTCAGTCGCCGCCGCGTGGCTTCTGCTGACCAAGGAAACCGGGACTTCCGCATCGCTGAATGTCGGCGTGGGCGCCTTGACCTTGGGACTTGCTACCGGCCTTGCCCTTGTAGTGATCGTTGAAGCCGGATTGATATTCACGTTCAGCCGACGCAGCGTTCTCGAGATGCGCAGAACGACTGCCAGGCCATCGTCGGTGGCGTGGTGGCGCCGGCGGAATATTGACCTGGGCCTCGCGATCCTTGCCATTCCGCTTCTAGCCGAGGTCCAACTTCGCTCACAGGTAGCCGTCCGCAGCGCCTCATCTAGCACAGACGTTGTCGGCATGGCCTTACCGGTCGCAGCCATGGCCGTCCTCGGCCTTGCCGCCTTGCGCCTCCTGCCTTGGATCGCACACATTTGCGATCTAGCCCCCCAGAACCTGGCGGCGCGCCTCAGCTGGATGAGGATGAGCCGCCAGCCGACCGAGCACGCTGGACTCGCTTTGCTGCTTGCCATGGCCGTGGCTCTGGGTGCCTTTGCTGGACTGTATTCGGCAACCGAACGGCAGAACATTGTCGATCGGGCGGCATACAAGGTTGGGGCGGACCTTCTGGTCCACTACGACGACAGGGCCCTTCCTGATTCGTTGTCGAACGACCTGGCGAAGGTCGAAGACGTGGCTTCTGCCACGAGTGTTCTGCGCAAGCAGGTGCGAGTGGCGAACGGCTCCCTCATCGTCAACGCGCTAGGGGTCGAACCACGCAGTTTTCTCTCCACGGCATGGACCAGAGACGGACTGTCGACCCCTACCTTAGCTTCGGCGTTGGCTACTCTGGCCAAACAGGACTCCAAAGGAATACCGGTACTCATGTCGCCGGTGACCATTTCCAGGCTCGGGATCAAGACCGGCGTCGACATCTACTTCCTTGGCGATGGCGGCCTGTTTCTGATCACCGTTGTCGGAGCGTTGGATTACGTGCCAACCCTATATCCCGGCATAGACGACTTCATGGTCATGGCGTTCGACCGGCTAAAGGCGGTGTTCCATGACGTTCCGCCGAACGAGCTGTGGCTAAACGTGAAAGGTGACCACCGCTCAACGGTTGCCCGACTCCTGCGCAACCCCAACGTGTCCTTCGTGCAAGATCGCAGCACCGAAGAGGCGAGCGCATTGAGCGATCCGCTCTTTCTCTCCCTGCAGGCCAACCTGGCGATTGGCTTCGGCACCGCGTTGGCGTTGGCAGCCCTCGCGTTTGCAGTCCATTTCCTCATCGCCGCCCGACGACGGCTTTCCGAGCACGCGATTCTCGAGGCAAACGGGTTGGAGCCGGGGGTTGTCCGGACCGGAATCGCGATCGAGCAGGGCATTGTCGTGCTGTTCGCTCTCGCGGTCGGTGGTGCGCTTGCTGTCACTTTGATCGTGTTTCTACTGCCGTCACTCGAGTTGGGCAGTTCGCCTTCGGATCTGGTTCCACCGACGGTCTTGAGCGCTGACTGGTTTGGACTCGGGATCAGTGCGCTCCTTACGGTGGCGGTCGCCGGCGCTTTGGCCTGGGCCATCCGTCGCGCGGGCACCTCCGTCGATGTCATGGAAGAGCTGAGGCGCCTCGGATGAGCGAGCCCATCATCGAGTGCGAGGGCCTGGTCCACATCTACCGCACCGCTGAGCTCGAAGTCGTAGCCCTACAGGGCCTCGACCTCCGCGTCGAGCCCGGTGAGGTGGTCGCGATAGTGGGCCGCAGCGGGAGCGGCAAGACCACGCTTATGAACGTCATCGCGGGGGTCGAAGCGCCTTCCGCTGGAATGGCGCGGGTGGGGGGCCACGATCTGGCACGAATGACCGAGCAGGAACGGGACAGCTACCGCCAGGAGGTCGTGGGATACGTACTTCAACATTCACAGGCAAACCTGGCCACAGATCTCAATGCGTTGGAGAACGTCCTGCTGCCGATGACCGATCGATCAGCCGTTGAGGCCCGCCAACGTGCGACGTTCCTTTTGACGACCATGGGAATCGGCAGGCTCGCTGCGAGCTACCCCGCCGAGCTTTCCGGCGGCGAGGCCGAAAGGCTGGCGGTCGCGATTGCGATGTCCAACCAGCCGCAGGTGCTGCTGGCCGACGAACCGACTGCTGAGCTCGACCGTGCCACCGCCGACAGCCTGCTCCGAGACCTCCGGCAGCTGCTCCGCGAATCTGGGTCCGCGGCGGTCATGGTCACTCACGACGCCAGCGTCGAACGGCATGCCGATCGTGTGATCCAGATCCGCGACGGCCGCACCAGTACCCAGACGCGATGGCGCGAGGAGGCGGGCGAAGTGGTGGCGGACGAACTTTTGATCATGGATCGCGCCGGTCGCATTCAACTGCCTCGGGCTTATGTCGAACGCCTTGGCGCTCGCGGCTTGATTCGCGCCCACCTTGAGGGTGATGAGATCCGCCTACGGCGCGGCGACCCGGAGTCCCCGAAATGAGTGAGGTCGCGATCCTCGCTCGCGGGCTCGCCAAGCACGTTGGTGCCGGCAGCGGTCGGCGGCTGATCCTTTCCGGCATCGATGTCGACGCCGAACCGGGCGAGCTTGTGGTGATTGCCGGGCGGTCCGGGTCAGGTAAAACCACGTTGATGGGGATCCTCGGTGGCCTCATCGCGCAAGACGAGGGCGAGGTCGCCATCTTCGGGCGCCGGCTCGATCACCTGGATGCTGCGGGCCGGCGGGCTTTCATTCGTGAGTCGATCGGCTGGGTCTTCCAGGCCTCCGGTCTGCTGCCCAACCTCACCGCTGAAGAGAACGTGGCGTTTGCGCTGCACATGACCGGGCTTTACGGCGAGGAGGCGAATCGCCGTTCGCGGCAGGCACTCGATTGGGTAAGTCTCGGCAATCGCGCGGGCCACCGTGCCCACGAGCTGTCAGGCGGCGAGCAGCAGCGCGTTGCGCTCGCTCGTGCAATCGTGAAGGAGCCGCTGCTCCTGGTGGCTGACGAGCCGACCTCACAGCTGGACACCGAGACGGCGCGTTCGATGATGAGATTCATCAGAGATGTCGCGGACAGCGGCACCACCGTGCTTGTGGCTACTCACGACGAGACCGCGCGCGAGTATGCGGACAAGTTGATGCACCTCGAGGACGGCCGGATCGTCAACTGACCGCTGCGCAAGAATCATCACGAGTAGCCTGGCTACCCGACGAATACGCATAGGCACAGGTGCCCGATTGGAGTAACGTTGCCCTTGGCCCTGAGGGACACGTTCACCGGAGTCGGAGTTGGTCGCAAGACCGGTTCCGAAGCCGGAGAGGCGATTCGTCGGGGTCATTTTATTTCCAGCAACCAACGAAATCGGCTACGAATCATGGGGCTTGCATCTCGAGTCCCGACGCGTATGGTGGGCACTAGCGGACCGCTCCCCAGCCCGTTGCATCCTTAGAGCTGAATTGGCGGAGATGCCGAGCGGCCCGCTTAGCCTCAAGCCCACTTTGCCTCAGCCATCGTCTGGGTGGCCCGTGTTTCCGAAGGCTATCCGGTCCCGAACGACCTTGGCCCGACCCAGCAGGCGAGCGCGCTGCACAGCGTCCTCGCCAAAGCGGTTGCGGATCGCGTCGATGGCGGTTTCCAACCGCTCGATGCGCGGACGGTTCTCCGCGCCAAACAGGCCCATCTGTCCGGTTTCACCTTCCGAGAGCCCCGCGAGCCCGACGCCCAAAGTGCCCACGTCGCGTCGAGGCTCTCGCGCAGCCAGGAGCTCGAGCGCGGCGCGATAGATCTCCTCTCCTGTCGAGATCGGGTTGCGCAGCGTCACCTGCTTGGAGAAATGCCCATCCACGGGCCGGTAGACGACGCTCACCGACACGACCTTGCCGCGACGCCCGGCAGCCCTGAGGCGGCGGCCGACCATGTCGGAGAGCCGCATCAACAGCTCCTCGAGCTCCCGCTGCGAGCTCGTCGCCCGCGCCATCACGTGGGAGTGGCTGTAACTCTTGCGAGTCACGCCCTCGAAGCTGCTCCCCTCGAAACCGCGCAGCCTCTGCAGCCAGGCAGTCGCGTGCTCGCCGTGCATGCCTGCACGCATGAGCTGCTCCGGGGTGGCGCGCAGGAAGTCGAGCGGAGTCAGGATGTCCGCGAGCTTGAGGCGGCGCGCGGATGCCTCCGCGATGCCCGACAGATCGGTGAGCTCGAGGCGACCGAAGACGGCGACCAGGTTGGTGTGGTCGATCCGCTCGAGCCCGTCGCGCTTGTTCAGGTTGGATGCCTGCTTGGCCATCCAGATCGAAGTCGAGATCCCGACTGAGCAGGTGATGCATTCGCCCACCTCCTCGCGGAGTGCTTTCTTGACGGCGCGGCCGACGCCTTCGGGTCCCAGCCGGACGAGGTTCGGCGTTCCGGCGAGGTTGACCGAGGCTTCGTCGATCGACATCCGCAGCACGTCAGGACTGTGCCGCTCCAGGATCTCCATAAGCTGATCCGAGACAGCCCGATATCGGGGTGGGTTGGGCTCCATGACCAGCACCTTCGGGAAGATCGCCTTGGCCTCGAACACTCGCATTCCCGTCTTGATGCCGAGGTCTCGAGCCTCCCGGGAGGAGGAGACGATCGTGGCGGCGTTGGTGGCGTAGGACGCGATCGCAAGCGGCCGGCCCCGAAGCTTCGGGTCGTGCTGTTGCTCGATCGAGGCGAAGGCGCAGTTCAGGTCGACGACGAGGGTGGAAGGGTCGGCTGTGTTCAGCCCCACCTGGTCGTCATCTGGTCGCGGCGACACTACGAGCAAATGTTCGCACAGCCGCCGGTACTGTAGAGAATCTAGTCTGAGCCCATGTCCGAGACAGAACGAGTCGGCATCACACCCAAGAGCTGGACGGCCCAGCGCCATCACGGCGTCTTGCATCTTGGCAAGCGCTGGTACGTGCTCAGCGCCGACATCGACGAAGCCGGCACCGCCCAGGGAGTGCGCCTGGACGGCCCTTACGAGGATCACGAGACAGCGGAGGCAGCCGTCGAGAAGCACCGAAGCCAGGAGTAGGGATGGCCACGATCAGAGCAACGTCTAATACGATCGCGTGCACCCTTTCCGCGGCGGATCTCAAGGATGTTGGCGCGGCGTGGCAGAAGCTGTTCCGAACCTCACTGATTTCGCGAGATCTCGTGCCGGGAGGTCTGAGGCTGACGGTTCATCCTGGCGCCGCATTGGCCTTGAGGCAGCTCATCGATATCGAAGCGGATTGCTGCAGGTGGATCACATTTGAGCTGGATGGGCCGAGCGTGACGATGACCGCTGTGGGCGACGGCGAGCAGGCTGTCCGGGCCATGTGGATCGTCGACCCCGCCCGATCCGCTTGAGGGCTAGTTCGCCGTCGCTTTGGACAGTGCTTCCGCGATGCGGAGGACATTGGGCGCGAGGACGCCGATCCGAGGGAGCGTCAGCCGGCTCGAAGGACCCGACACGCTTATCGACGCGGTGACCTCGGCGCTGTGGTCGCGCACCGGCACTGCGATGCAGTGAACTCCCTCTTCGAGCTCGCCGGCATCGATCGCATAACCGCGCTTGCGAATCACATCCAGCTCGGCCTCCAGCTTGCGGCGATCAGTGATCGTGTTCGGTGTGTACCGCCTCAATCGCTGGCCTGACAGCAGCAGGCGCCGTTCCGCGGCGGACATGGAAGCGAGAATGGCCTTGCCCGTACCGGTCGCGTGCAGCGGCACCCGGTTGCCAACCGTGGTGAACATGCGGACGGTCCGCGCCGCCTCGACGTGAGCCAGGTAGACGATTCCCTCGCCATCGAGCGCGGCCAGGTTGGCGCTTTCGCCCGTCAGCTCGACGAGCTTTTGCAGATAGGGCGTGGCGAGCTGTGTGAGGCTTCGCGAAGAGCCGATTTTGGCGGCCATGGCCAGCGCCGTCGGCCCGACTCCATACCGCCTCGTCAGTGCGTTATGGCTCACGAATCCCTGGTTGACGAGCGCTTTCAGCAGACGATGCGTCGTGCCGACGGGCAGACCGCTGGCCTGACCCAGCTCGCGGAGGCCGATCTCTCCGCCCGCTGCGACGACCCTCTCGAGGAGACTCAGCGACCGCTCTACCGCCTGGACCCCGTCGCGTTCTCGGCGTATCAGGGGGATGCTCTGCGCGGTCTTTGCCTGTTCCGCCACGCGGACAATCCTATTCGTCTTGACGGCGGCGACGACGTGCTGTAGGTTCCGCTGCACAGATCGCGTGCTCCGTATCGCAGAACCAAAACGGCCTCGGGGATGCGGGAGCGGGAGATAGACTAGCTGGCAACCGACGGTGCTTAGTGGGGAGGAAGTTGTGGACGCTACGGAATATTTCCTGGAGCCAACCCGACAGGCGCGCCGATGAAAAACAGCCTCACTCGTCGCGATTTCATCGTGTGGACCGGCGGCGCGGCGACACTGGCCGCCACGGGCGGGATCGGCGCGCTGCTGGAAGCTTGCGGCCAATCTCCGGCGCCGGCGGGGCCGGTCGAGAAGGACGTGAGCAAGCTCTACGGCGCGGCCAAGGCCGAGGGCTCGGTGACCTGGTGGACGGCTCATTACGAGCAGTCCGCCGCAGAGAAGATGGCCGCCGCATTCAAAGCCAAATACCCGGGAATCGAGGTCAACCTGCTGCGCCAGACAGCACAGGTCCTCAACACGCGCCTCAACTCGGACCTGAAAGCGGGGAGCACCGACTGCGACGTCTTCTGCTCGACGGACGAAGCTCACTACCCGCCGCTGATCAGGGGGAACTACCTGACGCAGTTCACACCACCCGACCTCGGCTTGCTTCCCAAACAGTTCCAGAACCTGAATCCCGATCACTACTACCACCTGGGCGCGATCGGGTTCGTCGTCATCAACTACCGGACTGACAAAGTGACGACGCCGCCGGCGACCTGGAAGGATTTCGCCAGCAGCGCCTGGAAAGACAAGACGACCACCGGCCATCCTGGATTTTCGGGCTACGTCGGACAGTGGGCCACGGCCATGCTCCGCACCTATGGGGACGGCTGGCTCAACGACTTCAAGAACACCAACCCGAAGATCAACCGGTCGGTGAACGACACCGTCACCGACATCAAATCGGGTGAGCGACAGGTCGGCGCCGGCCCGGACAACTTCAGCCTGGCCTCCAAGGCGAATGGCGTGCCCATCGACATCAAGTTTCCGGACGACGGCGCGGTGATCGTGCCCGGCCCGGTCGGGGTCCTGAAGGGTTCCAAGCACCCCAACGCGGCTCAGCTGTTCACCAATTTCATGTACTCGAAGGAGTACTCGCAAGCCCTTGTGAGCACTTCCAACTACCCCTTGCGTGAGGATGTCGCCCCGCCGACCGGCGTCCCGGCGCTGGCCAAGATCAAGATCCTGAGCAACACTGTCGACCAGCTCACCAACCAACTTCCGGACGCTATTCGAAAGTGGCGTGCAGTGATGGGTGTCTAGCGAAGCCCGAAGGACCCAGGCCGGCCGCCATTTCCTGCAGATCCCTGGGCCGACCAACGTGCCCGACAGGGTGTTGCGTGCAATGGATCGCGCCGTCATCGACCACCGTGGCCCGGAGCTGCCGGAGATCACGCTGGAGGTGGTGGCGAACCTGCGTCGCGTCTTCGGCACCAAAGAGGGCCGCGTTGCGCTGTGGGCCGGGTCGGGGACTGGCGCTTGGGAGGCTGCGGTCGTCAACACGCTCAACCCAGGAGATCGGGTACTCGCCTTCAACAACGGCATCTTTGCCGAGAAATTTGCTGAGGTTGCGGACAAGTTCGGGGTCAAGGTCGACCTCGTGGACGTGCGATGGGGCGACGCGGTGTCGCCGGAGCTCGTCGCCTCCAAGCTCAGCGGCCACGCGGCGATCCAGATTGTGCACAACGAGACTTCGACCGGCGTCACCTCCGACATAGCCGGCATCCGCCGCGCGATCGATGCCTCCGGACACGACCCGCTACTGCTGGTGGACACGGTCTCCTCTTTGGGTTCGATGGAATTCCGCTTCGACGAGTGGCGGGTCGACGTCGCTCTGACCGGCTCCCAGAAAGGACTGATGCTGCCACCGGGCATGGCCATCTGCTGTGTATCGGCGCGTGCGCTCGAGCGCTCGAAGAAGGTGACCACGCCGCGGAGCTTCTACGACTGGGGCCCGCTCCTGGCCGCGATGGAGACCGGCTATTTCCCGGCGACGCCGCCCACACTCGAGCTGTACGGGTTACGCGAGGCGCTGCGCATGCTCAACGAAGAAGGGCTCGACAACGTCTACCGCCGGCACAGCCGGCTGGCCGAAGGCGTGCGGCGCGCCGTCGAGGCGTGGGACATGGCGTTTCTCTGTCACGAGCGCGAGAGAATGTCCAACTCGCTGACGGCCGTGGTCTGCGAGACCGCCAATACCGATGAGCTGCTCCGACTCTCAGAGGCTCACCTCAACCTTTCGCTCGGCGCGGGGCTTGCCAGACTGAAGGGCAAGGTGTTCCGCATCGGGCATCTCGGCGCGCTCAACGAGCTGGAGGTCATGGCCACGCTCGGCGGCGTCGAGCTGGCACTGGACATGGCCGGTGAAAAGGTCGAGCTCGGGTCGGGCGTGGCCGCGGCCCAGAAGTGGTTTCAACAAGACGGTTGGTAGGCGCCCAGCGGCGCTCGCGTCCGGAAGCCTCATCACTCCTTTTCCTGGTCGCTGTGGTCGTGCTCGCCTTCATGGTGCTCGTCCCGATCTGCTGGCTCATCTTCACTTCGTTCCAGGACTCCGTGACCCAGCGATTGACCTTCGACAATTACCGGTCGGCTTTCACGAACTCCTACTTGCGCGACCCCATCGTCAACTCTTTCAAGATGGCGTTCGCGGTTGGATTCATCGCCGTCGCGGTGGGCACCCCACTGGCCTGGCTGGTCTCGCGAACCGATGTGCCCGGCCGCCGGTTGTTGAGGCCTCTGATCCTCGCCGGCTTTGTGACGCCGTCCTTCCTTGGCGCCAACGCGTGGATCTTCCTGGCTGCCCCCAACTCGGGAATGATCAATAACTGGATCCGCGACCTCTTCCATATCGACCACCCGACCTTCAACATCTACGGGCTCGGCGGCTGCATCTTCGTCATCGCGCTGTACTCCATCCCGTACACGTTCTCGTTCGTCGCCGCCACGCTCGAGCTGATGTCGTCCGAGCTCGAGGACGCCGCAACGACGCTGGGTGCCGGGACTTTCCGCACCACCTTCTCGATCACATTGCCTCTGGCGCTGCCGGCCATCCTCGCCGGCTTTGTCCTCTCGTTCCTGGAGGCCCTCGAGCTTTTCGGTCCGCCCGCCTTCCTGATGATCCCGGCGCGCGAGCAGGTGATGACGACGCAGCTCTACCTCTTCTTCTCGGAGTTCCCGCCGCGGATCGAGGTCGCCGCCGCATATGCGATGCCGCTTCTGCTTGTGACGGTCACGCTGCTCTTGGTGCAGCGCCGCCTGCTCGGCCGCCGCAGGTTCGTCACGGTTAGCGGCAAGGGCGGCGTGCGGCGCCGGATGGCGCTCGGGCGCTGGCGCTGGCCGTTCGCGATCCTTGCTTTCGTCCCGCCCTTCCTCGCTGTGCTGCTGCCCTACTTCGCTTTGCTCGTGGTCTCGCTCCAGCGTGTATGGGGCAAGGGCGTGTTCGCGCCTGGAAATCTCGGTCTCTACTGGTACAGGTGGGCGATTTTCGACAACCCGACGACGCGAAACGCGATCGAGCACTCGCTCGAGTACAGCGCCGCAGCCGCAACGCTCGCCGTCATCGTGGCGACGCTGGTCGCTTACCTCGTCGTCCGCCGCATGGTTCCGTTCGCACCGATGCTCGGGTTCGTCGCCATGGCGCCATTCGTGGTGCCGGGGATCGTGCTGGCGATAGGATTTCTGGCCGCCTACTCACACCCTCCGCTCCTCCTCTACGGCACCGCCTTCATCCTCATCGTGGCCTACGCGACGCGTTTCCTGCCGATCGCCTTTTCCAACGGGCAGTCGATCCTGCAGGGCATTAACATCGACCTCGAGAACGCAGCCCGGACGCTTGGCGCAGGCCGGCTGCGCTCGATCTGGGAGATCACGCTTCCGCTTCTCCGGCGCGGCATCCTCTCCGGCTGGCTGCTGGTGTTCATCCCAGCACTCCGCGAACTTTCCGCATCCGTGTTTTTGTTCACGCCGAAGACGCACGTGATCACGACTGTGATTTTCGACTTCTCTGACGCGGGCAACTACGAGGCGGTCTCGACGATGGGGATCCTGATGATGCTGATCACCTTCGCGATCGTGGTCGCTGCATATCGCTTCATGGGCCGCGACGTGACCGCTCGTACGTCGCACGCGTGATCACCGCTAGAGTGTTTCGACGCTCATGAGCGGCATCAAGATCACTCAGCTGCGCAAGGTGTACGGCGAGAGCATTGCCCTGCGCGACATCGACCTCGAGGTCGCGGACGGCGAGGTGATGGCGTTGCTCGGCCCCTCCGGTTGCGGCAAGACGACGACGCTGCAGCTCCTCGCCGGCTTCCTGCGACCGGATGGCGGCGAGATCCGTGTCGGCGACCGCGTGGTTTCGACGAGCCGCTCGGTAGTTCCGCCGGAGCGGCGGAACATGTCGTTGATCTTTCAGTCCTACGCGGTCTGGCCCCACAAGACGGTCCGTGAAAACGTCGCCTTTGGACTAGAGGTGCGTCGTGTTGCGCGTGCCGAGCTGAAGCGCAGAGTCGACCGCTCGCTCTCGACTGTGCGCCTGGACCAGCTTGCCGACCGGTACCCTGCCGAGCTTTCCGGTGGTCAGCAGCAGCGCGTTGCCCTGGCGCGCGCCATGGTCGTGGAACCCGACATCCTTCTCCTCGACGAGCCCCTCTCCAACCTCGACGCTAACTTGAGAGAGGAGATGCGCTTCGAGGTCCGCCGGCTTCACGACGAGACCGGCATCACGATGGTCTATGTGACGCACGACCAGGCCGAGGCGATGGTGACGGCCGACCGGATCGCGGTCATGAACCTCGGACGTGTCGAGCAGGTGTCGACCCCGTATGAGGTCTACGAGCGCCCGACGACCGAGTTCGTCGCCGCCTTCATCGGCCGCACCAACACCTTGCTGGGGACGATCGTTTCCAAGGGCGTGGTCGAGCTCGATGGAATGGGCGTCAAGGTTCAGGCGCAGGATGAGACCGGGTGCGCGCCCGGCAAGGAGGTCGCGGTCTGCATCCGCCCACACCAGGTGCTTTTCGAGCGGCCGAACGGCGGCGGCGTCAACGAGATCAAAGGCCGCGTGTCGCGCGCTGCATACCTCGGCGAGACTCGCGACTACCAGGTCGAGCTCGCCGCCGGCCAGCCCCGGGTGCGTGTGACGGCACCGCCCACGCTCGAGGTCCAGGTCGACCGGGAGGCGACGCTGTTCCTGCCCATCCAGCACTGCCGAGTTGTCATTCGGTCGTGAGCGCCCAAAAGCACGACCATCCGCTGACCGGCATCCGCGTAGTCGAGGCCGGCATCTACATGGCGGGCCCGTTTTGCGGGATGCAGCTGGCCGACCTGGGTGCCGACGTGATCAAGGTCGAGAATCCCGTCGGCGGCGACAGCGCTCGCGACTCGGCGCCCTTCCTGGACGGTGAGTCTTCGCCGTTCATCCGGCTCAACCGCAACAAGCGCTCGCTGGCTGTCGACCTCAAGGCACCTGAGGGCAAAGCGCTCTACCGTGAGCTGGTCATGGGAGCGGACATCGTGGTGGAAAACTTCCGGCCGGGGACGATGTCTGACCTCGAGCTCGACTACAAGCGGCTCTCGGTCCTCAACCCGCGCCTCGTCTACGTCGCCGCCTCGGGTTGGGGCCAGACCGGCCCGTACTCACAGCTCGCGGGCCTCGACATCATGGCCCAGGCAATGAGCGGCTTGATGTCGATCACCGGCGAGCCGGATGGCAACCCGGTCAAGGTCGGCGTGCCGATCTGTGACCTCGTCTGCGCTCTCTACGGCACGATCGGCGCCCTCGCGGCTCTACGTGTCCGTGAAGAGACCGGCCGCGGACAGTTCATCGACGTGTCGCTCTTCGAGTCGGGCGTGTCGCTGGAGGTGTGGGAAGCGGGCCGTTTCTTCGCGACCGGCGAAATTCCGAAGCCGCTGGGTTCCGCCCACCAGGTCTCGGCGCCTTACCAGGCGATCCGCGCGGCCGACGGGTACTTCACCATCGGCGCCACGAGTCCGCGCAACTGGCGATCATTCTGCGAGGTGCTCGGTCACCCGGAGTGGGCGGGTCAGGAGCGGTTCAAGGACAACGCCTCGCGGCACGCGCGCCGGGACGTGCTTATCCCGATGATCGAGGAAGTGACGTCGCAAGAGCCGCGGGCGCACTGGGTGATTCAGCTTCAGATAGCCGGCGTGCCGTGCGCCCAGATCCAGACGTACGACCAGGTCTTCAAGGACCCTCAGCTGCAAGCGCGCGACTTCTTCTGGAAAGGCCGGCATTGGAAGCTCGGCGACGTCGAGCAGATCGGTTCCCCGATTCATCTCTCAGAGACGCCTGTGCGACAGGGGCGGGCGGGACCGGGACTGGGGGAGCACACGTCGGAAGTGGCGAAGGCACTCGGGCGGACGGATGTCGAGATCGCCGAGCTCAAGGCAAAGGGGGTTCTTGGCGGCGTATGAGCGAAATGGAGCTGCTCGAGGAGCGGCGCGGGGACGCAAGCGAGATCGTCTGGGTGACGCTCAACCGCCCGCAGGCGCGCAACGCTCTCACTTTCGCGATGTACGAGCGGATTCGCCAGGTCTGCCTCGAGGTCAACGCCGACCACTCGGTGCGGGTGGTCGTGTTCACCGGCGCGGGTGGGCGCGCCTTCGCGGCGGGCACCGACATCTCGCAGTTCCGCGCCTTCGACAAAGAGGAGGATGCGCTCGCCTACGAGGAGCGCATGGACGGCGTGCTGAATGCGCTGGAAACGGTGCGAGTGCCGACGATAGCGGCTATCGCGGGCGCTTGCACCGGCGGCGGCGCCGGCATCGCGGGGGCCTGTGACCTCCGTATCTGCACGCCCTCGCTCAAGTACGGATTTCCGATCGCGCGGACGCTCGGCAACACGCTCTCGATGGCCAACTACGCGCGGCTGACCATGCTGATCGGCGCCGCGCGTGTGAAGGAGATCATCTTCATGGCCCGGCTTGTGGGCGCCGAGGAGGCAGCCGCGATCGGTCTGGTCAACGAGGTGGTACCGACCGAAGAAGGGTTGGAGGCGCGGGCGATGGAGATCGCCACCACGGTCTGCCAACATGCGCCGCTCACGCTGGAGACCGCGAAGGAGGCGCTTCGCCGCATCCGCGTCCAGATGACCCCGCCGGACGGGGGCTCCGACCTCGTCCTCAAGGCCTACATGAGCGAGGACTTCAAAGAGGGGATCGAAGCGTTCTTCGCCAAGCGCCCGGCTCAGTGGAAAGGCCGCTAACGGGGGGGTCGGACTTCATGCCAGATGAGGCCATCGAGGCGACCCGGCATCGCCTTCGGTCGGGGATTCTTTCCGTGGAGCTGCTGAAGAGTGGTTCCGGTGTCGTTCTCCGGTCGGGCGACCGACACGTCACGCGAGACGAGCTCCGTGTCGAGGCTGAGCATGTCGCGGGCGGGCTTCGCGAGCTCGGAGTCAAGCCCGGGGATCGGGTCGGGATGTACGCCGCCAGCTCGCTCGATTGGGTGATCGCGTATCTCGGCGCTCAGCGATCCGGGGCCTGCGTCGTGCCGATGAATCCGGACTACCGCTCAGCCGAGGTCGAGCACATCGTCACCAACGCTGACCCTTTCCTCGTCATCACGGATGGCGACCGCGCCGCCACCGTGGAGCGACTCGGCCGTCGCGTGGTGAACGTGCACAAGCCTCCGCTCGGGGCGCCGCCACCGATGCCGGACCTCACCTCGGAAAGTCCGGCCGCGATCCTCTACACATCGGGAACCACAGGGCGGCCGAAAGGCGCGGTCCTCGACCACGGCGGGCTGCTGGCGCAGGCTCGCGGGGCGATCGAGATGTGGCGCTGGACCAGCGCCGACATCCTCGTCAATGCACTCCCGCTGTTCCACCTGCATGGCCTGGGCATGGGCCTCCACGGCACGCTGTTGAGTGGTGGCAGCGCGACGCTCGTTCACTTCTCACCTCAGGCCGTCGTCGCCGAGCTGACCAGGGGAGATGAGCAACGAGGGACCATGTTCTTTGGGGTGCCCTCCATGTACCAGCGACTGCTGGACTGGCTGGACGAGACCCCAACCGACCTCTCCCACGTTCGCCTTTTCGTGTCCGGGTCAGCGCCCCTTCCGCCCGCGCTTTTCGAGCGGTGCGAGCGTTTGCTGGGTCAGCCGCCCGTCGAGCGCTACGGGATCACCGAGGGTGGAATCGTGATCACCAACCCGTACGAGGGTCCTCGACAACCAGGCCGTGTCGGCATTCCGTTTCCCGGCGTGGAGGTCAAGATCGGCGACAAGGACGAGGTGCTGCTCAAGGGAGGCCAGGTGTTCAAGGGCTACTGGCGCAATGAAGCGGCGACCAAGGAAGCCTTCACGCCCGACGGCTTCTTCATGACCGGCGACGTGGGGGAGATTGGCGAAGACGGCACTCTCGCCATCCGCGGCCGTCTCAAGGAGCTGATCATCACGGGCGGATTCAACGTCTACCCGCGTGAGGTGGAGATCGTCCTCGAGTCACATCCCGCGGTCGAGGAGGTGGCCGTTGCCGGCGTCCCGAGCGAGGCTTGGGGTGAGGAGGTCACGGCCTTCGTCGTTCCCTCGAAGACGCAGGCGCTCGTGGCGGAAGAGCTCATCGCGTTCGCGCGCGAGCGCCTCGCGACCTATAAATGTCCTCGGCGGGTGGTGGTTGTGGAGCGCCTGCCCCGCAACGCCATGGGAAAGATTGAGCGGTCAAAACTGATCCCCACGAATTCGGAGGCTTCGCCTTGAATTCTCGGGGGGGCCCCTTGAAAGCGGCCCCTATCAATTGATGGCTGAAAGCCAGTGCCTCGGTATGGCGACCGGATACGGTGCGGGATGTACAACTCCTTTCGGTGGCGATGCCAACCAGGAGGCAAGTCATTTGAGCGCCTTCACCCCTCGGGAGCTCGAGTACCTGTCAGGGTCAGCGCCGATCGGAGCGCATCGCCACCGTTAGCTCTGACGGCAGTGGGCTCGGCACCATAGGCATCGGCGGCTCGGCACAATGAATGCATGGCCATCGAGCAACAGCTGGACGAATTCGAGGGTGAAGCTCACGGTACAGGCGTTTCTTTCATCCTGGTCGATATGCCGCCCGGAGGCGGCGTGCGCCTGCACCAGCACCCGTACGCTGAGATCTTCATCGTTCAGGAAGGCCACGCTTCCTTCACGCTCGGCACGGAAACAATTGACGTGGTGGCGCCACGAACCCTGATCGGGCCGGCCAACGTGCCACACGGTTTCGTCAATGTGGGGGATGGACGGCTGAAACAGGTTGACATCCATCTGAGCCCGACGTTCATCACCGAATGGCTGTCGTGACATGACATCGGAAGCCCACGAGGTTCCTGAGCTCGACCCCCAGCCTCGCGATGCGGACGGTCATGGCTACGTCGATTTCCTCGCCTCCGACAAGCTGAGCGTGGGCCTGGCAATCTGGACGCGCGGATCAACCGATCGCCAGCGACCGCACCGCGAGGACGAGGTCTACTACGTGATCAGCGGTCGCGCCATCATTCGGGTCGCGGGAGAGGATCGACCTGTGAAACCCGGCAGCCTGGTCTTCGTGGGGGCGCGGGTCGAGCACAACTTTCACACCATCGAAGAAGACTTGCGTGTGCTGGTCTTCTGGGCGCCACCTCACGCCCCGCCGAGTCCTTCTACTTAGTCCTCAGGCAGAACTCTTCGATCAGGGGGACGATCACCTCGGGCGCGTCCTCCTGGATGAAATGGCCCGCATTGGGAAGTTCGTGAACCGTGCCGTGGGGAAAGAAGGCGCGAAAGCCGGCAATCGCAACATGTGGCCAGATCCCACGGTCCTGCATGCCCTCGATCATCATCGCCGGCACTCCGGCCTGGCCGAGCTTGAACAATCCTGGAAGCGCCGCGACCAACGTTTCGCGAATCCGCTCCAGGTGCAGGCCTTCCAGCGGAAACGCAATCGCGCCGCGGCACTCCTCAAAGGTTGGGAACGCAGCGGCGTAGGCTCGCAGCCAAGTGTCGGTCACGACGTCACGTCGCTGGAGGCCGAGCGTCATCATCACTCCACCGATCAGGTACCTCAGGTTGCCGAGCACAGCCTCGAGCTGGCCAGCTTCCTCCATCGTCTTGATCGCCTCAAACCATGGCGTCAGCCTGTCCTCACGCACGTTGCGATCCGTGCCGAAGATCGTGTTCATCGCCACGAACCGTTTCATCCGGTCCGGGTACCTGGAGGCGACGACCGCCCCCATAGGTCCGCCCCAGTCCTGCATCACGAGCGTCACGTCACGAAGGTCGAGCTCCTCGATCAAGCTCCCGAGGTTGCGTGCGTGCCGGTCGAGCGTGTAGTCGGCGGTGGCCGGCGTTTCCGATTTGCCGAACCCCATGTTGTCCGGGGCGATCACCCGGAAATGGCGTGACAGGGTCGGGATGAAGTTCCGGTAGAGGTACGACCAAGTGGGCTCGCCATGGATCAGGACGATTGGCTCGCCGGCGCCCTCATCGACGTAGTGCATGCGGAATCCGGGCCTGGTCGTGAAATGCGGCAGGAACGGGAAAGTGCCGTCAAACGTCTCTGCAGCGGCGATACCGCCCACTGGATCTACTTTATTGATTCGAGAGGTTGGTGTTCAGGACCTTCTTGAGGCGCAGGGCAAAGAGGAGCTCAACGGCAACATCACCGTCATCGATCCGTGCCGTCATCTGGTTTCGCAGGATGGCGAGGCGGTACTTCACCGTGTTGATGTGCACACCCAGCTCGCGCGCGACCAGCTTGAGGTTGCCGCGCTGGACGAGGTAGCTCTCCAGGGTGGGAAGGGACCAAGATTTCTTGAGCCCCGCCGCTCGCTCCGCAAGCACGCTGTCGGCCCACCGGCCCGCGGCGAGGGGTTCTCTCAAGGCGATGCCGTACTGGCCGAGCGCGGTGAAATCATGGACCCGCCGCGAGTCGCCGAAGAGCGCTCTGCCGATGCGCAGGGCGTCGTGTGCCTCCGAATAGCTCAAGGGGGTGGACTCCGGTCCGGCCGCATCGCCGCCCAGGCCGATTCGGGTCACGATTCGTTCGGACGCCACAAGATCCTCGAGAAGCTGCGTGGTCACCTCTCGCCTTTCAGCCGGCCCTCTCCGAAGCACGGCGACCACCGCCTTGCGTCTGACCGTCCATAACTTGGCCTGGGCATGTCGCTCCAACACGACGCCCACCTTGTCCAGCCTTTCCATCGGAACGTCATCGGCGACTTCTGCCACGACCACGACGTGCAGGCGGCGTAGGTCAGGCATAAGGTCCAGCCGAGCCTCCTCCGGCCGGCCGGCGAGGACGAGCTCCAGGAGCGACGAACGCCGCAGCTCCGCCTCACCCGCGAGGCGCCGTTGCTCGTCCAGGTAAGCGGTGTCGACCTCGGTGGTCATCGCATCGGTGAAGTCCAGGGCCCACTCGGCAAGGACCGCGAGGAGCGGCGCCAGCTCTGGGCTCCGCCATTCCGGAGAGAGCAGGAGCTCCCTCCACATGACACGGATCGCCACCCGATAAGCCTTCAGGACAGACGGGAGGTCGACCCCTTGCCTCACCCTGCGACGGGCCCCCTGGTGGATGGGAGACAGATCCTCGTCGTCGATCTCGCCGGTCTTGATCGCCCGCAGCCAGATGGTCACGATGGCGGCTGAAACCGCCTGGACGTCCCGGATCAGCTCGGGGTCCTGGATCGCGCCATAAGCCGGGATCTCGGTCCGCAGCCTCTCGAAGATCGCAGCCGAGATCCGATCCGCCTCCGCCTCCTGTCGCTCGGCGGCCTGGCGCAGGAACCGGAGCTGTTGGGCATCGGCGACCTCCTCCAGCGGGTAGCCGTGGAGGCGAAAGCGCCTTTTCCGTCTAAGCGGTACAGATGTAACAGGTGAATCGGCCAATTCTTGCCGCCTAATTTGTATCACGCGACCAAGTTCAGCGCCCGGTTTTGGGAGTAGCGTCCGGCACTGTGGGGCTGGTGGACGCTTCGACCGTGCTTGCTGGTGGCGATACCCCTCTGCGCGGCAAGCGCGCCCTGGTGACGGGGGCCGCTTCAGGCATCGGAAAGGCGGTTGCCCAGCACCTTTCAAGCCTGGGCGCTCGAGTCACCTTCAGCGATATCGATCCGGGAGCGCTGGCGGTGCTGACCGACGGGCTGGACGGAGCCGGCGCGATCGCAGCCGACCTTTCCGTCCAGGCTCAGGTCGAGCGCTTGGCACGGGACGCGGGCCCGGTAGACATCCTCGTCAACAACGCCGGCCTCCAGCACATGAACCCGGTCGAGAGCTTCGAGGTGGAGAAGTGGGACCGGCTGCTGGCAGTGATGCTCACGGCCCCATTCCTGCTGATCAGGTCTCTGATTCCGGCCATGTACGAACGAGGCTGGGGCCGGATCATCAACGTGGCTTCGGTCCACGGGCTCGTCGCGTCCCCGTACAAGGTGGCCTACGTGTCGGCGAAGCATGGGCTTCTCGGCCTGACCAAGACCGTCGCCCTCGAGGCGGCCGCCCGTGGCGGGAACATCAGCGTCACCGCTGTGTGCCCTTCATACGTGCGGACTCCGCTGGTGGAGAAACAAATCGCCGACCAGGCGCGCATTCGCGGCATTGCGGAATCCGCCGTGGTCGACAAAGTTCTGTTGGAACGGAACGCAGTGAAACGCTTGATCGAACCCGAGGAGGTCGCGCGCGCCGTCGGCTTCCTCTGCGCCGACAGTGCATGGTCGATGACGGGCGCAGCAATGACCCTCGATGCCGGATGGCTGGCGCACTGATGACCAGCAGAGCAACTCATGTGTTTCGAAGGAGGATTTCGAAATTGAACTGGCTGCCGACCCTAAGCAAGAAAGTCCTTGTCCTGCTCCCCGCGCTCGTGCTCGTTGCGATCGCGTGCGGAGGCACGACCACGAGCGGAGGAACCACTTTCAAGGGCACAAAGAAGGTGGGCCTCTCGACGTCACTGACCGGAGCCGTCGCCAGCTATGGGCAGGCCGGCCTCAACGGCATTCAAATGGCGATCGACGACGTCAACGCCAGGGGCGGAGTCAACGGCTACAAGATCGAGCTGGATCAGGCCGATGATGCCGCAGTGGCTTCGCGCGGCACCGACAACGCGAAACGGCTGATCCTCGAGGACAAGGTAGTGGCGTTGTTCGGCGCCGTCAGCTCTGGTGTGTGCCTCGCTGAGAGCCCGATCGCGAAGCAGAACAGCGTCCCGTTCATCACCTTCACTTGCAACGACTTCAACCTGACGACCACCAAGTTCCAGCCCTACATTGCTTCTGTCGTGCCCAACACGTACATGGAGGGCAGGGCGATCGCCGAGTACCTGGGGAAGCAGAGCAAATACCAGACGTACTACGTGATCGCTCCGGATTACAGCTTCGGCCATACCGAGGCCGACGCGTTCAAGGCAAGGCTTAAGGAGATCAACTCGTCAGCGAAGATCATCGGCGAGGACTACCCCAAGCTGGGAGCGACCGACTACACCTCGTACATCAACAAGATCCTCGCCGCCAAACCCGACATCGTCTACTCCAACATCTACTCGGGCGACCTCGTCACGTTCGTCACGCAGGCGACGCCCTTCGACTTCTTCAACAAGGTCCAATTCTCAACACTGACGTCGACCGACGATCTTCAGACGCTGGGTAAGAGCTTCCCAGTGAACCTGCTCGGATACGCAAGGGCGCCTTTCTACGCGATCGACACGCCTGAGAACAAAGACTTCGTTCAGCGCTATCAGGCTCGCTTCCTCAAGTTCCCTTCTGAATGGGCGATCATGGGCTACGACGCCTACAACCTATGGGCCAATGCCGCCAACAAGGCTGGTGACTTAGCCGCCGACAAGGTGATGGCGAAGATCGTCGGCCAGCCGTTCAAGGGGTTACGGGGTACTTTCACCATCCGCGCGATCGACCACCAGGCAGACGTACCCGAATGGGTGGGCCAGACCGCGGCCAACGCTGCTTACCCGTTCCCGACGTTCGCCACAGCTACTTTGGTGCCGGGAGCCTCGCTTCTCATGCCGGAAGACCAGGTCAAGAAACTACAAGGCGGCTAATCAACTGAATTAAGCGGCTGGTGCGGCGTCTCGGATGCCGCACCAGCATTGTCTGCGGGAGGCAGGCTTTGGAATGAGCGCGAGCACAGTGGCCCTCACCGTTCTGGCCGGACTCTCCGCCGCCAGCGTCCTCTTCCTGGTCGCTTCCGGCCTGTCACTCGTCTTTGGGGCTCTGCGCGTCATCAACATGGCCCACGGCTCGCTCTACATGATCGCGGCCTTCCTGACGACCGCCATAGTCAGTCTCTTTGCGCAGCCGACGATCGGCTTCGTCCTCGCGCTGGTGCTCGCGCCAGTCGCTGTCGCCCTGCTGGGCGCGCTAATCGAAATTCTCGTTCTTCGACGTCTCTACGGCCGCGAGCATTTGCTACAGCTGCTCGCTACATACGCGCTCGTCCTGGTGTTCGCAGGTGGAGTCCGGATCGTGTTCGGCAGCCAGAACCGAATCATCCGGCCTCCCGACTTTCTCACCGGCGGCGTTTCCCTGGGCACGATCACGTTTCCGACCTACAAGTTCTTTTTGATGTTCGCGGCGCTGGTCGTCGCGGCAGGGCTGTACGTGCTCCTCTACCGCACCACCTTGGGCCGCAATGTTCGGGCCGCTGTCGCCGACCCGGAGCTTTTGAATGCCTCCGGCGTGAACGTGGCCCGCCTCTTTACTACGGTGTTCATGATCGGCGCCGGCCTGGCCGCCCTTGGAGGCGTGCTGATCAGTCCTGACCAGGCCGTCGGCCTTGGCATGGACACCGACGTCCTCGTGGCTGCCTTCGCGATCAGCGTGATCGGCGGCCTCGGCAGCCTGACGGGGTCATTCGTCGGCGCATTGCTGGTTGGGCTGGCGACGTCCTTTGGGATCATGTTCCCCGCGACCTCGCGGTGGTCGCTGGCTTTCATTTTCGTGCTGATGGCCGTTGTCCTGATGATCAGGCCGTGGGGTCTGTTCGGACGGCCGGAAACCAATTGACGGCGGCCCTCGCACGAGTGCGAACGCCCGAGGGACTGCGCTGGGCGGCGGCAGCCGTCCTGGTCACGTTCGCTCTGGCCTTGCCGCCGCTGGCCGGTCTCGTCGAGATCGTCAGCCCCGACTCCATCAGCGCCAACTTCACAGTTGGAGTGCTCGGAACCTCGGCCCTGGTCCTTGCACTGTGGGCGATCTCCTACAACCTGATGCTCGGCTACGCGGGCATGGTCTCTTTCGCACATGCGGCGTATTACGGAATCGGCGCGTACACCGTGGCGCTCCTGTACCAGGACCTGCACTGGTCGGTCCTGCCCGGACTCGCGCTATCGCCCCTGGTGGTTGGGGCCGCAGGCCTGGTCACAGGCTTCATCTCTCTTCGCGCGGTGCGACTCTACTTCTCGCTGCTAACCCTCGCCATCTCACAGGTGGGCTACGTCATCGCGTTCGAGTGGTACTCCTTCACAGGTGGTGACAATGGCATCCACGGCATCTCTCCACCCGATTTCCTGAGCAATCCAACGGTCCTGTACTACTTCGTCGCCGCCGTAGTCGCGGTGTGCCTCCTCATCATGTTCGGCCTGGTTAGGTCGCCATTCGGTGCGGCTCTGCTTGCGATCCGCGAGAACCGCCTGCGCGCGGCATCCATAGGGCTCAACGTGAAGCGCTACGAGCTGGCCGTTTTCACAATTTCCGCCGCCTTCGCCGGGGTGGCCGGCGCTCTGTTCGCGATCTACGACAACCAGGCTTTCCCGGATTTGATGAAGTGGACCGAAAGCGCGCACCCGATCGTCGTGACCCTGCTGGGCGGCAGCGGCACATTTCTCGGTCCGGCTCTTGGCGCCGCGGTCTACACCTGGCTCGCCAACAGCGTCGGCAAGAGCCTTCCGGCGCAGTTCGACATCGTGCTTGGCGCGATAGTGCTCGGCATCGTGCTGGTGGCTCCGGGCGGCCTGGGCTCCGCGCTCGATGGCATACGCCGCGTCGCGGCCAGGCGCAGGGGCTCGCGTGAGCCCGAAGAGGAAACGAGCGATCAGGCGCTCGGCCGCATCGACGTCTCGAAGATACTGGCGATCCGTCCGGTGAAGTCCCACGCTGAACATTCGAGCGGCGCAACGCTCCTGCGGGTGGAGGGGCTGAGCAAGCGCTTCGGGGGCCTGAAGGCGGTGGACGGCGTCAGCCTGAATGTGCTCGAAGGGCGCCGTCATGCGGTGATCGGGCCCAACGGGGCCGGCAAGTCGACGCTGTTCAATCTTCTGACCGGCCAGATTCGCCCCGACTCAGGCAAGGTCGTTTTCGGCGGCGTCGACATCACCGGGCGCCGCCCCCACCAACTTTCCCGCTTTGGCATCGGCCGCGCGTTCCAGATCACGAACATCTTTCCGAAGCTGACGGTGCTGCAGAACCTTCAGTACTCGATGCTCGCGCACCGTGGCGATACCGTCCGACCGATTGGCATTGCAGATCGCAAGTACAGGGACGAGGCCATGCAGCTCCTCGAAGCAGTTGGCCTTGGCCCTTCATCCAGGCTCCAGGCGGGCCTTCTGTCCCACGGTGACCAGCGAGCGCTCGAGCTGGCGATCTCGCTTGCGCTAGGAACCCGTCTCCTGCTTCTGGACGAGCCGACTGCCGGCATGTCGCCGTACGAGACCAAGCGGGCCATGGAGCTTGTGAATGGAGTCGTCGCTCAGCAGGGGCTCACACTTCTGTTTTGCGAGCACGACATGGACATCGTGTTCGGGATCGCCGACGTGGTCACCGTCATGCATCAGGGGCGCGTGCTCGCGGAGGGAACCCCGGAGGCGATCCGCGCCAATCCCGAGGTCCAGAAGATCTACCTCGGCGACATCGATCTCGACCCGCCTCAGACGGAGGCCGGCGCCGGTGCTTGAGGTATCGAACCTACAGGTGCGTTACGGCAAGAGCCATGTCGTCTTCGACCTGGGACTGAAGATCGGCCGGGGCGAGGTGCTCGCTTTGTTGGGTCGCAACGGCGCCGGCAAGACGACCACGATCATGGGCATCGTCGGGCTCATCGGCAGTACGACCGGCAGCGTAGTCATCGATGGTGTCGAGGTGGGGCGGTGGCCGGCGTTCCGGCGGGCGCAGTCGGGGATTGCCTACGTTCCCTCGGGGGCGCGGTGCTTCGCACCTCTCACCGTGGCAGAGAACTTGCAGATTGCTGCGCGTGGGCTCGCAGGCGGCGGTGCACCGAGCTGGACCGTGGAACGTGTCTACGAAGTGTTCCCCAAGCTCCAGCAGCTCCGGGCCAACCTGGCAGGTGGCCTGTCTGGCGGCGAGCGCCAGATGCTCGCCGTCGGTCGCGGCCTGATGCTGAACCCGAAGGTCATCTTGCTCGACGAGCCGACGGAGGGCCTGGCTCCGGTGATAGTGCAGGGCCTGGCCGCGCTGATCCGAACGCTCAGGGACACAGGCGTTGGGATCCTGCTCGCGGAGCAGAACCACCAGATGGCGCTAAAGGTGGCCGATCGCGCGGCTTTCATAGAAAAAGGACGTATTGTGGCCGAGCTTCCGGCCGCTGACGCGCGGACATCGGACGTGGTGCACAGAATCCTCGGCGTCTAGATCCCGGCCGCGATGTGCAATGCGGAAGCCCGCATCGCGAGGCTCGGGCGAACGGCCGTGAGCGGGCGTTCGATCGACTCCCCTATCAGTTCAAGCAGCTGACGCGCGGCATGGTTCGCGTGGCCCTGGAGCAGTGTGGGTCTCATCGCCGTCGCGGTGCGCCCGCTGAAGCTCAGTCTGATGTCGGGCCGGGTTGGATGCGCCACGAAACGGAGGTGACCCGTGATCAGGCAGCCGCCGGCGTCGATATCTTCGAGCAGCCAGAGGGCGCAGAGCACCGCTCGCGGAGCGGTAACAGGCAGAGCCAGCCTGAGCCAGCAGTCCTGTCCGAGCGCGGGCAGATCCTCAACTTCGAAACGTATCGGGTTCGACTGGCGTGCGATGAGCCACCGACAAACGTCGTCCAGGGCCGCAGAAGCCGACCCCTGTGCCGAGATCCGAGCCACCGCTTTCCGTTGATCTTCCATGGGCGCGACGCTACGTTTCGGGCCAGAGGCCGGTTAGGTGCAGGTGCGACGAAAAGTGCTGCGGGCGTTCGGTCTCATCAACCAAGCCCTCAAGTCGAAGGTTCAGCACCCGCCCGCCAGTGGAGGAGAGGATTCACCGGCTCGAGGGGATGGCGGCCGGAATCCGCCGCTAAACGTCCCCTTTCCTTCCGGCCGGGGGATGCGTACTCGATGCAGTAGAGGAAGGGTCCTGAGCGAGCACCACGAACACCCCTCCGAGGACCAGGGCGAGCGCCGGCGGCCCCCAGTCGGCGACTGCTCCATCCCGGAAGAAGATTCGGATGATCGACGAACCCAGAAGGAAGATCCCGCCGAGCGCCAGCACGATTCGAAATCGCCGGGCGGCGAACCGGAGCTGGCGCCGAATACCGCCCGGGCGAAGCGAAAGGACGGTCACGGCGAACACCATGAGAAGCACCAGCCCGATTAGAAAGCCACGCACCGTCTCAGTGTGTCAGATGGGATTGAGCGCCCTGGTCGATCGCTCATACTGAGTGCACACCTATGCCTTTTGGACTACACCCGTTCTGGGCCGTAGCACTGGTCGTGATCGTCCTGATCCTCTTCGGCGTCGGGAGGCTACCGCAAATCGGAGAGGCGCTCGGCAAATCGATAGTGGGGTTCCGGAAATCGTTCCGTGGCGAGGAACAGAAACCACCGGCCGAACCCAAGAAAGACTGAACCTGGAGCCACTTACGCCGTAGCCGCGGGTCCGCGCAAGCCGACGTAGGCCGAGAATAGTCGGCTGACATGAGATCGCGAGAAGTCGCGCGCGTAGAGATGCCCGCTGCACTTCGAAGGGAGGTGCGCTTGCTCGGCGACCTGCTTGGGGAGGTGCTCGCCGAGTACGGCGGCGCCGAGCTGCTCGCCGCCGTCGAACAGCTCCGGCGCACAGTAATCGCCGCGCGCGACAGCGATCAGGACGATCGTGGCGCCGCTCTTCTGGTGGCGTCGTGGCCGATCGATCGGGCCGAACAGGTCGCGAGGGCGTTCACGTGCTACTTCCAGCTCGTCAACCTCGCCGAGGACCGGCACCGGGCGCGCGCGCTGCGCGAGCGTGACAGGGGCACGGAGCCGATTTCCGAATCGCTGGCCGAAGCTATAACCGAGATCCGATCTCGTCACGGTGAGGACAGAGTCCGCGAGCTCCTCCGCGACCTGGTGATCCAGCCAGTGCTCACCGCTCATCCGACCGAGTCACGGCGGCGGGCGGTCGTTGCAGTTATTGCGCGCGTCGGCACACAGCTCGAGGTGCTCGACGATCCACGGGCGTCGGGGCGCGAGCAGCGCGAAGCCAGGCGGCGGCTGCTCGAGGAAATCGATGTCCTCTGGCGGACCGCGCAGCTGCGAAGCACTCAACTGCAGCCTCTTGACGAAGTGCGTTCGGTGATGGCGATTTTCGACGAGACTCTCTTTCGAGCCGTACCGGAGATCTACCGCGATCTGAACGCGGTGCTTGATCCCGACAACGCGGATGTCCGCCCGCCCCTAGCACCCGCTTTCATCCGCATCGGAAGTTGGGTCGGCGGCGACCGCGATGGAAATCGTGCCGTGACCGCCGAGGTCACCGGCAACGCGATGGACATCCAGGCCGATCACGTCCTCCGCGGCCTCGAGGTGGTGGCCACCCGCATCGGACGGTCGTTGACGGCCGACTCGGTGACCACCCCGCCAGACGAGGATCTGGGTTCTCGGCTCGCGGCGGCCCGCCTCGCCGATCCGGCGGGGTTCGCGGAAATCGAAGCTCGGTCCCACTCCGAGCAACACCGCCAATACCTCATTCATGTCGCGGGACGGATCAGGGCGACGCGGCTTGCGGTCGCGCCCGCGGCCTACCAGTCCCCGGCCGAGCTCCTCGACGACCTCCGGGCGGTGCAGAGATCGCTCGCCGCGGCGGGCGCGAGGCGTCCCGCCTACGGCGAGCTGCAAAACTTGATCTGGCAGGTCGAGACATTCGGTTTCCATCTGGCGGAGCTCGAGATCAGGCAACACAGCGGCGTCCACGAGCACGCGCTGGCTGAGCTGAAGCGAAGTGGACCTGCGTCACACGAGACCGAAGAGGTGCTGGCGACCTTCCGGGCCATCAAGCGGATCCAGGAGCGCTTTGGAGTCGACGCCTGCAAGCGGTACGTCGTCAGCTTCACTCGCCAGTCGAGCGACATTGCCAACGTGTTCGCGCTGGCCAATGAGTCCGGGCCCGAGCTCGAGGTGGTTCCGCTCTTCGAAACGGTCGAGGATCTCCAACGAGCCTCCCAGGTCCTTGATGGCATGGTCGAGCTCGAGCCGGTGCGCCGCCAGTTGGACAGGACAGGGCGCCTGGAGGTCATGCTCGGCTACTCGGACTCGACGAAAGAGGTCGGCCCCGTCTCGGCAAGCCTCGCCCTTTACGAGGCGCAGGCTGATCTCGTCCGCTGGGCAGCCGGCCGAGGAATCCGACTGACACTCTTCCACGGTCGAGGCGGCGCGCTGGGTCGCGGTGGCGGGCCTGCCAATCGTGCCATTCGCGCGCAGGCCCCTGGTTCGATCGGCGGCCATTTCAAGGTCACTGAGCAGGGGGAAGTGGTCTTCGCGCGCTACTCCAACCCCGCCATCGCCCGCCGTCACCTGGAGCAGGTGGCTTCCGCGGTTCTGATGAGCTCGCTGCCTGAGGTCGAAGACGTGGCGGAGCGGGCGGCGAGCCGCTTTCGCGACCTCGCCGGCCAGATCGAAGCGCCGGCGCGGTCCGCATACAGGGGCCTTGTCGAATCCGAGGGCTTCGAGGAATGGTTCGGCCGCGTCAGTCCCGTCGACGAGCTTGGTCGCATGAGGCTCGGCTCGCGCCCGGCACGGCGAGGCCAGTCGGGGAAGCTCGACCAGCTGCGTGCAATTCCGTGGGTCTTCGCCTGGTCGCAGATGCGCCTGAATCTGCCCGGGTGGTATGGGCTTGGCAGCGGCATCGCGGCGGCAGACCTGGCTGAGCTCCAGGAGGCCTACGCCGAATGGCCTCTGTTCAACGTGCTCCTCGACAACGCGGAGATGAGCCTTGCGAAGACCGATCGCCGGATCGCTGAGCGGTACCTGGGGCTAGGTGGGCGCGCCGACCTGAGGGCGCGTGTCCTTGCCGAGTACGACTTGACAGTCGACCGGGTGCTGGCGGTCACGGGTCATCGCCGACTGCTTGAAAACCATCGTGTCCTTTCGTGGGCCGTGGAGCTGAGGAATCCATACGTCGACGCGCTGTCGCACATCCAGCTCCACGTTCTGGAAGGGCTCCGGCGCGAACCTGTCGAGGAAGGAGAGCGCGAGCAGCTCGAACATGTCTTGCTGGTCACGGTGAACGGCGTTGCCGCCGGCCTGCAGAACACAGGCTAGGACTGGCTGACGACGTCGCTCGCGAACTGGTCGAGCCTCTCGCCGCCGCTGATTCGCAGCCTGTCCCAGACGTAGCGGCTGGACAAAATGCGCATGGATCCCCACCTCGTGGTGGTCGCGTCGCGATAGCCGGCGTTTTCCGCGGCCGCCGCCACCGCAGGAGTGAAGCGACCACTCGGGTAACAAAGAGACAGGACGGGATGACCGACCAACTGCTCCAGGGAAGCCTTGGAAGCGGTGAGCTGGTAGCGCAGGCCGTCGGCGGACTGTTTGGTCAGGTCGGCGTGATCGACGGTGTGCGCTCCGATCTCGATGCCCGACCGGTCGGCCTCGATGACCTGCGCCGCGTTCATGTAGCCGGCCCGTCCCACGAAACCTGAAACGACATAGGCGACCGCGCTGAAATCGTGCGCGCGCAGGATGGGCAGCGCAGTGGTGTAGAAGTCGGCGTATCCGTCATCGAAACTCAGGATTACTGGGCGGCTTGGCAGGCCGTGCTGTCCGTTGAGGTAGCCGTGGAGCTCCGTAAACGTGATCGGGTGGTAACCGCTGCGCGCCAGCCAGTCCATCTGTGAAGCGAAGTCGGCGGGCGTGACTGAGAGGTTGAACCCCAACCGGTCATAAGAGAGCTGATTGACCCGTATGTAGTGATACATCAACACGGGCACCCGGATGGCGCTTGGGCCGGGTGCGAGAACGAGCGCCGGGCCGGCCACTGTGGTGAAGTGCCAGGGGCCCTGCCGGGCCAGAGGCACGCCACGAATCGACCGGCCGCGCAGGCGGACCTCGTAGGTCTGAGCGTGCGCGAACTTGATCGGCTGAAAGCGGAGGGTGAAGTCGTCCAGCCACGCGAGGTCGCCATGTACTGCGGGGCTGATGACAAACGACTTCTCCACGCTGGCCCGGGACATGGGCTGGCTGAATCGCGCGACGATCGGCGCCGTGACGGGCGCGCCGTCACCTGACGGCTCGACTATCTCCAGGTAAGGCGCCACGCGGCGGGCGTCGATTGCGGGGTCTTCAACGGGCGGTGGGGGACCTTGTTTCGCGGCAGCGAGCCCCGCTTGAGCAAGGGGGGCGCGTTGCATGGCCCCCGGGGCTTCCGCCAGCACGTCACCGCGAGCAACGGCTTGTGCCTGCGGGCTTGGCTTGACCTGGCCACTAACCGCAGAGGCGGGAGCGCTGAGCTGTCGGTAGTCATCCATGGCCGCCACGCTGCCCACCCCTATCAGGAGGGCGCCGGCGGCTACAGCTCCCCACAGGTGATTGAGGCGTCCGGAGAGGTTATTGGTCACGGCGTGCTTCCACCAGCTGGCCCGTCGCGCCTCGCGCGTCTCTGGATACGTCCTCCTAACGGTCGGCGCGCCCGATGCGCGCCCCTCCTTCCCTGTGGCTGGCTTATTAACGCACGACGAGCGCGAAGTGGGAAGAGGGCAACAAAAAAAGGCGCCGAGCGCCCTTTTTTCGGTGGTCAAGCTCTTACTTCTTCGGTGCCGCTGTCGCCGCCTCGTTGCCTTCGCCGCTCCAGCCCTGCCCGCCCCCCTGGCCTTGCTCGCCGCCCTGGCCCTGCTCGCCGTTCACTTCCACGGCGATGATGCACGTCTAGACAGGCATCTTTTCCACGCGAACCGTCCGCCCGAGGAGAGCGGACATCACTCGCGCTGATTCGGTGGGGTCGCCGCTTGTCCAGAAGCGTTCGTCACCCTCCGCACCTGCCGGCGCCGCGATCCCGTGCTTGTCGAGGACGCGCGCGAGCTGCCGGGCAACCGCCGCGCCGCTGTCCACAATGGTCACGCCATCACCGGCGATGGCGGCGATCAGCGAGCGAAGGAAAACGTAGTGCGTGGACCCGAGCACTATGGTGTCTGCGCCGGCATCCAGCAGCGGCTTGACGTAGCCCTCGACAAGTCGCCTCAGCTCCGAGCTGGTGAGGTCCGCCGCCTCGACGTGTTCGACGAGGCCCGGCGCGGGGACGCTGACCACCCGCACGTCTCGGCCGAAGCGGTCGAGAAGAGAGGCCATGCGGTCGGAGGCACCCATGGTCGCCGTGACGATCGCGCCAACCACCCCCGACCGGGTCAAGCCGGCGGCTGGCTTGATGGCCGGCTCCATCCCGACGATTGGGATCGTGAGCTTGGCGCGCAATGCTTCCGCGGCGCCGGCCGTCCCGGTGTTCGAGCCGATCACTATTGCCTTGACCCCCTGTCCAACCAGGAAATCGGCGATTTCGAGCCCCCGCCGGCGGACGTACTCCGCGGGTTTGTCGCCCCACGGGGCGTTGGCGGAGTCCGCTACATAAAGGAGAGACTCGGCCGGCATTGCCGAGCGGATCTCCCGCAGGACTGACAGCCCGCCCACGCCCGAGTCGAAAATCCCGACCGCCGAACTGCTCACAAGCCAACTAACATAGCCGCGTTTGAGCGGCCGCTTGGCTGAAGTCGCCGCTTTACCAGCGGCAGCCTGGCGACCGGTGGGGGTAACCCGATGAGGTCTCTTCAGCGTGGCATGCGTTTCTTGACGAATCGACGCCTTCCTCTTCCGATCGCACTGGTGGTCAGTGTTGTGGCACTGCTCCTGGGTAGCGGCGTTGCTTACGCCGCTCACAAGATCATCTCGCCCGATCCGGTGACTCACGTGATTCACGCTTGCTACAACAACAGCAGCGGCACCATCAAGCTCGTCAACACGGGCCAGCCGTGCCATCACGACGAGACGGCGATCCAGTGGAATCAAACCGGACCAGCAGGCGCCGCAGGGCCCGCGGGACCCGCGGGACCGCCAGGACCATCCGGACTTTCCGGATATGAGCAGAAGTCAAACAAGGTCGTTCTGGCCGCCGGAGCTACGGTCCAGGTCTCGGTGAAATGCTCCGCGGGAAAGAAGGTTCTCGGCGGAGGCTTCGACATCGAAACGCCTACATTCGTGAAGGTGTTTTCGTCAGAGGCCAGTGACGGGGCTGGCAACTTCATCAACAACGGCTGGAACGTGATGGCGACCAACACAGACACCAACCCGCGCCAGGTGACGGTAAGCGCGATCTGCGCCTGACTTTCCCGGATGAGTCCGCCGCCATTGCGGGCGACGGACCCATCTCATTTCTCTGGTCGGTGTGGATCCCCGTTGCGCTTACGGAGTCGGCGGCGGCGGCTTGGGGCCACGGGCCGCGCGCACGCCGGACACATGCTCACGCAGCCGCGTGACAGTGGCCTCGGCCGGGAGCGCAGGCGATGCCCGCCGTTTCAGTGCAGCGCGCCACAAAGGCAGGTCTTCGGCGGTGAAGACAAACCGCCGGAGGGCGACGTCGATCGGAAACAGCAGGATCGCCAGCACCAGCAGGAGCTCGCCAACCGGCAGGACTCCATGCACTGGTGGAACCGCGAGGTCGTACACGGTCGAGACTTCAGTCAGCAGGACGCCACCACCGGCGTGGGCGATGGCGGTCAAGGTCGCTGTGTCCGTCCCTAGATTGCGGTACTCGGGCGAGTACGGGACCACGAGACCGATCGTGTTCGAGTGCTTGACGACGCCCCCTACCGAGTCTGTGACGTGAAGCAGATAGCCGCCCACCTGGTCGGTCCGAAGGTCGCCCTCGAACCGCCCAGGACCGGTCGAGGACAGAGGCAGCGACGCGTCGGATAGATCGGGTGTCACCGCGCTCACACTGACGGACGCTCCCGAGTCGGATGGCGCTGTCACCAGCAAGTGGGTACGGTCTCCCTGGACCTGAGTCTCGACCTGCAAGGCGGGATCACCCGATTGAGGAAGGCTGTAGCGCACGATGTCGCCGAAGAAGGCATTGGCTGCCGGCCAGCGCAGCAGGTCTGCCGTCCACCTTCCTTCCGCATCGCTCGTCCAGGCGACCACCCGGCCCAGACCGTACTGCCATGTTGCCAGCAGCGGATCGCCTTGCGGGCTCTTGAGCACGACGTCCGCGGCGGCGCGCGGTGTGGTCGCAACGTAGCCGGTCAGTGCCGGGAACGAATCGAGGGGAATGCCTGGCAGGACCTCGGCCAGCGACGAAAGCCGCGGGGTGATGTTGCCCTCCACGATCCATGGCTTGAGTGCCTGCTGGGTTTCTTTGAGGAAGATTGTTGGCACGTCCTGGGGGCTGTTGCTCTGATAAAAGCGCCCGTGGCCCCATCCCGCGATGGCCTGCATCACGGCCGCGCCGTTAGGGTCGGCGCCCACCGCCACCGTTGACACCGTGACGCCATGCGCATGCATCGCCTCGACGGTCGATTGCGGAACCTGGAAAGGAGCGTCGCCGTCGCCGAGCATGATGATGTGCTTGAGGGAAGCGGTTGTTTTGGCGAGCTGTTGATCGGCGGCTTTCAGATCAGGTTCGTAATTGGGCGGATCGCCAAGTCCCATCGCCTCGATCTGCCGTTTGAACTTGGCCTTGTCTGTCAACGGAGCCAGCGGAACGACGACAGTGCCCATCATGCCGTTGGTCACGCCGACACTGTCTTTTGGTGTCAGCTGATCGATGACAGCCTCCGCCGCAGCCCGGATGACCCGGTCGCCATCAGGGCTCTCGCTGCTTTCCAGAACCAGCATCACGGTGACGGGTGGCTTCTGCGTGTTCATGGGCAGCATGATCTGGACTGGCAGCGCTGTCTCGAGCGTCGTTCCTGCGTAACCTCCGGGGCCGTAGCTGTCGGATCCACCGATGACGACCAGCCCGATCCCAAGGTCGCGGGTGACTGCCTGCAGCAGCGCCATGCCGTCCACGCCGAGGCTTGACGAAGGAACGTTGACCAGGACGACGCCCGAATAGGCGGCAAGATCGGCCGAGGACCGCGGCAGCTGCGATGCGGAGACTGTCGCCGTGAGAATTCCTGTGGAACGAAGGGCAGGCTCGATGCTGGCTGCGCCGCCCGGCGTGTTCTCGACGAGGAGCACTCGAGCCGGCCCGACGACCTGGATCAACGCCTCGCCGACGTTGTTTTCCGAGTACGTGTCGATGACCGGATCGATCACCACGCGTACCGAATGAAAGCCCGGCTGCGAAGGCTGCACGGTTTGGGTGATGGTCGCCTCACCTGAGGTCAGGGAGAGCTGGACAGTGTTGATAAGAGTGTGGTCGAGGTACCAGCGCACAGTCGCCGGTGTGTCCGTGTTGCTGACGATGACCGCCTTTACATCTGCTTTCTCTCCGGTGGCAAGCGAGCGAGGGGCATCGAGATGGTCCACCAGCACTTCTGCCCCCACCGGCACGTTGATCGCCACGGTGTCGACGCGAACCCCCTCCGCCTGCAGGAGGCGCGCCTCCCCGACCGCGTCTCCGAGGTTTCCTCGTCCGTCGCTGACCAGCACGATGTGCCGGCGGGTGGTGGCGGGCAGGATCGACCCCGCCAGCTGCAGCGCGGAGGCCACGTCTGTGTAGTGGGGATTCGGTTGGCCCTGGAACGAGCCGAATTGGGGGTTGGAGCTTGCGTTGATCTCGACCTGGGGGTCGCGGCCGAAGCTCACGACTCCGGCGAGGTTGTCGCCTTGACGCAAGGTGAGGATGCGCTGGACAGTGGCGAGCTCGGTGTCCTGTGCGCTCTGAACGCTCGCCGAACGGTCCGCCACGACGATCAAGGATTGCGAGGACGGCTTGGTCTGCAGCTCGAAGCCCGCGAGGGCTCCCGTGAGCAGCACGACGATCAGGACCCTAAGCCCGAGTGAGGTGCGTGCGCGGCGAGGCGAGAGCGGTGGAGCAAAGCGGCGCCAGATGACGATGATCGCTGCCAGCGCCACATCGCCCGCCCCCAAGAAGATGGGGCGGGTCAGCTCAAAGCCCACGATGGAATGCCAGCCATTCGATGACGACGACGGCAAGCGCGACCAACGCGATCCAGGGCCAGATCTCGAGCTGGCCTCGGTGGACGACATGTGCAGCCGTTGTGTTCTTGGACGGCGGGAGCGTGAGTCGTTCGATTGGCTTGAGCTGAGAGATCTGCTCAGAAAAGAGATTGACGGTGAACCATGACCTGTCGATATTTCCGGACACTGCTTGCTCGACCGTATACAGGCCCATCAAGCCCGTGTCCCGGAAAGTGGCCACCGAACCAGCGGCCAGCGAGCGACGGCTCCCGTCTGGCCTCACGATAGTCACGGAGGTGGCGCCGGTCTCCGGCACTACGGTTACCGGTTCGTCGGGATGGTAGCTGTGGCTGGGGACGCTGGGAGGCAAAATCCACTCGCTCAGGTTCTGCAGAAGGATTGGAAACGCGACCCGGATCGGCAGATCGGAGTCGTGGAGGTCGAACCCAAACAGCACCTGTCGGAAAGGCTCGTCACGGACCAGGACCAGGGGAGTCTGCAAGCTGGTGATGAGGGTGCGGCCGAATTTGCTGTCACGAAGGTCCTGGCTGCGAGCGATGTGCACGTCCTGCAGGTCCACGTTGGTCAGCAGCGGATCGCCCGCATCCGTCGCGCGCACGCGGCCGATGCCGATGGCTGTGCCGCCCGCGAGTGCGGTGCCCGCGGGCGGGTCGATCGAGATGAACGGCCCGTTCGGCAAGGTGGGGGGCGAGAAGCGATCAAAGATGCTCATCGCGTAGGGCGCCGATGACTTGTATGCGGACGGAGCTACGACATCCAGCTCGACGTCCGGGCGCAGGCTTATGGCCTGCTGCAGGAACACGTTGCCCGAGGTGACGAGCAGCACTCGAAACGCGCGTGGTGTTCTCGCCACCGCCGTGACGGTATCGTCCAGGCCAAAGATGTCGCCGGCATCGATGTGTGCGGAGACGAGCGTGGCATCTGCAGGGACCGGAAGCACGAGATCCTGAGCCTGGCCGCCGGCAAGAGTCAACTTCTGGATGTCGACGAGCTTGTTGTCGGCGCGCCACTCGAGATTGAACGACCTGGCCTGCTGACCGAAATTCTGCACGTGCAGGTGGGCGGCTCGCGACTGGGCGCCGGTGCGGATCACTAGCGAGGTCAGGGCAATGTTTTCTCCTGAGATGCCAACGCGGTGGTAGTCGAGTTGAAATGGCAGAGCGTTCGCCGACTCGGTGCGGAGCGGGCCGACGATGCCGTCGCTGAACAGGTAGGCGTGGGCGTCGTCTTCTGGACGCACCAACCCTGACGCCAGAGTCAGCGCCGCCGACAGATCGGCAGGACCGTTGCTTGCACCAATCGCGCTGGTGGCGCGATGGAGCGACTCGCGGTCGCCGACGACGGAAGTCACGACGCGCGGCACGGAGCCGACGGCGATCAAGGTCATCCGATCCAGCGGACCAAGCTGGTCGATGATTCCGCCGATCTCGCGTTTGGCCTCCTCGAGGCGTGACGGCTGAACATCGCGGGCCTGCATGGAGGCCGACACGTCGAGCAGCACAACCGAGTGGCGGGACAGGCTGGTCCCAGCGGAAAGCACGGGCTGGACCGCCGCCGCCACGAGCACGGCGGCAGCAAGGAGCTGCAGCAGGAGCAGCCAGCTGAAGCGAAGTCGCTGCCACGGGACGTTGGCCTGGCGATCACGAATCTGGTCCGGCCAGAGGTTCAGCGCAGGCACGACCCTGGTCGGTCTCCAGATCCGCAAGAAGTACAGCGCGACGATGGCGGGCAGGGTCAGCGCGAGGATCGCCGCAACAGGCGCCAGGAAGGTCACGACAGCAGGCTCAGCTGGCGCAGGGTCCGCAACACCATGTCATCGATCGGCTGATCGGTTGACAGTCGCGCAAAGCGCAGGCCTCGGCGGTGGGCCGCCCGTTCGATCTCGCGAGTCCGCTCCGCGAGCTTCTCGAGATAGGCGGCCTGTGTTACCGGCGTCGATGTGAACTCCCGCTCCGCGCCAGTCTCGGAATCCTTCAGCCGGGCGTCGCCGGTCCAGTCGGGCGCGATCTCCTGGGGGGCGAGCAATTGCAGTACGGCTCCTTCCTGCCGGGCGCGGCCGAGTGCCGCAATGGCAGGGTCGATCGAGCTCTCGCCCAGGCCATCGCTGATAAGGACGGTCATTCCGGGGCGCTGCCTGGCGATGGGCCACACGAGACGGGAGTAGTCGGTCGGCCCGCCGGCCGGAAAGGATTGCAGGCGCGAGAAGAGCTCGGCCACGGCGCGGCGGCCGCGGTACGGTGCACCGCCAGACGTGGGACCGTCAGCGAAGACTGTGAGACGCACACGATCGAGCGACGAGAGGGCCACGTAGGCGATCGCTCCGGCCAGCCGCCGGGCGGTCAGCGCTTTGTTGGGGCGACCCCAGTCCATCGAACCGCTGAGGTCGACGAAGATGCTGAGCGGCAGCTCCTGCTCCGCGACGAACAGGCGAAGCATGAACCGGTCCAGTCGCGCGTATGCATTCCAGTCGATCAGGCGAAAGTCGTCGCCAGGCGAGTAGCTGCGAAAGTCGGCAAACTCCACCGACCGGCCGCGAGCAGTCGACCGGCGCTCTCCGCCCATCTGACCGCTGACCGCCCGGCGTACTCGCAGCGCGAGCGCCTCCAGCCGGCGCAGAAGCTGTGGATCGAGCAAGGCGGCCACGGCTAAGAAGCTGGCTGCTTTTTCGCGTGCTCCAGGATCTCGCCGATGAGCTGGTCGGTAGTCACAGTGTCGGCCTCCGCCTCGAACTGCAGGAAGACGCGGTGGCGGAGGGCTGGACGCGCCACGGCGGCGAGGTCCTCGAAGGCAACGTTGAAACGGCCTTCGAGCAGGGCACGGACCTTGCCCGCAAGGACCAGGGTCTGCAGGCCGCGCGGGCTGGCGCCGTACCGGACGTAGCGGCGAACAGAGTCGAGGTCGGTTCGGTCGGGATGCGTGGCGGTGATCAGCCGCGCCGCGTAACGCAGCACGTGCTCGGCGATGGGAACTTCACGAGCGACGAGCTGGGCGGCCACGATGGAGTTCGCATCCCCGATCGCGTGAAGCTCCGGAAGCGTCTCTCCGGTTGTACGGCGCGCGATCTCGAGCAGGTCGTCTTCGGTTGGAAACGGCACCAGAGCCTTGAAGAAGAAGCGATCGAGCTGCGCCTCAGGCAGAGGGTAAGTACCCTCGAGCTCGATCGGGTTTTGCGTGGCGAGCACAAAGAATGGAACGGGAAGCTGGCGCGTCTGGGTGCCGACGGTCACGGTTCGCTCTTGCATAGCTTCCAGGAGAGCGCTCTGGGTCTTCGGAGTCGCGCGGTTCACCTCATCGGCAAGCACGAGGCTGGCAAAGATCGGCCCGGGCTGATACTCGAACTCGCGGCGCCCCGAATCTTCTCGGATGATGTTGGTGCCGACAATGTCGGCGGGCATCAGGTCGGGCGTGAACTGGATGCGCGAAAAGCTCAAGGTGAGCGCTTGGCCGAGCGAGCGGACGAGGACTGTCTTGCCCAGGCCGGGAACGCCCTCGAGCAGAATGTGGCCGCCTGCGATCAAGGCGATGACCGTGTCGCGCAGTAGTTCCTTCTGACCGACGATCAGGCGCGAGAGCTCGCCCTCGAGGTTGTTCGCCAGCTCGGTGACCTGCTTGGGGTCGACTCGCTTGTCAGTGATCACGGCACAACCTGTGACTCGCCCAATCTCGAGAAGTACTCGCGCACGAGGTCGCGCTGGCTCCCTGGGATCAAGCTGCGATTGGTGGCGTTGAGGGCGGCCTGCCGGTAAGCCTGGATCACCTGCGTGTACGGCGTGAGCGGCACATCCTGCCCAGGACCCAGTGGCGCCGGGTCGTTCTGCAGGATGCCAGGCACGGGCTGTCCCGGCACGTATAGCTTCTCGCCTGGCTTCGCGGCATCTCCGGCGCCGGAGCCGCTGCCGCTGCTGCCACTGCCGGTGCTTCCTGTCCCGGTGCCGCTGCCGGTGCCGGAGCCGCTGCCGGCGTTGCTGTTGCCGTTCCCGTTCCCGTTCCCATTTCCGTTGCCGGCGCCGGCCGAGGCGGCGGCGGGCGATGCGCCGGAATTTCCACCAGCAGCGCTTGCGGCCGCTGCGTCGCGGTCCGCCTGCGCCGCCAGCCCCTGCCGTGCACCTTCGAGCGCATTGATCGCCGCGGCAATCTCCTGGTCGTTGCTCTGCTGGTCCTGGAGCGAATCGAGCTGCCCGGCTGTCTCACTCAGCGCAGCGGCCGCAGCCGCGAGGTCGCCTTTCGACAGAGCGGATGACGCGCGCTGTAGCGAGGCTGCCATCGTCGGATCCTGCGCGTGCTTGGCCGCTTGCTCGAGCGCCTTCGCCAGCTGCGCGAGCTGCTCTGGCGACAGCCCTTGCAGCTGATTGGAAAGTTTGCGCAGCTCCTCGGCGCCTTTGGCTGGGCTGTTGCTAAGTGCCTGGGCGGTGGCTTGCCCGGCGCTGGTTGTGCTCAGCGCGTTCGCCAGGTTCTGTGCGGTGCTGGACCGGGCCGGAGTTTGCGGATCGGATAGCTGTTGGAGCTGCTGCTGCGCGGGAGAAATGGCTTGCAGCGCCTGGCGGGGATCCTGGGCGTCCGTGATCTTCTTCGCTGTATCGCTGAGGATCTGCTGCACCTTCGGATCCACCGGCGCCGGCTTCGGGCTTGCCGCGATCTTGGCCTGCGCTTCTCGGACGGCGTCGGCGGCCTTGGTCTGGCTGAGGCGGTCAGCCTGACGCTGGTGCAGCACCTGGTCCATCGGGTTCGGCAGAACGGCCAGCGCGAGGGCAATGGCGGCGACGATGGCGAGCGCGCCCGCCTCCCTTCGGTTGATGCGGACCGGAAAAGCCTGTCCGAGCCTGTCCGTATCGACGTGCTGCAGCGCGTCCTCGCGAAGCAGCTCGTCCATGGTCCCGCTCGCGCCACGCCGCTCCCAAGCAGTGGAGAGGCGCTCCTTCAATTCGAGTCGCACGTCCGCTGCCTGCATCAGCGCATCGGGGCCGGGTCGCCTCGAGATCCAGGCGATGACAACTACGGCAAGCGCTACGGGAAGGCCGAGCACCGCAAGTTCCACGCGTGGCTCGAGGGCAACGATCCTGGACATAAGTTGGACCGCCGCGAGCCAGATTGCCGCCGCCAGTGCGCCATGCACCAGGTGCGTGGCGGCACTGGACCTGGCGTCCGATCCGCGGAGCGCCCGGACTACAGACTCGAGCGAGCTCGATCTATTGATCATGTGATCAAGCAGCGACGGCAGCGGCGCGCCCGCGGCGCCAGGGCAGGCGGCGCACCGGCGGCAGTAGAACTGCGCTGACCAGCAGGGCCACCAGACAGATCGCTAGCTGAAAGGCGCCGGTCGCCTGCCAGTACTGCCAGCCCTGGAAAAGGCCGCTGGGGATCGCATTCCCAGTCGGCTGCTGATACGGTCCTTTGGCGCCGTTGGGGCCTATCGCCATGGGCCCCGAGGACGAACAAGCCATGCCGCCACCGGGTATTGCCGTGCAGTAGCTACCACCCTGGTTTGAGTACCCGTAGCGAACGAAATAGCTCGTTAGGGGCGGCGCATTGGTCGCGACCGCGACCAGAGGCATGATCGGGCTGAGATAAGTCACCGCGGGTGGCGCCGTATTGCTCGGCGATTTCGGATCGATGATCGTCGGAAGGATCAGGCCGTATCCCAGAGTGCCGAACACGATCGCAAAGGCGCTCACGTACGAGGCGACGGTGGCGGCCAGGGTGCGCCGGAGCAGGGTCGAAAACGCGACGCCGATGAGACCCAGCGTGAGGGCGGCGACCAGGGTGATGAGGAAGCAGTACAGGACCTGGTCGAGCTCAACGCCGCCGAACAAGAAGACAAGACTGAAAATCGGCACCGATAGCAACAGCAGCAGGACGACGAACGACATCGAAGCAAGCAACTTGCCCCAGATGATCGAGAACGGAGCAATTCGCGTGACAAAAAGCAGATCGATAGTCTGGCGCTCGCGCTCGCTGCTGATTGCTCCGGCGGTGAGTGCCGGGGCGATGAAGGTGATGAGGATCATCTGAAAGACGACGAGGTACTTGAAGAGCTGCTGGCCGTAATTTGGGGCCTGGGCGCCCAGTCCGTTGCTCGAGCCGACCATCGAAGAGAACATCAGATAGCCGAGGCCGGCGATCAGGACGACGTAGATCATCATCGCCAGCGGAGATCGCCAGGTCCGCATCCGCGAGCGGTACTCCTTGGCGACGATCGGATTCCAGAATGCCGCGAGCACCGTGCTCATACCTCGTCCTCCGAAGTAACTCGCATGAAGGCTTCTTCGAGGCCGCCGTCAACCGGGCTGAAGGCCGACACCTTGATCCCTGCCGAGGTCAAAGCTTGCAGGATGTCGGCCGCCGTGGAGTCGTCGCCTTCATAGGTTGCCTCGATAGTTCCATTGGCCGTGTCGACCTGGCGAACATAGGTCAGCGGTTCGAGGATCGCGACGGCACGCTCCTTGTCACCGACGACGGTGATACGAACCCGACGGCCGGCCGACAGCTTCCGGATGACTTCCTCTACCTGACCTGTGGCGCGCATCCGGCCGTGGTCGATGATGCCGATCATCGTGCACAGCTCGGTGAGCTCCGGAAGGATGTGGCTGGAGATGATGATGGTCTTGCCCATCCGGCGGAGCTCACGAAGGATCTCGCGCATCTCGACGCGCGCCCGCGGGTCTAGACCGGATGCCGGCTCATCCAGCAAGAGCACGACGGGATCGTGGACGAGAGCCCGGGCCAGGCACAATCGCTGCTTCATCCCGCGCGAAAGAGTGTCGACAGCCTGGTCGCGCCTTTCCGTCAGGCCGATGAGCTCGAGCAATTCGTTCACAATCGTTTTGCGGCGATGCTTCGGCTGGCGGTAGCACGAGGCGTAGAAGTCAAGGTACTCGGCAACAGTGAGCTGGTCGTAGACGCCAAAGAAGTCAGGCATGTAGCCGATCCGGCTGTGCACCTGCTGAGGCTGTTTGGCGACGTCTGCGCCACCGATCGAAGCGTGTCCGCTGGTGGGTTCCAGGAGCGCCGCGAGTATCCGGAGGGTCGTCGTTTTCCCGGCGCCGTTCGGCCCGACAAAGCCGAAGATCTCACCTTCGGGCACCTCAAACGAGACATCGTCGAGCGCCGTTCGCTTGCCATAGACCTTGGTCAGGTTTTCTGCGGTGATCACGCGACAGTCCCAGTCAACGAGAGCGATCCGAGGTATGTCTGGCCACCGCTGATTGTGAGGCGGAGCCGCACCTCACTCGACGATGGATCCAACGCTGTAGGGGGTAGGGTGCTGGGCCCATTGGCCTTGTAATCCATTGGCACCCAGGCCGACTTGGTCCAGTCCCAAACCTCGGCCTGAAGGGTTGGCGCGGAACCCGAGGAACCAGCGGGAACGGGTTTGCCGGCATTCTGCATCTGATTGGTCGAGTCCAGGCTGGCTGAAGTTAGATGCTTGCCCGGCGCGAGCGTCGGCCTGAACGCGTAGGTCACCGTTCCGTTCTGCATCAACACGGCACCGGGCATTCCGCTCTGAGTGGTGCCATCGATGTCGGTGAATCGGCTGACGACCAGGCCGGCCGGCAGCTGGCCAGGCCCGATCGGGCCAACCGTCATCTGAACGACTATTGCAGTCTCGGCTGTCGAGCGCGTCTGGCTGCCCGTGACTGCGATCCGCTCGGCGGGCTGCTTCGTCCACGCTACGACCATCGGCGTGATGGCCGTGGTGGCGCCGTAGTAATTCGGTGAGGCGATCAAAGAAAGGATGGAGGTCTTCTCTGTCGCCTCCCGGTCAGCGTCGGTGGGCTGGCTGGGCGGTGGACCATACAGGTAGTTGGTGTAGATGGTGGAGTACGCGGGTGGTCCTGCGTAGGGGCTGGAAGCCTTGGGAGTGAAATCGAATGACGTGGTGGCGCCGGGGGCCAGCCCCGGAAGTTTCTGGAATCCGTCACCCGCCAGGACGAGGGCGTCGGTGAACGTCGTGGTGGAGTCGTTGCGAATGGTGCCCGTGAGGTTGCCACCGGCAAACTTGGTTGTCACGATCAGATGCGGCGCGTCGACGAGGCCCTCGGTGGCGAAGCCTCGCAGGACGAACGCCGTCATGCCAGGCAGCCCTATCGTGTTGGTGTCGGGGCTGATGCGGACGAGCTCAGTGGTCGAGGAACCCACGCCACCGTTCAGCAGATAGCCGTTGCTGAGAGAAACGATGGGTCCGATCAATGTTCGCGAGCCGGCAACTTTGACCTCATAGTCTCCACGCGTTGGTGTCACTACTCCCGTGTACGACTCCTCGTACGCGCGGTCCCAGCCAGGCCGCAAGTGAATGATCGAGACCTGGTTTGTTTGCACGGATCTGCCTTTCGTGAACACTCCAGTGCCGAAAGCGCCGGCTGAGGCGACGACCGCAATAAGAGGCACTGTGACCCAGGCCAGCGCACGACGGTGCAGCGCGCGGAGGGCGAGATAGTTGATCGGGCCCACGACGAGCACATAGGCCAGGATGAGGAGCCCGATCAGCACGAGCGAGGGCAGGTCGAGCGCCGGCAGGCTGCCCAGCGCCTGCGAGAGCTGCATGCTTCGGCCCGTCACCGATCCGTTTATCATTCCGAACTTTCCCGTCGCCATGGACGGAGGCGTGGCAGAAGAGAACATGGTGCGAACGAGAAGCTGGCGGAGGATCGTGTTGGTTCCGCTCCAGCTCGCGACCGGCTCCTGATTCCAATCGAAAGTAGCGAGGTTCACCGATCCGCTGCCCACGAGCGTCTCTGCCAGCAGAGGCGCGTCGCCCTCCGACAACCACACGAGCGCACCTGGGTTGAGAGTTCCCGTCGCGACCTCAACGGCTGACAGTCTGTCGAGCGTCCCGATTGAGCTCAGGGTGGTGGTGCCGGCGATCCGCATCGGCAGGATCGCCGGGGAAACTCCGCCGAGCGTCTTGCGCCAAGAGGCACCAGTGCCCAGCAGAAGGGCGCCCCCGTTCTGCACGTAGTCGGTGATGGCTCCTCGCTGGGCGGCGGTCAACGTATCGGTGGCGAAGTCGTCGATCACCAGGAGGTCGAAGGCGCGTAGGAGGATCGCCGAATCGCCGACGTCTTCGAGGGACAGATGCACCACGTTGTCCCTGAGACCTCCTGGATGCTGAGCTTCGAAGTTGTTCAGCGCAGCGGGCCGGTCGGAAAGCACGCCGACCAACGCTGTCGCCTGGGAGGGTGATTCGGACGTGGTTGAAGCCACGATCCGTCCGTTCTGGAGGATTCGGACGGAGATGGACGTGGTGGTCCAGCTTTCGACCAGATAGGTCTTCAAATGCTTGGTCGTTCCGGTGGGCAGACTCACGCGGGTCTCGTAGATCGCTGCGCCGGTCGGCGGCCCGTTTGCTACGGCGGGTGCGCTGACCTCCAGGATGCCGTCAACATCCGCACCCTTGTTGGTCACGTCGATCGCCACCGGCATCCATTGCTGAGTCTTGACGAACCCCGAATACCCGACCTTGGCGGTGATCGACACGAGGTTGTCGACCGCCTGGGCGGCGGGGGCCGCGGCAAGCCCGATCACCCCGGCCACCACCAGGGCATAGGCAGCACGGACCAAGCGAACGTCGGCGCGTCGCATCTATTCCTCTAATACGCCCCCGGCACCTGAATGGTAACGGTTCACTTAACGAGGAACTCGGGTGCCAAATCCCCCGTGAAAGCCCACTGATCTGAGGGGCTTAAAGCCATGGACGTGGACGGAGTCCACCCTACGATTCTCAGGTTGTGGGTCGGACGGCCCCCAGCAGAGAATGAAACGTGATCCACCAGCTTCGTCCAATCTGTGGACGCGGAAAGGGCAGCGCCTTCTTCGTTCCGGCAACACCCCGCTCCAAGGCCGGCGACTGAGTGCGCCTTGCAGTCGTGGTTGACGACAACGCCGCGGATGGCTTGCTCGCCTCTACGCTGCTCAAGCACGCCGGCTACAAGGTGGTCGTTTGCGGAGACGGTCGGGCCGGATTGGACCTGATCTTGAACGAGCACCCCGACTTGATCATTGCGGACCTGATCACACCGAACGTCGACGGCTACGACCTGGCCCGCGCAGTCCGTTTCGACCCGCAGACGTCGCAGACGCCGATGGTGCTGCAGACAGCGCACTATCTCGAGGCCGAAGTGCGCCAGCTGGCCGCCCGGATAGGCGTTCAAGAGGTCATCATCAAGCCGTACGAGCCCCAGGCCTTCCTCGACGCCATCGCTAAGGCGGTGAGTGACAGATCGACGCGGCCGGCCCGAGGCCCGATGTTTGACTTCGAGCACATGGTCCTAGTGTCGGCCAAGCTCTATGAACAGGTGCGAGAGCTCGAGGCGACGCGTGCTGAGCTGGAAGCCACCGCGACCAAGTTTCAACTCCTCTTCCAGGCCCATCCCGAGCCCATGTGGGTCTTCGACCTGGAGACGCTAGGCTTTCTGGAAGTCAACGAGGCGGCAACCCAGAGCTATGGCTACTCACGCGACGACTTTCTAGCCATGACGATCAAGGATCTGAAGGGGCCGCTGGAGCTTGCGGCTTCAGTGGAAACAGTTCCGGGCGTTGCGGAGCTAGGGGACGGCGCGCTCCACCACCGCAAGAAGGACGGCACGGTGATCGAGGTTCAGGTCACAACGCATGACCTGATTTACGGTCGGCGAAACGCCCGCTACGTCATGGCCCAGGACGTGACCCAGAAGCACTTGCTCGACAAGCCGTTCACGGAGCCGACGCTGCTTGCCCGCGTCCGCCAGGCGCTCGAGGCCAAGCCGTGAGCGGCCGTGTCTTGATCGTGGACGACCACGAGGACGACGTCGTGATGCTCGAGAGGTTCCTCGAGGGCGAGGCCACGGTGATTCGAGGCCTGACGGACTCGACCCAAGCCGAGCAGGTATTCAACGAATTCGAGCCGGATCTTGTCCTCCTCGACCTGCACATGCCGCCGCCCGACGGCTTTGCGATCCTCCAGCAGCTCCGGGATGTCCGCCGCCGGCTGGGCTTCTTGCCTGTGGTGGTGCTGACCGGCGACATCGGATCGGTTGCTCGCCGAAAGGCGCTGGACATGGGAGCTGACGACTACCTCACGAAGCCTCTCGACCGCCAGGAGGTAGTGCTCCGGGTGAGAAACCTTCTGGCCACTCGGCGGATGCACGTCGAGCTCGCGCGTGCGTATCAACACAAGAGCGAGTTCCTGGCCAGCATGAGTCATGAGCTGCGAACTCCGCTCAGCGCGATCATCGGGTTCTCAGAGCTGCTCATCGGGGATACGAGCAGCCGGTTCGACGAGGAGGCGAGGAAGAAGTTCATGACGCAGATCAACTCGGGCGGCAAGGACATGCTGGTCTTGATCAATGACGTCCTGGACCTCTCTAAGGTCGAGGCCGGACAGGTTGTGCTGCGAATTGAAGACGTGTTGATCGCTGACGTCGTTCGCAACGTTGTGAGCACGATGGAGCTGCTCGCTTCGAAGAAGTCAATCCGGCTCGAGGCTGACGTGGCGGCCTCGGGAAAGGTACCGGCCGACCTCGGCAAGTTGAAGCAGATGCTGCTCAACCTTCTCTCCAACGCGGTCAAATTCACGCCGGAGGGCGGTTGCGTGTCGATCGCCGCGCAGCGACTGGCGGACACCGTCGAGATCTCTGTCACCGACACCGGGATAGGCATCGCCAAGTCGGATCATGAGGAAGTCTTCAAAGCATTCCGGCAGCTCGACTCTCCCACCGCGCGCGAGCAACATGGAACCGGCCTTGGACTGGCCCTGACAAGACGATTCATCGAGCTTCACGGTGGCCAGATCCGGATCGCCAGCGAGCCGGGGAAGGGCAGCGTCTTCACTCTCGTGCTGCCGCTTCCTCCAAACGTCGCGACCGTGCCCTTCCTTCCCATGGCGTCGTAAGCGGAGTCGCGGGCGTCCTTTATTACTCGCGTTCCACGCGGCGGTAGCCTCGCCAGGGAACGCAGGACTCGATCACTGTCCCGGCAACCTTTGCCTCGCCGTTCCAGCCGGCGGGTTCGCCCACCGATACCACTGGCAATCGTGGCATTGGGCGCGTACAACTGAACTTGAAATGGGAAAGCTTGAAATCAGGGAGAACAGCTACCTGAAGGCCCTGTTCGCCGTGGTGCCCAATCTTCGCCGGGCCTCCGACCACGCTCTCAGCGTCTACATGCCGGTCAGGGCCGAAGGCTACGACCTGCGCGTCTACGACATCGAGATCGGTCAGCTGAAGCGACGCTACACAAATCGTCTCGATGACGATGAACGCGAGATCATGGAGCGTGAGCTGCAGCGCATTCGCGAACATCTGGAAGTCGTCAAGCCGGCCGGCTGTCCCGCGATGGCAGGATTCGCCGACGAACCGGCGGGGGTGCTCGAGCTGGTCAAGCTGCCGGCCGAGACAGAGACCCGGCTCCAGATCGGTCCTCTCCTGCTGGCACCCATCGAGCGCCAGCTGGAACGGTTTCCGCCGGCTCTGATCGCGGTGGCCGACAAGGAACATGGAAAGCTGTTTGCGGCGATCCTCGACGACGTCTATCCGCTCGGCCAGGTCAGGGGTGTCGAGGTCAGGCACACCAAAGCCGGCGGAACCTACCGAGCAAACCAGCGGAAAGCCGACAACCGCGCCAAAGCAAATCTGGAGCGCGTGCTCGAAACCATCGAACGGCAGATGCAGACAGGCATCTACAAGCGACTGTTCCTCGCAGGGCCGGAGGAGGCTCGCGCGGAGCTCGAACACCTGCTGCCGCCGCCGCTCAAGCGCATGCTCGCGGGACACCTTTCCGCTTCGCTGGTCTCCAAGGAGCTCCAGCACGAGCTGCGTGAACAGCTCCTTGTCGCGGGGAAGGCTTAGCCCTACTCTCTGACGAACGTCGTCGCTTGTTCGGCCAGAATTAGCCTCGTGGGTGCCGATCAGCTACGCCAACTGAGGGGCAAATAAGGGGAGGGTTATGAGCGAAGGCAAATCCGGCGGTCACGCGATCGAGACGATGCAGGTCGAGGAACGGCGCTTCAAGCCCTCCGCCGAGTTCAGCCGGCAGGCGAATGCCCAGCCTGACATCTACGAGCGGGACTTCGACGAGTTCTGGACCAAGGAAGCCGGCAGGATCTCCTGGTTTGAGCCCTGGAAGCAGCTCTACGAGTGGAAGCCGCCGTTCGCCAAGTGGTACATCGGTGGCAAGCTCAACGTCTGCTACAACTGCGTCGACCGGCATGTGGAGGGCGGCCGGCAGGACAAGGTCGCCTACTTCTGGGAGGGCGAGCCGGACGACGACCGCCGCAAGATCACGTTCGGCGACCTGCAAAAAGAGGTCGTCCGCATCGCCAACGGCCTCAAGAAGCTGGGCGTCAAGAAGGGCACCCACGTCGGGATCTACATGGGCATGATCCCGGAGCTCGCGGCGGCGATGCTCGCGTGCACCCGGATCGGAGCGCCTTTCACGGTGGTGTTCGGTGGGTTCAGCGGGGAGTCCCTCTCCGGACGCCTCAATGACATGCAGTGCGAGTTCCTGATCACTCAGGACGAAGGCTGGCGAAGAGGCAACCGCGTCCCGCTGAAGGTCAACGCCGACGCCGCGCTGGAGGCCTCGCCGACGGTCAGGACCTGTGTCGTGGTCAAGCGGACCGGCGGCGACGTCAATATGAAACAAGGACGCGACGTCTGGCTGCACGACGCTCTCCAAGGCGTCAGCGACGACCCCGCCTCGTGCCCGTGCGAACCGATGGATTCGGAGGACCTGCTCTACCTGCTCTACACCAGCGGTACGACCGCCAAGCCCAAGGGCATCATCCACACCACGGCCGGCTACCTGGTTGGCGTGGCGACCACGCATCACTACATCTTCGATGTCAAGCCCGATTCGATCTTCTGGTGCGCGGCCGACATCGGTTGGGTGACAGGTCACAGCTACATAGTTTTCGGCCCGCTGGCCAACGGCACGACCGGAATCGTTTACGAGGGCACGCCTGACCATCCGGACAAAGACCGCTGGTGGAAGATCGTCGAGCGCTACAAGCCGGACATTCTGTACACCGCGCCGACGACCATCCGCACTCACATGAAGTGGGGACCTGAATACGCGGCGAAGCACGACCTGAGCTCGCTGCGCTTGCTTGGCAGCGTCGGAGAGCCGATCAATCCTGAAGCCTGGATCTGGTATCGGGAGCACGTCGGCGGCAACCGCACGCCGGTGGTCGACACGTGGTGGCAGACCGAGACTGGCATGATCCTGATCACTCCACTGCCCGGCATCACTACGCTCAAGCCCGGGTCGGCGACCAAACCCTTTCCGACCGTCGACGCCGCGGTTTACAACAACGACGGCGTGGAGGTGCCGCCGGGAGGGGGTGGTTACCTCGTGATCCGCAAGCCTTGGCCTGCAATGCTCCGAGGCATCTATGGGGATCCGAAGCGCTACCAGGAGACCTACTGGAACCGCTGGAAGGACACCTACTTTGTCGGCGACGGCGCGCGGATCGACGAGGACGGCGACTTCTGGCTGCTGGGCCGGGTCGACGACGTGATGAACGTGTCCGGACACCGCATCTCCACGATCGAGATCGAAAGCGCTCTTGTCAGCCACCCGGCGGTCGCCGAGGCGGCGGTGGCCGGGCGCAATGATGCGCAGACTGGGCAGGCAATCGTCGCCTTCGTCACCTTGAAGGGCGGTCGCGAGGGCTCTCCCGGGATGTTGCGCGAGCTGCGCGAGCATGTTGGCAAAGTGATCGGCAAGTTCGCCGCGCCCGCCAACATCGTGTTCACGCCGGAGCTGCCGAAGACCCGCTCGGGCAAGATCATGCGGAGGCTGCTGCGCGACGTGTCAGAAAATCGGCCCCTCGGCGACACGACCACGTTGGCGGACCCCGCCGTCGTGGCAGAGCTCGCGCGGCGCGGCAAGGAAGAGGCAGCCAAAGACGAAGCCAACTAACGTCGAGTGTTCAGCCGATCGGCTTTCGAGAGCACTCGATACCCTCTTTTCGCACCACTCGCACCAGAACCGGCTGAGTCTCGACACTACTTGCTCAGGAGCTCTCGGTCGCCTGCATAACCACCACAGAGCCCGCCGAGGTTGTGATCCCGCCGCTCACTTCAAAGGGGTCTGCCTCGGGCTGGAGTCTTGTGGTGTCGAGGACCAGGCGCCAGGCGGTGCCGTACTCGGCGGGGATCATCCAATCGACGCTCTCGACATGCGCGTTGAACAGGAGCAAGAAGGAATCGTCCGTGATTGAGCGGCCGCGATCGTCAGGCGTCTGAATCGCCTTGCCGTTCAAAAACGCTCCCAGCGAGCGCGCGTGGCTCGCCTCCCAGTCCTCGTCTGTCATGGACTGTCCGTCCGGTTTGAACCAACCGATGTCAACAGTGCCGCGGATTGGCCTGCCGTGGAACCAGCGGCGGCGGCGAAACACTGGATGGGCGCGACGGAAGGCGATGACCCAGCGGGTGAACGCCAGCAACCCCTCGTCGAGCGATGACCAGTTGACCCAGGACAGTTCGTTGTCCTGGCAGTACGCATTGTTGTTCCCCTTTTGAGTCCTGCCCATCTCGTCCCCGGCAAGCAGCATCGGTACTCCCTGGGCCAGGAAGAGCGTGGTCAGGAAGTTGCGCTGCTGCTGTGAGCGGAAGGCAAGGATCTTGGGATCGTCCGTCTCGCCTTCCGCCCCGCAGTTCCACGATCGGTTGTGAGACTCGCCGTCTCGATTCGACTCCCCGTTGGCCTCGTTGTGCTTCTCGTTGTACGAGACGAGGTCACGCAGCGTGAATCCGTCATGCGCCGTGATGAAGTTCACGCTCGCGAATGGACGTCGCGTGTCGTTTTGATAGAGGTCGGAGCTTCCCGTCAGGCGTGAAGCGAACTCTGCGACAGTCGCCGGCTCGCCGCGCCAGAAGTCGCGCGCGGTGTCCCTGTAGTGCCCGTTCCATTCCGACCACAGCGCCGGAAAGTTGCCCACCTGGTAGCCGCCCTCTCCGATGTCCCAGGGCTCGGCGATCAGCTTCACGCGGCTGACGACGGGGTCCTGCTGGATCAGGTCGAAGAATGTGGATAGGCGGTCGACCTCGTGGAACTCACGAGCGAGTGTAGCCGCGAGGTCGAAGCGGAATCCGTCGACGTGCATCTCAGTGATCCAGTAACGGAGCGAATCCATGATCAGCTGCAGCGTGTGGGGATGACTCACGTTGAGGCTGTTGCCGGTTCCGGTCGTGTCGTAGTAGAAAGTCGGCTTGTCATTCACGAGCCGGTAGTAGGCGCGGTTGTCGATCCCTTTGAAACACAGCGTCGGACCAAGATGGTTGCCTTCCGCGGTGTGGTTGTAAACGACGTCCAGGATGACCTCGATCCCCGCGGCGTGGAGTGTTCGAACCATCTCTTTGAATTCGTTGACCTGTTCGCCCCGCCGACCGGTGCTCGCGTATTCGTTGTGTGGAGCGAAGAATCCGATCGTGTTGTAACCCCAGTAGTTGCGCAGCGATCGCTGGAGCAGGCGATCGTCCTGGACGAACTGGTGGATCGGCATGAGCTCCACCGCTGTCACACCAAGCGATAGGAGGTGGTCGATGACCGCCGGATGGGCGAAACCGGCATACGTTCCGCGCAAGTGCTCAGGTACATCGGGATGGCATTTCGTGAAGCCTTTGAGGTGGGCTTCATAGATGACCGTCTCGTGCAGCGGCCTGTCGGGCGAGCGATCGCCGGCCCAATCGAAATGCGGATGGTGGACCACCGACTTGAAAACGTGTTGCGCGCTGTCTTCGATGTTGACAACTCCCGGGTAAGCCGGGTCGTAGGAGTAGCAGGAGGAATTCCAGTCGATGTCCCCGTCGATCGCCCGGGCGTAAGGATCGAGCAGGAGTTTGCGTGGATTACAGCGGATCCCTTCTTCTGGGTCATAGAGTCCATGGACTCGATATCCATAGCGCTGACCGGGTTTGATGTTCGGCAGGTACACATGCCACGAAAAGGCGTCGACCTCTTCCACTCGCACCCTGCGCTCCGTGCCGTCGTCGTCGAACAGGCACAGGTCGACAGCCTCGGCGACCTCAGAGAACAGGGCGAAGTTGGTGCCCGCCCCGTCATACATCGCTCCAAGGGGATAGGCGCGGCCGGGCCAGACCTCCTTGCGCTCCCCGGACAGCTCAGACATCGGCGGTGGGTCAGATTACCGGCACCGCGCGGCGTTTTGAGCCAAAGTACTAGACCAAGATGGAGCCGTGCCCGCACTGATCTCACCGGACGGCCGTTGGTGGTGGGATGGCCAGCATTGGCGCAGCCGGCTGGTCGAGGGCAGGCTCGACTTTTTCTGGTTCACCGACACTCCGGACTGGTTCGCCAGAATTGCCGTTACCGGGTTGATCGGTCTGATTCCGATCGTGGGCGCCATCAACCTGTTTGGTTGGACGCTGACGGCCACAGAGATGGTCCGCAACGGATGGAAAGAACTACCCCCTCCTGGCTTCCAGTACCTCGAGCGTGGCGTCAACCCGTTCGTGGTCGGCTTTGTCTACGGAGTCGTATTCAGTGCGTTGGTGAGTGTCCTCGTGGTCCTCGACGTTCTGCTTGGCACGTCGGATCAATCGCGGGTCGCGCTCGCAATCGTGGTCGGGGTGCTCATCGCCCTGCTCGTGCTGGCAGCGTGGGCCGTCTACCTCTACGTGTATGCGGCACTCTTCGTGGCCTCCGACCGGCTCGGCATCGGCAAGGCCCTCGACCCGCGCCGGCTGTTCGCGCTGGCCCGAGCCAACCACGCCGTCTCGTTGCGCGTCGCTCTCGTTTACCTTTTGATGGGCCTTGCACTGGCTGTGATCGTCTTTCCGGTGGCCCTCTTCATTCCGTTCGGCGGCCTTCTCGTCTGGCTCGTCCTACCTGGGCTGTACGCGACGCTCGTCCCGAGCCTGGCCGTCTTCCAGGTCGAACCCGCGCCGGTGCCGGCGTCGCCTTAGATCGGCTACTTCTGCGGGCCGGTTTTGCGGACGGCCTTCTCGACCTCGTTGCCGAACTCACGGAACGTCTCGGCCAGGGCCGATCCAAAGGAGCGGGCGGCCTGCTTGGAGCGTGAGCGGACCTCGGGATCGCGCGTCGCGGTCTCGAGGGAAGCAAATACAGTGTCGGCCGCCCGGCCCAGCTGCTCCAGCGAGCGGCTCAGCTCGGCACTTTTGGTCGTGTCAACGTCCCTGTAGTGGCGCCGGAGCTCCCCGGCCACGCCTTTGATGTCAGCTTCGAAACGGTCCCATGCCTTGTGTATGTCATCCCCTGCCATTGCAACCTCCTCCAATCAACCAACTAGGTCTTGGTCGTCTCTTTCCAGTCCGGATGTTTGCGGAAAAGGCCACCCCAGCCGATGTGGAACCAGTGATCTTCACGGTAGGGCTGGAGCGCGGCAGCCTCGTCGTCGTCCAGGTCGGTCACGATGTGCTCCTCCGTGATCTTCTTGATCCGCACCGCGGGAATCTCGAGGTGCTTTCCCCCCTTGCTGCTCTTCACGACGATGCCGTGAAAAATGTCCTCCTCCTCGTCTCCCAGCAGGGATTCCGCGGTCCCAATCTCTGAACCGTCGGCCGCCACCACCGGCGCCCGGTACGGCATTGCCCGCCACGCCACGGTTGTTTCGTCGTCAAACATGACAACCACGATACCCGCGCCGGAGATGCAACACTCCCTCCAGAGGTGAATGCGCTCCTCACCGACCTGTACGAGCTGAACATGGTAGCCAGCTACCTGCGCAGAGGCATGAGCGGCTCTGCCACGTTCAGCCTGTTCGTGCGCCGGCTGCCGCCCAGTCGAGGTTTTATCGTCGCGGCAGGTGTGGAGTCATGTCTGGACTTTCTCGAGCAGCTGCGATTCGAAGAAGAGGACCTTCGCTTCCTGCGCGATCGTCTCGGCTTCACCACCGCGGACCTGGAAGCGTTCCGGCGATTTCGCTTCACCGGCGATGTCTGGGCGATTCCCGAGGGCCGGATCGCCTTCGCCGGCGAACCTCTGGTCGAGGTGACCGCCCCGCTGCCGGAGGCCCAGCTGATCGAGACCTTTCTTCTCAACCGCGTGACTTACGAGTCGATGATCGCGAGCAAGGCGGCAAGGTGCGTGATTGCAGCCGCCGGGCGCGACACCGTCGACTTCGCGTTCCGGCGCACGCACGGGATCGAGGCCGGGATCGATGTGGCGCGTCTGTCGGCCATGGTCGGCTTTGCCGCGACGAGCAATGTCGAGGCATCCCGGCAGTTCGGCCTCGTGACGGCCGGCACGATGGCGCATTCGTATGTGGAGGCGTTTCCCAGCGAAGCCGACGCCTTTCGCGCCTTCGCCGAGGACTTCCCAGGGCGGGTCACCTTCCTCGTCGACACCTACGACACCATCTCCGGAGTCAAACGCGCCATCGCGGTCATCCGGCAGCTCGAGCTCGGGGGGCGCCTGGGCATCCGTCTCGACAGTGGGGATCTGGGTGAGCTGTCCCGAAAGGCAAGGAGAGTGCTCGATCGCGCCGATCTGCGCCACGTTCGCATCTTCGTCAGCGGAAGTCTTGACGAGCTCGCGATCGACGACCTCGTGCGCAGTGGCGCCCCGATCGACGCCTTTGGTGTCGGCACGAAGATGGGCGTTTCAGCGGACTATCCGTACCTCGACACCGCTTACAAGCTGGTCCGTTACCGCGAGCGTCCGGTCATGAAGCTGTCGCGAGACAAGGTGACTGCCCCGGGTCGCAAGCAGGTTTTCAGGCGGTCGAAGCCGTTCAGCGACGTGCTCGGGCTGCATGAGGAGCAGGTCCCGGCAGGGCGCCAGCGTTTGCTCGAGCCTTTGATGACAAAAGGCAAACGAAGGGCGAGCCGGCCATTGCTGCCAGAATCACTCGCGCTCTTTCAAGCGGACCTGGCAGTTTTGCCCGCAACCACGAGAGACCTGCGCTCCCCAAAGTCTCCGCCGGTGCGATCGACCGAGGCTCTCAGGAGACTGTCTGCTGAGACGAAGCGACGGCTGTTGGCGGGCCTCGCCTAGCTCCTGGGGCGAAGCACGATCTGGCTCTGCGTGACCTTGGCCACCAGCCGGCCCGACGCGTCGCGGACCGAGGTCTCGACCACGATGGTCGTCCTGCCGACAAGGAGCGGTGTCGCGATCGCCGTCACGGTGCCAGATCGCACAGCGCCCACGAAGTTGGTCTTCGACTCGATCGTCGAAGTTCCCGATGCGTCCTTCGGCAAGTTGAGAAGCGCGCATGCGCCACCCGCCGAGTCGGCGAGGGCCATGATCACGCCTCCGTGAAGGATTCCATTGGTCGTGCAGACCTCGGGCGCCCAGTCGAGTGAAAGCTCAACCTCCTGTGCTGTGTACTTGTCAGCACGCACGCCGAGAGTCGCGCAGAACGGCATTGCCTGGCGGATGAGAGCAGTCGCGGCTTGGTCGGTCACCGGTCACCTATATCACGGCGAAGCGATTCAGCGGCTGGCGACGAGCAATTCGAGCGAATCCACCAGCCTGGGCCCCGGACGGTTGAAGTAGGCAGATCCGTCCAGGACGGTGACGCGGCGGGCGCCCACCGACTCAACTTCTTTTCGAACGAGCTCAGCCTCGGCTGTTGCCCGAGCCAGGTCGAACCCACAAGGGGCGAGAATGAGCAGCTCGGGTTTCGCAGCGGCAACATCGCTCCATCCGACTGACACCGAAGGAATGCCAGGTCGGGCCAGCGGGTCGTGGATACCTGCCAGGGCGAGCAGGTCCGGCGTCCAGTGACCCGCACGATAAGGAGGATCAAGCCACTCGAGGAAAACTCCGCGCACCGAAGGCAGCGAGCGTGCCTTCTGCGATGCGGCCGCGATTCGCATGCGAAGGTCTGCCATCAGCCTGCCTGGGTCAGCTCCGCATGCCTGCGCCAGATCCTCGATGTCGGACAGCACGTCGTTGAGGGAATGGGGATGCTGGCGGATCATTCGAATGCCGGCCAGCTCGGGCGCGACCTGGTCTGCGGGGATTGCGCATACGTCGCAGATGTCCTGCGCCACTATCAGGTCGGGTTCGAGCGCGAGGATGGCGTCAGTATCGACGGAGTACAGCGACCGGCCCTCAGCCGCGGCTAGCGACACCGCTACCTCGATTGCACCGCTTGGCTTCTCTGCCAGCTCCATGGTCGACCGCGTGACGATCGGCAGGAATGCCGCCTCACGAGGGAAGTCGCATTCGTGAGTGACCCCAACTACCTGGTCGCCCATCCCGAGCGCGAATAGAGTTTCCGTGGCACTCGGTAGAAGCGAAACGATCCTCACTCGACCGGGCCGTCTTGACGGAGGCGCTCCAGGACCTGCCGGAAGGCGGCGTCCGGCTGGGCGCCCATGACGAGGTACCGGCGGCCGAATATGTGGGCGGGTATGGCATTGATTCCCACGGCCTCAGCCTCGCTTCGGTTGTCATCGATCACCGCTGCGTAGCGATCCTCTTCGATCGCCTTTCGCAGCTCCGGGCCATCCAGCCCGACGGCAGTTCCGATCCGCACGAGGTCGTTAACATCCTCCAACCGTCCGGTCCCCGCCCAATGCGCTTTGAAAAGTGCGCGGTGCATCTCGTCGAACAAGCCGTGCTCGCGGGCGAACTCCGCCGCGCCCAGGGCGCGGCGCGAGTTGATGATCACGTCGCGCTGGACCATCTGAAGCCCGACCTCAGCCGCCACCGATTCGAGATGCTTGATCGCCCGCTCCATGCGGCCGGGCCCGAAGTACACGTCCCGGTTGATCCCTTCCAGCGGCGCTTCCGGGTGCAGCTCGAACGGCAGCCATGTCACCCGGACAAGATGCTCCTTCTCAAGCTGTTCGACCCGGACCGAGTCGATGTAGCACCAGGGTCAAACGTAGTCGGAGAAGATGATGAGCTCGACGGGGTCGGTTGAAGCAGCCATCCACCGATGCACAACCGCGGAAGCAAATAGGCGATTCCAGGCGAAGCGCGCCGATTTCGCTGTGCGAAGCCAGGAATTTCGCACCGGTTCGCTCTCAGCCACTCTGAATTAAGGGCGATGCGCCTGGTGTTTTTCAGGTTGCAGATCGACAATCCGGCCGGAGAGAATCAACTATGACTTTACGTCGCGGACCACCCGTGGCAGTCGCCGAACGTACTGCTGAAACTTCCGGCCAATCGAATGGCCACAGCCTTGGCTCGATTTCGGACCTTTCCCGACCGTTGGCGATTGGCAAGCGTTCTGGCCGCCGGCGCATTCCGCTCTATCTCTACTTTGTCTCGCTTGCGCTGATCCTGATCGTGACGGGAGCGTCGGTTGGGGCCTACCTCTATGCCCAGATGGCGACTGATGCGCGGCAGACGGCGCTGGTGGATGCGACCTTCGCCGGCAAGAAGGCGGCGGCACAGATCAGTTCTGGCCTCGAAATTGTCAGAGCAGCGTCTCTATCAGAGACGGCGGCGAGCTTCACCAATCCGGCTAATTGCCACCACCGTTATGCACCTGTCGGAGCTTTTGAAGCCGGCCGCATAGACGTCGTAAGGCTGGACGGCTCCGTCGTGTGCTCATCGCAAACGCCGGCTCCGAGCGGACGCTTGTATGCGGGACAGTTGTGGTTGCAAACGAAGAGCCCCGCGTATGTCGCCCCCGCCCAGGACCAGGTCACAGGGAAAACGGTCGCCGTGATTTCCTACCCGGTTGCAGACGCGGGCGTGATCGCCTGGTTCTTCGATCTGGATACTATCGGCCCGAAGCTGGCGGCAGAGTTTGGAAGCGGAGTCAACCAGCTCGAATTCTTGGTCGTGAGCAGTGACGGCAAGGCGATCGTCGCCCGGTCGATCGACTCGGCTAAATGGACTGGCGCGGCGATCGCGGAAACCCCGTTTGGGCGCGCTGCCGATCCATCCAACCGGCCCGATGTGAGCGGCACACAACGCTGGTATGGCGAGGTCGACGTCGAAGCCACCGGTTGGAAGCTCTACGTTGGAGCTGACCAGGCGACGGCTCTGGCCGCCGCCGGCCGTTACGAGCGTCAGGCGGTTGGAATCATCTTCGTCGGCGGGCTTGCCGTCCTGGCAGGGATGCTGCTCGTGTACCGCCAGGTCGTCAGGCCGGTGGTTGCCTTGAGTGCAGCCGTCCGGTCCTCGAGCGCGATGCATGTACCTGCGCTCGTGCGTGTCGAGGGGCCCGCTGAAGTCGCCAGGCTCGCGGAGGATGTCAACTCGCTTGTGCTGTCGGTCGATCGCGAGCTCACCGGTCGGGAAGGCGCCGAGCGCAACTATCGATTGATTTTCGAGGGCAGTCCACTACCGATGTTGTTCACCGACCACAAGAACCAGACGATCATCGAGGTCAACCAGGCCGCGATGTCTACGTATGGCTACACACGCGAGGAGTTTGTCGGACTTCTCGTCAGCGACGTGGTCGTGCCTACGCCTACCGACAACGTATCGCTGGCTCCACAAGGCGACCAATACACCGGCGACGTCGTGCGCTACGGCCCGATCAGCACCCGCAAGAAGGACGGCAGTCTGATGCAGTCTCTTGTAACGAGCTTTCGAGTTCCCTATGCGGACCGGCCTGCGCGCTTTTCGATCGTCGAGGATGTAACCGAGAAGGAGAGGCTAGAGCGCCAGTATCACCAGGCGCAGCGGCTCGAGAGTCTTGGACAGCTGGCGGGCGGTGTCGCGCATGACTTCAACAACCTGCTCGGAGTCATCCTGAACTTCACGCTCTTCGTGAAGGAAACGGTGAGCCGGGCGGCTGAAGAGCCGGGCGGTGATCGCTGGCAACCCGCCGCCAAGGATCTCGAACGGGTGGTCCGGGCCACCGAAAGCGCGACGCGGCTGACGCACCAGCTCCTGGCCTTTGCGCGTCGCGAGGTGGTGCGTCCTCAATCGTTGAACGTGAACACGGTGGTCGCAGAGCTTGATCCGCTGCTGCGGCGCACTCTTGGCGAGCACATCGATTTCGTAACGACCCTGGCGACCGACCTGCGCCCCGCCTTGATCGATCCGGGACAGCTCGAGCAGGTGATCACGAACCTGGCCGTAAACGCTCGCGACGCGATGCGCGATGGTGGCAAGCTCACGATCGATACCGCCAACGTCGATGTCGACGATGCTTACGCGGGCGGGCGACCGGGACTGAAACCTGGACGCTACGTTCAGGTCAGGGTCACCGACACCGGAAGTGGCATGGATCGCGCGACTTTGCAGCGTGCTTTTGAGCCGTTCTTCACCACGAAACCCAAAGGCAAGGGGACGGGACTTGGTCTCGCGACCGTGCACGGCATCGCCAACCAGGCTGGTGGATACGTGGGGCTGTACTCGGAGCCGGGGCTCGGGACGAGGGTAACGGTGCTGCTGCCGGCTACCGATGCGGCACCGGTCGTTGAAGAGCCGGTCCAGTCTGCTGTTCACCAGGTGGCGAAGGAAACCATCCTGGTGGTTGAGGACGACGACGACCTGCGTGACGTTGTCGAGCGGATTCTCACCAATAGCGGCTACCAGGTGATCAGCGCCGCGAGCGGGCCAAAAGCCATAGAGGCCGCAAAAGAGCACGATGGGCACATCGACCTTTTGCTGACCGATGTCGTCATGCCTCAGATGCAAGGCAACGAGGTGGCCAGGGTGATCGCGGCCGACCGGCCCGGGCTGCGAGTGCTTTTCATGTCTGGCTACGCCGAACCCGCGTTGGGCGCCAGCGGGTCATTGGAGCCGGGGGCCATCCTTCTCGAGAAACCGTTTACGGAACCAACTGTTCTGGCGCTGGTGAGGCGGGTTCTGGAGGCACCACGGTGACCGCGCGCATCCTGATCATCGACGACGACCCCGATACGGCAGAGCTGCTGGTGAGGTTCGTGACATCAGATACCAGTGAGACGCGCGTCGTCACGGAGTCGGCTCAGGCCGAGCGGGCGTTTGACGAGTTCGAGCCCGACCTGGTGCTCCTCGACCTCCACATGCCCGACCCCGACGGGTTTGAGGTTTTACGCCGACTGCAAGGTGTCCGGACAGCGCTCGGCTTCCTACCGGTCATCGTCCTCACGGGCGATACCGGCAAATCTGCCCGCAACGAAGCGCTGGTTCTTGGAGCAGACGATTTCATCAACAAACCGCTCGACCGGCACGAGGTGGTGCTGAGAGTGCGGAACTTGCTGCGCACGCGCCAGCTCTACACAGACCTCGCCAATACAAACCAGGCGCTGGAAAAGGCTCTGCGAAAACAGCGCTAGGTCTGCGTTCTCGAAAATTGCGCCGCCACCTGTGCAGCGACGCGCGCATTGTTGACCACCAGGTCGACGTTCAAATCGAGGGATCGGCCTCCTGACAGCTCGGCGACCCGGGCGAGAAGGCGAGGGGTCACCTCCGGCCCAGAGGCATCGGCGAGCTCGCGCACGGCGCGCTGGGTGATCTGTTCTGCTCCTTCGAGCTCTGCAGGAGGCGGTACGGCCACGACGATCCCGCGACTGCCGGTGTCCCAGGAGGCTTGCAGCACTTTCGCGGCGTCCTGAGGTCCATCGACTCTCGCGCTGACCGGGTGTCCGCTGTGCCTCGTGTAGAAAGCGGGAAACTCGTCGCAGGCGTAGCCGATCACCGGTACTGCGAGGCTCTCCAGGCGCTCGAGTGTGAGGCCGAGATCCAGGATTATCTTCGCCCCGGCGCAGAAGACCGCGACCGCGATGCGACCCAGCTCCACAAGATCCGCCGATTGGTCTTCCGGATGCCCGCGGTGAACGCCTCCGATGCCGCCGGTGGCGAAGAAGCGGATCCCGGCCATCGCTGCGACTCGCATGGTGGCGGCCACCGTGGTGGCGCCAACCTCGCCGTGAGCGATGGCCGGGCCGAGGTCTCGCGAGCTGACCTTGGTGGCGCCGGCGGCCACGCGATCGAGGTCGCCCGCGCTCAAACCGACGCGGAGCTTGCCGTCCAGCACCGCCACGCTTGCCGGCACGGCTCCCTCGCTGCGGATGGCAGCCTGGCTCTCGTGAGCCGCCCGCAGGTTGTACGGCGCGGGCAAGCCCTGGCCGACGATCGACGTCTCGAGCGCTACGACAGGGCGTCCACGCGCCAGTGCGTCGGCGACCTCATGCGAAACCTGGATGACGCTGCTCAATTTGGTCGCGCGCCTGTCCTCGTGACCGCCTCCGAGGCGACGATCACAGCTCGTTCGGCCGCTTCGATCGGCGTCGCGCCGTGGAGCCAGGCGGCGCAGAAGGCTGCTGCGAAAGCGTCGCCGGCACCGGTCCCGTCGACGTGCCGCACCGACGGTGCGGGTATCTGGCGGCCGAACACGCTGCAGCCCGCCGAGCCCAGCTTGATTACAGGCACCTGGGCCAGGTGCTCGACCGCGACGCCGATCTTTGCCACCTCCGCTGCTGTGCCAAAAAGCAGCTCGGGTTTGAGGCGGGCCAGGTCGTAGGCCATTTTCGATGGACCGTATTCCTGTAGGCCGGCGACCGAGGAGAGATCGATCGACAGCATCCCGCCGGCGTCGCGAACGAGACTGATCGCTGCACGGGCTGCCTTACCGAGTGGATCGACGAACAGCGAATAGGCCGGGATGTGGATCAGCTTCACGTCGCCGAACCACGCTTCGAGCAAGTCGTCTGGGCGCAGCCCGAGGCTCGCACCCCGCTGGGTGGCCATCGTGCGCTCGCCGTCCGGACCGACCAGAACCGCTATCGCGCCGGTGGGCTCGGCTGCCCAGACGGGGCAGACCTCTACACCGCGGGCCTCGAGATCGGCCACCAGCCGCCTGCCGCGCTCATCGTCGCCGACCCTGGTGACGAGGCGCACAGGTTCCCCGAGCGCGGCGCCCCACGCGCAGAAGTTGGCCGCCTGGCCTCCGCCGCCCAGGCCGATCCGGGCAGGGCGATCGTCGTCCGGGCGCAGAGGACCGTCAGGCACGATCGTGATATCAAGCACCAGATCACCTATGGAGAGGATCACGTCAGAAGTATGAGAGGGAACCGTTCCGGTTCCCTCTGCGCGCCACGCGCATGCAGGTTGGGCCTTAATGAAGCAGTCCCCATGCTCCCAGCTGCGCTCGCAGCTTCGCTTGCGATGGGTCGTCGAGAGGCTCCAAGGGCGCGGCGCACCAGGGCTCACAGATTCCCTGCATGTGGCAGGCAGCTTTGATCGCTGCTGGAAATACACCCACACGCAACGCGGCGACCAGTCTGTAGAGCGAGTCCTGTTCCGCACGCGCCGCGACAAGGTCGCCTCGCTTGAACGCCTCATCGATCTGGACTACCCGGCGAGGCGCGATATTGGCCGCGCCGCAGATCGTGCTCCGCCCATCGCAAGCGACGGAAGGAGCATGGTGTCGCTGCCGGTGAAGATGCGGAAGCGGGGAAGTTTGCGCGTGGCGATGCAGACTCCTTCGAAGTATTCGAAGTCGCAGCTTGAATCCTTGATCCCGACGATGGTTCCTTCGCGCGCCAGAGTTGCCACGCTCGACGGCTCCGCGACGACCTTCGTGAACTGCGGGATGTTGTAAAGGAGGATCGGTATCGGGCTGTCTGCCGCCAGGCTCCGGTAAAAGGCGAGCAGCGTTGGCTGGTCCATCGGGTAATAGAAAGGAGGAGCGACCAGTGCAGCGGCGGCACCGAGGCGCGCGGCGGCCTCGACCTCGACACGCGCCGCCGAGAGATGACTCTGCGCCACGCCACAGATCACCGGCACGCGCCCTGCCGCCGCGGCAGTTACGCAGGACAATATCGTTCTTCGGGCAGTTTCATCGAGTGACGCCGTCTCGCCGGTCGACCCCAGCGGCAGCAGTCCGTGGACGCCGCCTTCGATCACGTGCTCAACCAAACGCGCTACCGCGGCCTCGTCCACGCAGCCATCGCTTCGCAGGGGGGAGATCAACGCCGGCACCACGCCCGCCAGCTCCTCGATCTCGAACATCTTGAAAAAGACTAGTCCGCGCGCTCGGGTGAGCCGGCGATGCGAACGACCAGGGCGCGCTGCTCGGGCGTGAAGAAGGGTGGGTCGCCCGCCATGGCGTTCTCCCGCACGTGATCGATGTCGTGCGTCGCTGTGAGGACCGTGCTCACGCGCGGGTCGCTCGCGATCCATTTCAGTACGGCCTGGGCCCAGTTTTCGACGCCGAGCTCCTCGAGCTGAGCGGCGGAGGGGCGCCGGTTGAGAATGCCCTGCTGAAGCGGGCTCATGACGAACACGCCCAGGCCCATCGACTCCGCCAGCGGCAGCAGCTCACGTTCGGCGGTCCGGCGCAGTGGGTTGTAGGGGATCTGGACCATGTCCAGCCGCTTGGTCTTCATCAACGCGGCCAGCTCTGGAAACGTCGACTCCTGGTAGTGGGTCGCGCCAACCGCCCGCACGTTGCCCTCTTTCTTCAGCCCTTCGAGCAGCGCCAGCTGCGCCGGCACGTTGACGAGGTTGTGCACCTGGTAAACGTCGACCAGGCCGAACAGCCGCAACGCGTGTTCGGCCTGCGCCCGACCTTCGTCACCGCTGGCGGTCCAGATCTTGGACGCCACGAGCACGCGGTCGCGGATTCCTTCGAGCGCCCGCGCCAGGGCAGCCTCGGCTCGTCCGTACATGGGCGAAGAATCGAACAGGTCGATTCCTGCCTCGGTCGCGGCCACGACCAGCGGCCTCCGGTCCTCCTCGGTGTCGAAGGTGCGCCAGGTGCCCATGCCGATGGCGGGCACGTCGATCGATGTTCGGCCCAGGCGACGGCGGTCCACCAGGGGCTTTTACCCGGCTGCTAAAACGATTCGGTTCTGGAGCGTGCCGACGCCTTCAACCTCGGTCTCCATGACGTCGCCCGGCTTCAGGAACTCGGGCGGAGTGCGGGCGAAGCCGACACCATCGGGCGTGCCGGACGCGATGATCGCGCCGGGCAAAAGGGTCATGCCTTTGGAGACCCACTCGATGATCGCGTCAACCGGGTAGATCATGTCGCCGGTATTGCCATCCTGTTTCACAGTGCCGTTGACCCGAAGCAAGAGGTTCAGAACCTGCGGGTTTTCAATCTCATCTTTGGTCACCACCCAGGGGCCTGTGGGGCACGATCGATCGAGGCTCTTGCCTTTGAAATACTGGCCGCCCCAGGTGCTCTGGATGTCGCGCGCAGTGACGTCGTTGAGGACTGTGTAGCCGAAGACGTGTTCCCGAGCTCTCTCGCGCTTGATATTCGCGCCGGCCTTCCCGATGAGGATCGCCAGCTCCACCTCCCAGTCGAGCTTGTCGCTGACGGACGGGTCGATCACGATGTCGGCGAAGGGCTCCGTCAGCGATGTGATGGCCTTGGTGAAGACGGTAGGGGGGCTCGGCTCATGGCCGTCCAGGTGGGCGGTCTCCTGAGCGTGTTTCTGATAGTTGCGGCCAATCGCGATCACGTTGCCCGGCGGCTGGTCGAGAGGGGCAAGCAGCTCCAGGTCGGCAAGCCGTCGAGATTTTGAACGCGACGAGGACAGTGCCACACGGGCATGAGCCAGGCCATCGTCACCCGCGTCGATCAGCGAGCGAAGGTCAGCGAACTCGGAAAGCTCAACCACTTCGTCTTCGCCACCGGGTCGCAATGCGCCAAGCACCTTTTGACCACCGTCGGCTCGGAACATCAACAGCCTCATCTCTTGCCTTGTCCTCCTACTGCACGGGCTTGTTCATCACCTGAGCGTCGAGATCGCCGACCTATGGTAAGCGGCCACATCCAGCGACAATGCGCAGGTGCGCCTCGCACTGACGCCATGGCAGTGGTAATCACAATGAACCTCGGCCACCTTTTGTGTCCTTAGAAGACAGCGCCTCCGGCGCGGGCCACGCAATCCGTGCGCCGGCGGCGCCAAAAACGCAGTGGGCCGGGACGGCCATGGTGCTTGGCTCGGCCACCGGCTTTGCAACCCTCGCCATCTTCGCGAAGCTCGCCTACGCCTCCGGGCTGGGGACGGAGCAAACGCTTGCCTTCCGCTTCCTGCTCGCGTCAATCGGAATGTTGGTGCTGGCCTTGGTCATCGGGCAGAACCCGCTTCGACTCAATCGCAAGCGGCTGGTCACGCTGCTCGCGCTGGGAGGGCTCGTCTACACAGGACAGTCACTGACTTACTTCGTCGCTTTGCGCTCCCTTCCCGCGTCGCTGGTGGTCCTCATCGCCTATATCTATCCGAGCCTGGTGGTCGTGGCGGGATGGTTGTTTCTTCGCCGCACGGTTTCGCGATGGCACTGGCTCGCGCTGGCCGCAAGCTTCGCGGGCGTGGCCCTCCTGGTGGGTGGGACTCGCTTTGAGTTCTCGTGGGCGCTGGTGCTGGCCATCGCCTCGCCCACCATCTACACCGGCTACATCCTGATCGGCGAGCGCGTCATGACCTCGGTGCCAGCAGTCGCCGCCAGCGCCGTGATCATGAGCGGCGCCGCTCTCGCCTTCTGCCTGCTCGCCGCGCTCAACCACGAGCTCGCCTTGCCCCGAAACGCGAACGGGTGGGCCGTTGGTGTCGGCATTGCCCTGTTCCCGACGATGGTTGCCATCTCACTCTTCATGGCAGGCCTTCCGCGCGTGGGCGCCGCGCGTGCAGCCTTGATCAGTACGGTAGAGCCGGTCATAACCGTGGTGCTGGCGGTGGTGTTGCTGGGGGACCGGTTATCAGCGGTCCAGGTGATGGGCGGCGTGCTCGTCCTTCTCGCGGTGATCCTCGTCCAGACCGCGCACCTGTGGAGGCCCGGTCCGCCGAACGCGCTGAAGTAGCGGCTCAGCCTCGGCCTGAGGACAATGTGGGCATGCCATACACCGTCGACTTGAGAACCGTGCAAACCCCACTCAAAGAGAAGTACCGGTCGGATCCTTCGTCTGCCCTCGTCGTGACCGCCGCCGGCAGCGTTCCCAGCGACCTGTCGGACCCGAGGCACTGCACCGTCGCTCCGCGGGATTTTCCGGCGGTGGCGATCCGCGCGGGGCTGCATCCCGCCGCCGGGGGCGCCGGAGACACACCATGTTCCGGCGACATCCTTGCAGCGGCCCTGGCCATCTGCGAGGAGAGCACGCTTCGATCGGTTGCCGCGAATATGGGCGTGGAGCTCGAGTCGGTGCACGTCGACGTACGCATCCACTGGGACTTCCGGGGCACGATGGGCACGGATCGCGATGTTCCGGTCGGCGCGACCGGCATCGAGATGAGCACGCACGTCAAGGTCAAGGACGGTGTCGACCCTGAGCGGGCCAAGCGCCTGCTCTCGAGCGCGGAGCGCTACTGCTCGACCTTGCAGACGCTCCGGCACGGGGTCGAGGTGTCCACAGACTTCGCACTCTCCTGACTCCGTTTCTCCAGCTTGACTATCTGTACACGCCCAGCAAGGATGTTGCCGCCGACATGCGGTATTTCACCGATGTGCTCGGCGGTCGGTTGGGTTTTGCCATCGAGGGTATGGGGACCCGAGTCGCCCTGATCGAGCTCACCAGCGGCCCGCCTCACATCCTCCTGGCGGATCACCTCGAGGGTGACCGTCCGATCCACGTCTACCGTGTCGAAAACCTGCGCAAGGCGACCGCCGAGCTCAAGAAAGGCGGAGTCAAAAAGCAGCAGAGTCTCGAGATACCTATGGGCCCGTGCTCGTCCTTCGTCGCGCCCAGCGGTCATCGCATGGCCCTTTACGAGCTGGTCCGGCCCGGGGTGCTGGAACATTTCATGGGGCGCAAGGACTTCTAAGCTGCTGTGAACGCCAAGCGATGGATCCTGGTCGCGGCGGTCCTCGGCTCGGGCATCGTCTTCCTTGACTCGACGGTCGTCAACGTCGCGCTTCCGCGCATTGGACGCGACCTCACGCGCAGTTTCCTCGGCGTGCTCGAGGGCCAGTCGTACATCTACAACGCCTACCTCCTGAGTCTCAGCGCGCTCTTGATACTCGCCGGCGCGCTCAGCGACTTCTACGGCCGCCGCCGCATGTTCCTGATCGGATTGATCGGTTTTGGCGTCACGTCCGTCTTATGCGGGCTGGCGCCCAACATGGAGCTCCTCGTCCTGTTCCGCGTCCTGCAGGGTGCGGCCGGGGCTGTCCTCGTTCCGGGATCGCTGGCCCTGCTCACCGCGAACTTCAAGGGCGAGGAGCAAGGGCGCGCCTTCGGCACGTGGGCTGGAGCGTCCGGGGCGACGACAATCCTCGGCCCTGTTGTCGGCGGGCTTCTGGTGGACACCATTTCGTGGAGAGCCGCGTTTCTCATCAACGTGCCGCTCATCCTCGCCGCGGTGTGGGCGACCTGGAAGCACATCCCGGAAAGCCGCGACGATGAGGCGCCGCCGCATTTCGACTGGCTCGGCGCCGCGGTCGTTGCAGTGGCGGTCGGAGGATTGGCCTTCGGCACGATCTACGGCCAGCAGCGAGCGTGGCGTGATCCGATCGGCTACGTTGCCCTCGCGGCCGGAGTGGTGGCGACAGTTGCCCTGCCCATCCTCATGCTCCGATCGCGGCATCCTCTGATCCCGCCGCACCTGTTCAGTTCGCGCAACTTCACCGTCACCAACATCTCGACTTTTTTGATCTACGGCGCCCTGTACGTGTCCTTCTACTACCTCGCGCTCTTCCAGCAGGGCACCCTCGGCTATACAGCGGCCGCCGCCGGCGCGGCCGGAATCCCGGGCTCTCTCTTCCTTATCTTCCTTTCGCGCCGATTCGGCAGCCTCGCCGCCCGTTACGGGCCCAGGTGGTTCATGGCGATCGGGCCCGTGATCATGGCGCTCGGCGTCCTCTGGTTTGTGCGGGTGCCCGGTACAAGCACGCCATGGAGGCTCCAGCCGGCCGATCCGAGCACGTACCTGCCACCGCTTTCGTATGTCACGGACTTCCTTCCCGCGTCGATCATCTTCGGTGTCGGCATCATGATCTTGGTGGCCCCGCTGACCACCGCACTCATGACGTCGGTGCCGGTGCAGAATTCAGGCGTCGGATCGGCGATCAACAACGCGATCTCACGCGTCGGTCCCCAGCTTGCGGGCGCGTTGATCTTCGTTTTCCTGACGGCGAACTTCTATGCAGCGCTCGCCTCCCGCCTGCCCGGAGTCGACGTCACGTCGACAAGTTTCCGCAGCCTCGTCAGTCCGTTGAACACCCCGGCTGATCCGCGGCTCGTCGACTTCGTTCGGGATGCGTCGACGTCGTCGTTCCATCTCGCGATGCTCGTCGGTGCCGGTCTCCTGCTCGTCGGCGCCCTGGTGAACGCGATCGGGATTCGCAACGCGGCCAGCGTCAAGCCGGATGCCACCATCGAACAGGTGGCGCAAGCCGGCGCTTAGACGCCGGTCGGGCGCCGGCGATAGCCACTGCTTCGGTCTCCCTTCGTTAATGTGTGAGCGTGCCAGAGCACGAGATCGGAGTGGTCGGGCTGGCAACGATGGGCCAGAACCTGGCCCGCAACCTCGCCTCGCGCGGCGTGCGGGTCGCCGTCTACAACAGGACGCACCAGCGCACCGAAGATTTCATGGCCGCCCACTCGCACGAGGGCGACTTCCGGCCCGCCGCATCGCTGGAAGAGCTGGCGCGGATCCTCAAGCCGCCGCGAGCGATCCTCCTGATGGTGAAAGCCGGGTCGGCGGTTGACGAGGCGATCGATTCACTCTCGCCGGTGCTGGCGCCGGGCGACACGATCATCGACGGCGGGAACTCGCTGTTCCTCGACACGCGGCGCCGTGCCGCTGCCATGGAGGCGGCGGGCCTCGGGTTCGTCGGCGCGGGTGTTTCAGGTGGGGAAGAGGGGGCGCTGCTGGGTCCGAGCATCATGCCCGGCGGTACGCGCGAATCCTATGCACGGGTCGCCGAGATGCTGACCGCGATCGCGGCCAAGGTGGATGGTGTTCCGTGCTGCACCTACATCGGCCCGGACGGCGCGGGGCACTTTGTGAAGATGGTTCACAACGGGATCGAGTACGCCGACATCCAGCTCATCGCCGAGACATACGACTTCCTGCGCCAGGCGCTCGGCATGAGGCCTGCCGAGCTCGCGTCCGTGTTTCGCGAGTGGAACCAGGGTGAGCTGCAGTCGTACCTGATCGAGATCACCGCCAATGTGCTTGCCAAGCGAGACGGCGACACCCAGTCTGCGCTCGTGGACGCGATCGAGGACAAGGCCGAGCAGAAAGGCACCGGACGGTGGACCAGCGAGTCAGCCCTGGAGCTTGGCGTGCCGCTGACCGGCATCACCGAAGCAGTGTTCGCTCGCATGCTGTCGAGCCAGAAAGCGGAGCGCGTCAAAGCTGCGTCCACCCTCGCCGGGCCCGGTTCATCAGCGGGTTCAGCCGCGCGATTGGTCGATGACGCGCGCGACGCGCTGTATGCCTCGAAGATAGTTGCCTATGCGCAGGGCTTCGAGCACCTCCGCGCGGGCTCCAAAGAGTTCGGATGGAACCTCGATCTCGGCGCGCTGGCGACGATCTGGCGGGGCGGATGCATCATCCGGGCGCAGTTCCTCGACCGCATCAAGGACGCCTACGCCGAGTCGCCCGACCTGCCGAACCTCATGCTGGCCCCGTTCTTCCAGCAGGCGCTGGCCTCTGCCCAGAAGTCCTGGCGGTCCGTCGTCAAGAAGGCGATCGACCAGGGCGTGCCGATCCCGGCCTTTGCCTCATCACTGGCTTATTACGATGGTTACCGGCGCGCGCGCGGTCCAGCCAACCTCATCCAGGGCTTGCGCGATTACTTTGGCGCGCACACCTACCACCGCGTGGACCGCGAAGGCTCGTTTCACACGCGCTGGGCCCAGGACGGCACCGAAGTCCGCGTCGACTAGCTGAGGCTCGCTACCTTCGAGCCACGTTCTGTTTCAGCAAGGCGATGACCGCCGCCTCTTCAGCTTTCAGGTTGCGGTGGGACCTCCCGTCCACAAGGCTGAGCACGCTCTCGAGCGACCCCTCCATGTAGGTGTCGATCACCGCTGGGTGGACGTAGGAGCGGCGGCACACGGCTCGTGTGTGTCCCAGCCTCCGTGCGACGCTGTCGATGGCGGCGACCACGTTGTGCTTGGCCTCGGTGTCGGATTCGAAGCTCACGACATCGCGCAGTGCGCTCGCGGCCAGAACCGTGGCGCCCCACGTGCGAAAGTCCTTGGCGGTGTAGTCCTCGCCGCTTGCTTCGCGAAGGTACTGGTTGACGTCGTCCGACGTGACAGTGCGGCGATCGCCCGCAGGGTCGATGTACTGAAAGAGCATCTGGCCCGGCAGCTCCTCACACCGCTTCACCACACTCGCGACGCGGCGATTGGTGACGCCGACCTCAACCTCGCGGCCGGTCTTGCCCTTGAACAGGAAGCGCACCGTCGATCCGCTGACCTTGACGTGCCGGTCGCGCAAGGTCGTGAGGCCGAAGGTCCCGTTCTCGCGCGCGTACTCCTCGTTGCCGATACGCGCGAAAGTCATCTCGAGCAGCCTGACGATGGTCGCGACAACCTTTTCGCGTGGCAGGCCGGGCTGCCTCAGGTCACGGGTTACGCGCCGGCGTAATCGTGGCAGCGCGCGGGCGAAGCCAAGGAGGCGCGCGAACTTGTCCTCGTCGCGAATCTTGTGCCATCGCTCGTGGTAGCGGTTTTGCTTCCGCCCCCGGGCATCACGCCCTGTGGCCTGCAGATGGCCTCGCGGGCGAATGCAGATCCATACGTCCTTCCAGGCGGGTGGAATGGCGATGTTCGAAATCCGATCCAGCGTGTCGGGGTCGGTCACCCGCCGGCCATGTGTATCGAAGTAGACGAATCCCTTGCCCTTGCGCACGCGACGGATGCCGGGTTCAAAGTCGGACGCGTAGACGAGCCCAGCCTCCTGAGCGGCTTCGGCAGCCGAGTCAGGCGTCAGGCCACGTTCGGTGGTGTCGCTCCAGGTTCGCGCCATGTCGGCGACAGGCTACGCTTGCGCGCCCTAACGGGCCATCGCCTCTCGAGTCTCGACAAAAGCTTTGACCGCCCGCTCGAGATCCGCTTTCGAGTGGGCCGCCGACACCTGAGTTCTGATCCGCGCCTTGCCCTGGGGGACGACCGGATACGAAAACGCGACCACGTACACGCCTTTCTCCAGCATGGCCTGTGCCGTCTGGGCGGCCAGGGCCGCCTCGCCCACCATCACCGGCACTATCGGATGCTCGCCGGCCAGGATGTCGAAGCCGGCTTCGGTCATCTGCTTGCGGAAGAAAGTGGTGTTGTCGCGAAGACGCCGGCGCAGCTCGCCCGCAGACCTGATCAGCTCCAGGACTGTGAGGCTCGCGGCGACGATTGGAGGCGGCACGGAGTTGGAGAACAGGTAGGGTCGTGACCGCTGCCGGAGCATCGCGACCATCTCTTTGCGTCCGGACACGTAACCGCCGCTGGCGCCGCCAAGCGCTTTGCCGAGCGTACCGGAGATGGCGTCGATCCGGCCCATGACGCCGTGGTGCTCATGGGTGCCACGCCCATTCGCGCCCATGAAGCCAACTGCATGAGAATCGTCGACCATGACGAGCGCGTCATAGCGTTCGGCGAGCGCGCAGATCTCCGGCAAAGGCGCGAGGTATCCATCCATCGAGAACACGCCGTCAGTGACCACCATCCTGAAGCGGGCGTCGGCGCTGTCCTTCAGCTGCTTCTCGAGGTCTTCCATGTCGCGGTTGGCATAGCGCAGGCGCCGCGCCTTGCAAAGCCTGATCCCGTCGATGATGCTCGCGTGGTTCAAGGCGTCGGAGATAACCGCGTCGTGCTCGTCGAGCAGAGCCTCGAAGATGCCGCCGTTGGCGTCGAAGCAGGATGAATAGAGGATCGTGTCCTCGGTCCCGAGGAAATCCGTGAGTGCGGACTCGAGCTCCTTGTGCACCTCCTGCGTGCCGCAGATGAAGCGAACCGACGCCATGCCGTAGCCCCACCGGTCGAGCGCTTCCTTCGCCGCTGTCACGACGGCTGGATGGTCGGCCAGCCCGAGGTAGTTGTTGGCGCACAGGTTCAAGACGTCACGGTCAAGGACCGTGACGACCGACCCTTGCGGCCCCATCAGGACGCGTTCCGGCTTCTCCAGGCCGGCCCGACGGATCTCGTCCAGCTCGCCGATCAGGTGCGATCGCATGCTGTCGAACATCGAACTAATTCACCGTCCAGTCGAGGACGACCTTGCCGCATTTGCCGGAGTGCGCAACCGCGAACGCCTCCTGGAACTGGCGGTAAGGGAAGCGGTGCGTGATGACGGGCGAGATATCAAGGCCGGTTTGCGTGAACACGGACATCTCGTACCACGTTTCGAAGATCTGGCGGCCGTAAACGCCTTTCAGGGTGAGCATCTTGAGCACTACCTCGGTCCAGTCGATCGCGAATTCATGGTCCGGCAGCCCGAGCATCGCGATGCGACCACCGTGCGACATGTTGGCGATCAGGTCGCGGAGGGCGCTTGCCTGGCCGGACATCTCGAAGGCGACGTCGAATCCCTCCTTCATGCCGAGCTCTTCCTGCGCCTGCGCCAGGGTCGTGGTCCGCACGTTGATCGCGCGTGTGACCCCAACTTTGCGCGCAAGGTCAAGCCGGTAGTCGCTGACGTCCGTGATGACGACGAAGCGGGCGCCATTGTGACGAGCGACCATGGCGGCCATGATGCCGATCGGCCCTGCGCCTGTGACGAGCACGTCCTCCGCAACGACGCGAAACTGCGTCGCGGTGTGGACGGCGTTGCCGAACGGGTCGAAGATCGCGGCGACGTCGAGGTCGATCTTGGTCAGGTGCGGCCATAGGTTGCCTGCAGGCATGACGATGAACTCGGCGAAGGCGCCGTCTCTCTGGACCCCGATGCCGACAGTGTTGGCACACAGCGCGCGGCGTCCGGCCATGCAGTTGCGGCAGCGCCCGCACACGATGTGTCCTTCTGCGCCAACTAACTCGCCGGGGTAGACCGACGCCACACCGTCGCCCAGGCGTACCACCTCACCGACGAACTCGTGTCCGACGACAAGAGGTGGGTGGATGGTCTCTTGGGCCCACTCGTTCCAGCTTTCGATGTGGAGGTCGGTGCCGCATATGCCCGTGCGCAGGACGCGGATCAAGACCTCTCCAGGACCGGGAACCGGATCCGGCACATCCTGCAGCCACAGGCCTGGCTCCGCTTTGGCTTTGACGAGTGCCTTCACTCCGGGCAGGATAGCGCCGCTGATCGAACGTCCAGTTGGTCGGTACTCGGTCCTCGGTGAGGTGCTAAGCCAGGCGTGCGGAAACGCAGCCTGGGCAGACGCCGCTGAACAGAAGCTGGTGGCTCGTCACCGTGAAGCCGGTGCTCTTGGTAACCGCGGACGATGCATCCTCGAGGACGCAGCCGGCAACCTCCGCGACGCGGCCGCACTCGTCGCATCGGATGTGCTCGTGGTGCTGGTCGCTCAGCTCGTAATGCACCTTGCCGTCGCCCAGCTCGACGCGCTTGATGAACCCGTCCCGCTCCAGGCTTGAAACAGCCCTGAAAACCGTGGAGTAATCCGCGGCGCCCAACACTTTGACGACGGTCACATGAAGCTCGTCGATCGACCACAGGTGCTTGCTGTCGGTCGCGCGGAAAAGGAGCTGTACCTGGTCGCTCACCGGGCTCGGCCTGGCCACATGACAACTATACGCACACCACTTGTGCAAGTCAGTTGTGCAATACTCTTGCGCATCACAGTCGGACCGGATCGGAGGTGAGGCGGGTGGTCAAAGCGGGGTCGAGCTTGGCGGCCACGGGGTGGCTGGTAGCGGTTGTCGGCGCCCTGGTGGTGATGGCCATAAGCGCATGCGGCCTTGGCACCGGTTCGTCGGCGTCGGGCGGGAAGGTGGAGGTGGTGGCCGTCGAAAACTTTTGGGGAAGCATCGCCACCCAGGTCGGAGGCGACCACGCCCACGTGACGAGCGTCATCGTCAACCCCGCCACCGACCCCCATGACTACGAGCCCACGCCGGCCGACGCCAAGCTGATCGCCGCGGCCAAGTACGTGATCGTGAACGGAGCAGGCTATGACTCCTGGGCGCCGAAGCTGCTGGCCGCCAATCCAGTGTCTGGCCGCATCGTGCTGGCGGTCGGCGACTTCATTGGCAAGAAGGAGGGAGACAATCCGCACATGTGGTACTCGCCCAAGTACGTCGAGAGGGTCGTCGACAGAATCGCCTCGGACCTGACCGCCCTCGACTCGGGCGATGCTTCGTACTTCGAGCAGCAGAAGACCGCCTACAAGACGACGGGGCTCAAGGCGTACCACGACACGATCGACGCCATCAAGACGAAGTACACGGGCACCCCCGTCGGAGCAACCGAGAGCATCTTCTCGTACATGGCAACGGACACCGGCCTCGACCTCATCACCCCCAGCGATTATTTGAAGGCGATCAGCGAAGGCACCGACCCAAGCCCTTCCGACAAGGCAACGGTCTTGCAGCAAATCGCTGGTAAAAAGATCAAGGTGTTCGTGTTCAACACTCAGAACTCCACCCCGGACGTGGGGTCGCTGGTGGACAGGGCCAGAGCACAGGGCATTCCGATCGCGCGCGTAACTGAAACGCTGGCTCCTGCCAACGTCTCCTTCCAGGACTGGCAGACCAACCAGCTGAAGGAACTCCTTGCGGCACTCGGTGGCTGAACCCGAAGCATCCGAGCGCACCCGGCCCGCAATCGAGGAGGCTGTCGGACTCGAGGGCGCCGGAGTGAACCTTGGCGGGCGGTTCGTCTGGCGTGGCGTCGACCTCACGGTGAGCACCGGCGAGTTCGTCGCCATCCTGGGGCCCAACGGAGCGGGCAAGTCGACCCTGCTGAAAGCTCTGCTTGGCGTGGTGCCGCTGGCGGAGGGACAGGCGCGGATCTTCGGCAAGCCGGTCCGCCGTGGAAACGACGAGGTCGGTTACCTTCCGCAAAGGCGGCGCTTCGATCCCGATCTCCGCATCCGGGCGGCCGACCTGGTTCGCCTCGGGCTCGATGGCGCGCGCTGGGGAGTTCCACTCCCCTCCTGGCTTGCCGGCAGCGACGCGAGGTCCCGCCAAGTGGACTCTGTCATCCGCCTGGTCGGTGCCGAAGAGTATGCGTACCGGCCCATAGGCGAGCTGTCAGGTGGTGAGCAGCAGCGCGTGCTGATCGCGCAGGCGCTGGTCACCGGGGCGAAGATGCTGGCCCTCGACGAACCGCTCGACAGCCTGGACCTGAGCAACCAACAATCGATCTCGGCGCTGGTCCGAGACATCTGCCAGCAGCAGGGGGTCACGGTTCTACTCGTCGCGCACGACGTCAATCCAATCCTGCCGTTCATCGACCGCGTCGTCTATGCAGCCAATGGCCACGTCGTGTCAGGCCGTCCCGAGGAAGTGATCCAGACCGAAACGCTCACCCGCCTGTACGGAGCGCCGGTCGAGGTACTTCGAACGAGCGACGGCCGCGTGGTGGTGGTCGGCCAGCACGAGCCCGTCACGTATCACGCGCATGACCACGACGCGTAATGGCTGACTCGCCCACCTGGGACCTGCTGGCCGACCTGCAGCTGCTGCTGAGGTTTCATTTCATGCAGAACGCCTTCATCGTCGGGACACTCGTGGCACTGCTCGCCGGCATGGTGGGCTACTTCGTCGTCCTGCGCGGCCAGAGCTTTGCGGCGCACATGCTGTCGCAGGTCGGCTTTCCGGGTGCGGCCGCCGCCGTCTTTCTTCACCTGCCACCGGTCATCGGGCTCGCCGCCTTCTGCTCGGCCGCCGCCCTTGGCGTCGGTTTGCTGGGCCGGCGGCTCGATGCCGGGAACCGGATGGAGTCGGCCGTCGTTGGAAGCATCCTCGCCTTTTCGCTAGGCCTGGGCTTGCTCTTCTTCCGCCTCTACACCGGAAGCGCCCAGGCGGTCTATGCCTTTCTCTTCGGCACCATCCTGGGCATCTCCGATCGCGACGTGGCCGCCACCGTGGTCACGACGGCGGTCTGCCTTGTCGCGCTGGCGGCTATCGCGCGACCCCTCGTGTTCGCATCCGTCGACCCCGACGTCGCCGAGGCGCGTGGTGTGCCGGTACGCGCGATTGCCATCGCATTTCTGCTGGTGGCGGCGCTGGCCGTAGCCGTGACCGTGCAGATCGTCGGCACCCTGTTGATCTTCGCGCTGCTGGTGGCGCCGGGCGCGTGCGCTCTGCAGCTGACGGCGCGTCCTGCTCGTGGGCTCGCGCTGACAGTCGTCTTCTCACTGCTGTTCACCTGGACTGGCCTTGCGGTGGCCTACTTCACGATCTACCCGGTCGGCTTCTTCATCACGACCCTGGCCTTCGCCGCTTACGTCCTGATCCGCGGTGCGAAGGCGTTGTCTCGCGAACAGGCAGCGCATGCTGAGCTTGAGAGCGAACCCGCGTGATGTTCGCGGCTACCTCTTTTTCGCTCAACCCGTTCCAGGACGTGCAGGCGATGCTGGCCTATGACTTCATGCGCAACGCTTTCATCGCCGGCGGCTGCATCGCCGCCGCGGCGGGCCTCGTCGGATACTTCGTGGTCCTCCGCAACCAGGTGTTCACGACCGACGCTCTCGGACATGTCGCTTTCACCGGCGGCATGGGGGGCCTCCTCGTCGGTCTCAACCTGCTGGTCGGCGTTTTCGGCAGCTGCGTCGCCGTAGCGCTTGCGATCGGATCGCTCGGCGGGCGTGGGCGAGGTCGCGACGTGGCGATCGGCACCGTGTTCGCGTGGGTGCTTGGGCTGGGCCTGCTCTTCCTCAGTATTTTCACGTCCTCCCACAGCGCGTCCGCCGGCAACACTGGAATCAGCGTGCTGTTCGGGTCCATCCTGGGGATGCAGCCGGCCCAGGCCTTGATCGCGTCGGGGGCAGGGTTGCTCACCTGTATCGCGCTTCTCGTGATCGCGCGGCCGCTCTTGTTCGTGAGCCTTGATCCGGAAGTGGCCACGTCACGCGGCGTGCCAATCCGGGTGCTGACCGTGCTCTTCCTCATCCTCGTCGCGATCACGGTCGCGGAGTCGGTCCAGGCGGTCGGCGCCCTGCTCGTGTTCGCTTTGATGGTCACGCCCGCGGCAGTGGCCCAGAACCTGACGACCAGCCCATACACAGGGATGGTGCTGTCGGCCGCAGTGGCGGTGCTCGCCGTGTGGCTGGGACTGACGCTCGCCTTCTATATCGCGTACCCGGCCAGCTTCTTCATCACAGCTTTGGCGTTCGGATCGTTCATCGTGAGCCTTGGCATAAACAGTGTCCACAGGAAGGCCGCTTCCGCCTGAACCGCCCTTGCGGTCCGTTATGTTCTTTCAGATATGCGGGTTCGGGCTGCGATCTTGCTGCTCTTGTTGGTGGTCGCCGGCGTGGCTGCCTGGAGCTACTTTCGCCCGATTCCAGCGGTAGCCGCCACAGGATCGCTTCCGGCATCGGAGGTGATCGCGGGCACGCCGCCCGCGCTGCCCTGGCCCGCGCGAGGCTCCGCGGCGGTCAGTGCTCAGAACCTCGGCTTCATCGGCAGCTCGGGCAATGAGCAGGCCATACCAGCCGCCAGCGTCACCAAGGTGATGACCGCGCTGGTGATCCTCGAGGACAAGCCGCTGAAGAGAGACGAGCAGGGCCCGACGATCACGATCACGAACACCGACGTGCAGGCCTACTCCGCCGACGTGGCAGACAATCAGTCGGCGCTCGAGGTCCGCGTGGGCGAGCAGCTCACGGAACTCCAACTGCTGCAAGGCATGCTGATTCCCTCCGCGAACAACTTCGCCGAAACTCTGGCGCGCTGGGATGCAGGCTCAATCGATGCGTTCGTCGCCAAGATGAACGCGCGCACCGCGGCGCTGAAACTGACCCATACGCGATTCGCAGACACCAGCGGCGCCGATGCCGGCAGCGTCAGCACGCCGACCGACCTCATGGAGCTGGGCGTCGCCGCCATGCAGCAAGACGTCTTTGCTCAGATCGTCGGCATGGCGCAAGTGCAGCTGCCGGTGGTAGGAGTCGTCTACAGCACCGACCATGTGCTCGGGCAGAACGGGATCTTCGGCATCAAGACCGGGTCTGGCTTTAGCACGGGCGCTAACTTCCTCTTCGGCGCGACCGTGACCGTGGACGGAAAGCCGATCGTCGTCTTCGGATGTGTCATGGGACAGCCGACGCTGGATGTGGCGTTCGCGACCGCAAAGGTCCTGATCGCATCCCTGCAGGCGACTCTTCATATTCGGCAGGTGATCACCCGCAACCAGACGATCGCCACCTACGTCACGGCTTGGGGCAATCAGTCCGACCTGGTCTCGCCGGTCGACGTCATTGTCCTGGCCTGGCCGGGCATGGTGCTGCGGCAGAGGCTGGACGTGCTCCCGATCGTGGTCGACCGGCCGATCCCAGCGGGGACCAAGAAGGGCAACGTTCACATCGTCCTCGGCGACTACAACCTGGACGTCCCGCTCGTCACGTCCGACCCCCTGTTCCCGCCCGGTCGACTGTGGCGCTTGACCCGAGTTACCTTCTGATCAACCCACGTAGCACGACGCCTTGTAGGGCGCCAGCACGCCGTCCCAACCCGCGTGGTTGGCGTCGCGCCTAGAGCGTGCGCGCACCCGGTTAGAGGGGTAAGTATCATCGGGGCGTGATCACGCCAGTTCACGAGGCGCGCATCGAATACTGCGTTCCTTGAGACTATCTCGACCGGGCCGTGAGCCTGGCCTCTGAGGTGCTTGACCGCTGGGCGCCGATCATGCGCGCGGTCGAGCTGATCAGCAGCAGCGGCGGCACGTTCGCCATCTCACTGGACGGCCAGTTGGTGTTCAGCAAGAAGGCGGCGGGTAGATTTCCCAAGCCGGGCGAGGTGGCCGCGCTGTTCGAAAAGAAACTTGGTCCCGCGCTCGAGTGGCGAGACAGGTCGACCTGATGGGGTTCATCTCGCGAGGGTTTCGGGGCAAGCGTCGCGATAACGTCTCGAGCGCACGCGTGCCGCCCGGGCAACACGTCGTCTCCGACTTCCCGGTCCTGTCGGCCGGGCCGACGCCGCGCGTATCGCTGGACGAGTGGACGTTTTCCGTCGCCGGCGAGATCGACGAGCCGAAAAGTTGGACTTGGAAGGAGCTTCGCGCCTTGCCCAGCGAGACGGTCACCAAGGACATCCACTGCGTCACCAAATGGTCCAAGCTCGATACGTCCTGGAAAGGCGTCTCGGTGGACACTCTCCTCGAAGGCGTGGAGTCCGCCGCCGATTACGCCACTGTTTTCTCCGACGGCGGCTATACGACTAACCTCGCCCTCGATGACCTGACGGGCAACAAGGCGTGGGTCGTGTACGAATTCGACGGCCAGCCGCTGCACCCGGAGCACGGCGGGCCGGCCCGCCTGCTGGTGCCGCACCTGTATTTCTGGAAGAGCGCGAAATGGGTTCGGGGCATCACGCTGCAGAACGAGGAGCTACCGGGATTCTGGGAATCGAACGGATATCACATTCGTGGCGATCCCTGGCGCGAGCAGCGGTACTGGGGCGACTGAAATTCCCCGCGTACTGAGAAATCCCCACGAAGGCAGAGGCTGACGCCGTGACTTCGCGGGGGCCCCTAATGTGGCAGGTCGGCGAGGTGGCCCAGTTGATCCACGAGACGCCGCGCGTGGCGAGCCTGGTGCTGCAGGTGCCCGATTGGCCGGGGCACGACGCAGGGCAGCACGTCGACGTCCGCTTGACGGCTGAGGACGGCTACCAGGCGCAGCGCAGCTACTCGATCGCGTCCCCACCGGAAGATTCCCGTCTGGCGATCACGGTCGAACGGCTGGATGACGGTGAGGTTTCGCCATACCTGGTGGGCGAGTTGCGGGTGGGGGACAGGGTCGAGCTGCGCGGGCCCATAGGCGGCTATTTCGTGTGGAAGGCGGGTGATAGGCGGCCGCTTCTTCTGATGGCGGGGGGCTCGGGGGTTGTGCCGCTGATGGCGATGCTCCGGCATCGCTCTGCTTCGGCCGTGAAACCGCCGGCGCGCCTGCTCTACTCGTCGCGCAATATCGAGGACGTCATCTATAAGGAGGAGCTGGACCGGCTCGCCGCGGCGGAGGACGGGCTCGTCGTGGCCCACGCGCTGACGCGAGCCCAGCCCCAGGGCTGGAAGGGCTACGCGAGGAGAATCGATCGCGAGATGGTGCGCGAGGTCGCGTGGCCAAAAGAGGAAATGCCGCTGGTTTTCATCTGCGGGCCGACCTCATTCGTGGAGGCGGCGGGGGGATTGCTCGTGGACCTGGGCTATGACCCGTCATGGATCAAGACCGAGCGATTTGGAGCCACAGGAGGATGACGATGGACACTTCCGAGATGAAGGTGGACGGAAACGCGATCGGCGGGCTGCTGCGCGAGATCTTCACGACGGAGATGACCACCGCCGAGACGACCTGTGCCGGCTGCGGTGCCGTCCACGCCGTGGGACAGGTCGACGTCTACGTCAACGCGCCTGGCGTGGTCGTGCGGTGTCCGGCTTGCGAGCAAGTCCTCATGCTCATCGTGCGAGGGCGCGGGCGCTACTGGGTTGATCTGAGGGGCACGCGCTGCCTGGAGTTCATGGCGCCCAGCTGACCGAGTCGAAGCTACCCAAAGTAGCCTCAAATCAACTGTAAATCCAGCGACCAGAACGGATCGATGGACCGTTGTCCTTGCTGAACGAGTAATCCGTAACAGGCGCCGGTAAGCCTCTGGGAGGGGTTCCCTGTGGTTCCACATCCGGTCTCTCAAGTCAAGGGTTGGTTGGACGCGGTCGCGGTCTTCGGTCTCATGGTGAAGGACCGCGAAGCGCTCGGCCACAATCAGCGAGTTGCGCAGCTATGCGTGCAGATCGGACGCCAGCTCGCGATGACCACCGCTGAGCTCCGCGTGCTCGCGCGGGCGGGCCTTATGCACGACATCGGCAAACTCGCGATCCCGGACGAGATCCTGGACAAGCGGGCGGCGCTCGATGAGTCCGAGTGGACGCTTATGAAGGCGCACCCGGAAATTGGTTTGTCCATTCTGGGTGACGGTCAATCGAGAAGGGCTCTCCTCGGCGTCCTCTACCACCACGAGCGTCTCGATGGCAGCGGCTACCCATATGGGCTCGGCGCGGAAGCGATACCGATCGAAGCCCGCATCGTCGCGGTCGCCGACACCTACGACGCACTGACCTCCGACCGGCCCTACCGAAAAGCTCGGACGCCGTGGGAAGCGCGCCGAGTGCTTCTGGATGAGGCCCGAAGCCGTCTCGACGCCAGGGTGGTGTCAGCGATGTTCGACGCCATCGACGTCCACGTGAACCGACCAGCGCAGCCGGCCTCACGGAAGTTCCTCCTCGCCTAGGGCGTTCCCGCGATCAGTCACGATGACTGAGTGAAGTTCGGAGTCGCGATTTTTCCCACCGACTACGCGATCTCGATGTCAGAGCTGGCGCCCACCGCCGAGGCATTCGGTTTTGAGTCGCTCTGGGTCGCCGAGCACTCACACATCCCCGTAAGCCGTTTGTCCATGCGGCCCGGTGGCGCGGACCTTCCCAAGCAGTACTGGCACACGATGGATCCATTCATCGCCCTCACCGTCGCCGCCCTTGCATCAAAGAGGATTCGGGTCGCCACCGGCATCTGCCTGTTGATCCAGCGCGACCCCATCCACACCGCCAAGCAAGTCGCGAGCTTGGACCTTGTCTCCAATGGCCGCGTCATCTTCGGCATCGGGGCGGGCTGGAATCGAGAGGAGATGGCCGACCACGGTACCGATTTCAGCACGCGGTGGAAGCTTCTCCGCGAGAGGGTCGAGGCACTCAAGGCGATCTGGACCCAGGAGGAGGCGGAGTACCACGGGGACATGGTGAATTTCGGGCCGACGTGGAGCTGGCCGAAGCCTGTCCAGAAACCGCACCCGCCGATTCTGCTCGGCGGCAGCGGACCGAAGATCCTCGAGCGCGTCGTCCGCTACGCGGATGGTTGGATGCCAAACCGCGGCGACACCATTGAACGCATACCCGAGCTCCAGGAGATGGCACGAGCGGCAGGCCGTGGACCCATCCCCGTGACCGTGTATCCCAAGCCGGTGGCCAGCGAGATCGAGCGGATGGCCAAGGCAGGCGTCGAACGGTGCATCTACTGGGTGCCGGCGGACGGCAGGGACCAGGCGTTGGCCAAGCTCGAGGAGCTTGGCCGGATGATCAGAACCTACCTGGCGGACTGAAGCCGGCATCCTGCTGGGTCGCACCGAAGCGATCCCTCCTTAAGCCTTCGTCGTACCTGTGTTAATTCAACCTGGGATCACTTAACATGGACACAGGGCCACGGAAACCCAGCTGCGAGGGGTGAGTCGGGTCTTAAGGAGGCAGCGCCATCGAGCAAGCGGGCGTCGAGAGCGACTTGGAGCACCGGCCGGCGGCGGTCGACGAACAAGGCCTTGAACCCGAAGAAATTGGCTCTGGCTCGGCGCTTGCCATCGTCGTCGTGGCTGTCGCTTGCGGGCTGCTGGCCGCGCTGCCCGCGGCGGTCGCCCTCCGGGCTCCCGCGCTGCCTGTGGAATGGGTTGCCGCGGGCCTTGGCAGCTTCGCCGGCATCATTTTCAGCCTCAAATTGGCCGCCGGAGCATGGGGCGTGCTGGCGCACCTGTGGAGCGCGTACCCGGCCCCGGTAGTCAGTGACACCGCCTGAAACCTCCTTGTTTCTCGCGAAGCCTCTGGCGGCGCTGGTCTGTGCCGCGGAGGAGGTGATTTGAATGCGCAAGTTGTTTCTCGCCGCCACCATGGCGACGATCCTCCTGATGGTCCTGTCGCTGAGCGCGGGGGCTTCGGATATCGCGCCCTGCTGCTTCTAATCACCCGGCACCGTACCGGCCGTCAAGTCACTTCCGTCAAGTAACAGTTACTCAGCTAAGCTGGCCACGTGCCAGAGGTTCGATCGCACCCGGCGCCTGGTGACGGCCCGAGAGAGAGCGGACGGGCAACCTCGGGCCGTCGCGGCCGCCGACGCGGGGTCGAGATCAAGGCAGGAACCGTCAAACAGGCACGGCTCGAGGCAGGCCTGAGTCTCGGCCAGGTCGCCGGCACAGAGATCAGCCGGACCGCGATCTATTTCGTCGAGACCGGCAAGGCCAAGCCGTCGATGGAAACGCTCAAGCTCATCGCGGCCCGGACCGGACGGCCGCTCGACTATTTCCTGAGCAACCCGAGCACGATGGAAGCGCGTGCCACGGTCGGCACGGCGGAGATGGAACGTTCGATCACGAGCGGCGACCCCGCCGGCGCCATCGCCGCAGGTCTGGGCCTACTGGCGGGTGAAGGCGATCCCGACGTGGCGGCCCGGATCAAATTCCTGATGGCGACTGCGCACCTCCGTTTGGCTCAGCCCCTCGAGGCGCGCCGGCTGGCCTCGGCGGCGCGGGCATATTTCGAACAGTCGGGAGACGTCCTCATGACCGCCGAGTGCCTGGGCAGCGAAGCGTCCGCGGCCTACCTGATGCAAGACCCGGGCGCACTCGCGCTGGCTGAGGGAGCTCTTGCCACTTGTCGAACCCTGAAGCCGGTTCCAGTTCTCACGGAAAGCCGACTGTTGGGAGTGCTGGCAAGCGTCCACACCACGAACGAGAACTGGGAGGCCGCCATCAAGACCTATGAGCAGGCGATCGCGGCAGGAGAGGTGGTGCAGGACCTGCGGCGGCTGTCTCTCGTTTACAGCGGACTCAGCGTTGCCTACAAGGAGACAGGGCAGTTCAGCCGGGCGGCTCAATACGCGCAGCGGGCGATTGCCATACACGAGACGCTTCAGGATCGTGTGTCCCTGGCCCGCTCCGAAAACAACCTGGGACTCCTGCTTTTGATGGAAGGTAAGACACGGGAAGCTCGAAGCCACCTCGAGCGGTCACTGCGCATCTTCGAAGAGACTGGTGTCGAGTCAGACAAGCCCGCGGTCTTGCTGAGTCTCTGCGAGGCGGCCTTCGCCGAGTCCGACGGTGATCAGGCTGCTCGCCTGGCGCGCGAAGCCCTGGACCTGGCACTCCGAGTCGCTCAAGGTGCCACGGCCGCCGACGCACACATCTGGCTCGGCACGATCGCAGCTGCGAGCGGCGATCACGTCGCAGCGGACAGGGAATTTGCTCACGCCTTCGACGGACTCGACGCGGTTGCCGGATCCGCACGCCGGCTGAGTCGCGCTCATAGCAGCTACGCAGACATCCTCGAAGCGCGGGGCGACCTCGCCGGGGCAATCAGACACCTTAAGCAAGCCCTCGCGACGCATCCTGTCCGGCGGTCAACCGGTGCCATGGAAGCATCGTCTAGCGGCTGAGGCTGGCGAACTCCAGCGCGTCGACCAGCGCGAGCAGGGAGGCTTCGATGATGTTGCTCGAACAGCCGACCGTCGTCCACCGCTTGAGGCCCTTGCCCGATTCGATAAGCACCCTCGTGGTCGCTGCCGTGCCCGCGTCCCCGTCGAGGATGCGGACCTTGTAGTCATGCAGCGTCACGCCGCGAAGGCCTGGGAATCGCGGACTGAGGGCTTTGCGAAGGGCGGCGTCGAGCGCGTTGACCGGACCGTTGCCGGTGGCGGCGGTGTGATACACGGTTCCACCAACCGCGACCTGAACAGTCGCCTCGGCGTTGACTGAGGTGCCGCTCTTGCGGACCTGTGCCGTGAAGTCCGCCACCGTCCAGGGGGCCTTGTAGCCGGGCTGAAGGCGCCGCACCAGCATCTCGAACGATGCGTCGGCGGCCTCGTATGAGTAGCCCCGATGTTCCAGCTCCTTGAGGTGCTGGACGAGCCATCTTGTTTGCGGGTCGTCGCGGTCGAGCTCCAAACCGAATTCACGCGCCTTGGCGAGCACGTTGCCGCGGCCCGAAAGCTCCGAGACGAGCACGCGTGGTTCGTTGCCAACCACCGCGGGATCGATGTGCTGGTAGGAGTCCTTGTGCTTGAGCACTGCCGCGACGTGCTGGCCACCTTTGTGCGCGAACGCGCCATGGCCGACGAAAGGCTGCTGGAGCGGGAGCGCTAGATTCGCGATCTCCGCCACCGTGCGTGAAAGGTCGCTGAATCGAGCCACCGAGGCAGCGGGAAGAGCGTTGAAGCCCAGCTTGACGGCGAGATTGGCGACGACCGAGACGAGGTTTGCGTTCCCGCAGCGCTCGCCGTAGCCGTTGATTGTGCCCTGGACCATGTCTGCCCCGGCCAGCACGCCTTCGATGGAATTGGCCACCGCCAGCTCACAGTCGTTGTGGGTGTGGATCCCGACGCGAACTGGAAGGTGAAGGTCCGCGACTGCTTTGCGCAGCGCTTCCACGCCCTGCCGGATCTCGGCCGGCATGCTGCCACCGTTGGTGTCGCACAGGACAACCCACGACGCACCGGCGCGAGCAGCCGTGAGACACACCTCGACCGCGTACTCCGAGTCGCGCGCGAAACCATCGAAGAAGTGTTCCGCGTCAAAGATCAGCTCCCTACCAAGTGCCACGCCGTAGGCGACTGACTCTTCCACCATCGCCAGGTTCTCGTTGTTGGTGGTCTGCAGCACCGTGCTGACCTGCCATGAGTCGCTCTTGCCGACCAGGGTCCAGACCGGCGCTCCGCTCCGAACCAGCGCCTCGAGGTTGGCATCGTCCTCGCATCGACCGTTCGCTCGTCGCGTCGCGCCAAACGCGGCGAGCCGAGCGTGCTTAAGGGGACGCGTGTGCAGCTCGGCGAAGAGCTCCTCGTCCTTGGGGTTGGAGCCCGGGAAACCTCCTTCGACGTAGTCGAAACCGAGGTCATCGAGGGCGCGGGCGATTCGCACCTTGTCGGCGGCGGAAAACGAGACGGCTGGACCCTGCGCGCCGTCGCGCAGTGTCGTGTCGTAGACGACGATCCGGCGATTGGACATAAAAAAACCTCCCGGCCCATTTGGCGGGGAGGTCACACGACTCAAGCGGAGCGCTCTAAGTCGGGGGACCTCCCCGGATAATCACGATCGCAATTCCGACCCGGCTGCTCATGAGAGGTGAAGGCTAGAGCATCGGCACCGAAACGCGTATGGAGCCGGCCACCAAATCGACTCGTCCGAGTTAGTGGGACGAAGACACTTCGCCTGAAAGTTCGCGAATGCTCACGCGCACGTCCATGGTGCCCGCGGCCGAGCCGACGTAGATGCCCCGAGTCGGCGCGGCGTCGCTGTAATCCCGCCCCACGGCAAGCCTGACGTGGTGTTCAGACGTCCGCACAGGATGGGTGGCGTCATACCCGATCCAGCCGCGTCCCGGCACCCAGGCCTCCGCCCAGGCATGCGAGGCGGTGGTCGTCCCGGAATCCCCGGGCTGGTGGATGTAGCCGCTCACGTACCGCGCCGGCACGCCCATCGTCCGTGCGACGGCGATCAAAAGATGAGCGAAGTCCTGGCAAACACCTGCCCGCAAGGCCAGTACCTCGTCCACCGCGCTGTACACGTTCGTCACTGCCCTGTCGTAGGCAAAGTCCCTGCTGATCGCGAGGGTCAAGTCATCAAGCATCTGCTCCACTGCTGGGCCCGAGAACGGGTCTGCGATCTTGTGCGTGCCGGCGAGCTGGCGGACCCCCTCGACGTCCTTGACCGGTGACCTGAACCGCAAGAAATCCTGGACGAGGTCTTCTCCAGGATCGGCATCCGGCTCGCCGCCGGTCTCCACCACCGACCGGCTGGTGACGCTCAACCGAGAATGCGGGCGGACAAGGTTGAAGTAGTGGACGTTGTTGCCGTAACCGTCGAGGTAGGAGCGCGGTTTGACCCCGGAGCTGACGTCGAGCTCGAATTCGAGGCACCGCTGCCCGAGGCCGTCCATCGGCCTCAAACGCACTTCCATAACCGTTTCGGCGATCGGGCCGGAATACCGGAAAAGGGTGCTGTGCACGACCTCGAGCTTCATTGTTGTTGCTGCTGGGGCATGGCTCGCCCCTCCTCGCCGATCACGTTCGCCGGGACCTTGCTCGGATGGAAGTAGGTCTCGCGCATGGCCAGCTCGAGCTGGCGCAGCACGCTTCGGCATTCCTTCTCGAACTCGCGAGGGTGCTCGGCGACCAGCTGCGCGGCCGCCTCCTCGAACATCGAATGAAGGCGTGACAGGTGGCGCTTCGGCTTAGATCGCCTGCCAGGGCCGTCGATCCTGGAGACCGCCTCCAGCGCAACCCGCGCAGAGAAGCGGGCCGACCGTGGCAGCGTGGAGTCCAGGAGCAGGCATTCGATCACCCGCTCTGGCGTCACGCCCCCGCTGTACCGGGCCTGGTAGGACTCGAACGCGAAGGAAGACTTCAGCACCGCCGACCACTCGAGGGCGTCCTCCGGCTCGTCCGCCAGCTCGGCCGACTTACGCGTGACTAGGGAGGTGACATTCGCGGCGCGTTCGACGAACTTGCCCAGTCGCACGAAATCGCGCGCCTCGTCGTGCGGCATCGTGTCCTCGAGGAGGCCGTCAACGAGCTTGATGCTCAGCTGCACATCGGTGAGAAATGGATAGAGGTCCGGCTGCCAGGTCGGCTCCTGCAGCCGCCAGTTGAGCGCGTTGACCTGCTCGTACAGCTCTGTGGGAAGCGAAGGACGGACGGCCTGTGCAGCCAGCCGCGCGGCGGCCACACTCGCCCGCACGGATGGTCCCAGCGACCCGGTGATGACAACTTCGATCGCCTGATCGCGGCGGTGGGTGTCGCCGCCTGGCCATCCGGCCAGCTCCATGAACCGGTGCCAGAACTCCGGTCCTGGCTCATCGGTGCGGTCCAGAGACAGCGACACGTGCACGCCGAGGATGCGGGCAAGATGGTCGGCGCGCTCGAGATGGCGTCCGAGCAGAGTGAGTGAGGTGGCGGCTCGACTAAGCATCGGTGCTCGCTGCTTCGTCGTCCGCCATCACCCAGGTGTCGCGGCTCCCGCCACCCTGAGAGCTGTTCACGACCAGGGACCCAGGGCGAAGGGCGACTCGCGTGAGCCCACCCGACGTGACATATACATCGGGGCCGGTCAGGACAAACGGACGCAGGTCCTGGTGGGTGCGACGGAACCGGCCGCCATCGAAAATCGGCTGCACGGAAAGGTTCACCACGGGCTGGGCGATGAAGCTCCGGGGCCACGTGGTGATGCGCTGCCGGAATTCTTCGCGCTGCGCTTTGGTCGATTCGGGGCCGATCAGCATTCCATATCCGCCTGAGCCGTCAACGGTTTTGACCACCAGCTGTTCGAGATGGTCGAGCACGTATCGACGGTCTTCGTCGACCGCGCACAGGTAAGTGGGCACGTTCGGCAGGATGGGATCCTCTCCCAGGTAGTAGCGGATTATCTTCGGGACCAGCGCGTATACCGCCTTGTCGTCAGCGACCCCATTTCCCAGCGCGTTCGCTATGGCCACATTTCCGGCGCGGTAAGCGTTGACGAGCCCGGCCACGCCGACGAGCGACTCCTGCCGCCCAAAGATCGGATCGAGCCATTCGTCGTCGAGCCGCCTGTAGATGACATGGACCGGATCGAGGCCGTGCGTGGTCCTCATGAACACATGGTCCTGGTCGACGACCAGGTCGGTGCCCTCGACCAGCTCGACCCCCATCTGCTTGGCGAGGTACAGGTGCTCGTAGTAGGCGGAGTTGTTGATGCCAGGCGTCAGGAGGACGATCGTCGGATCGTCCACGCCCTCCGGCGCCAACCAGCGCAGGTGGCGGAGCAGCTCGTGAACGTAGCCTTCGACCGGCCTGACGGGATAACCCGCGAAGAGATCGGGAAGCACGCGCTTCATGACGTGACGGTTGGCCAGCACGTAGGAGACGCCTGATGGCGTCCGCAGGTTGTCCTCGAGGACAAAAAACTCGCCGGTATGGTCGCGGATCAGGTCGATGCCCGCGATGTGGCTGTGGATGCCGTGCGGCACCGGAAGGCCCTCGACCTCCCGCAGGTACTGCGGGCTGGAGAGCACAGTCTCAGGTGGGACCGCGCGCTGGTTGAGGATGAGCTTGCGGCTGTAAACGTCATCGAGAAAGAGGTTGAGCGCGGCCAGTCGCTGCTTGAGCCCCGCCTCAAGGCGCCGCCAGGTTTGCGCCGAAATCACGCGCGGGATGATGTCGAACGGGAAGACCTTCTCAGTCCCCTGGGCGTCCGGGTAGACGGCGAAAGTGATGCCGTGGTTGCGGAACATCTGGATGGCCAGGTCGTGGCGCCGGGCAAGCTCGCGCGGCCCGAGCTGCTGGAGGTGTTCGTAGAGCCGCCGGTAGGCGGCTCTGGGCTGCCCGGCCGCCGCAAGCATTTCGTCGTAGAAACCGTTGACCTTGTAGTCAGCGTCAAGGGTATTCACGGAGGCCACCGTTATAGTTTCGCCATCTCGCCAAAAAGTAGCCAGCCAATCGACTTGCGCGTCGGCTGCGAGTTCAGCTACGACGTGAGCGCGCCGACCCCAGTCACGGTGCAGGTTCGGCCTCGGTCGGACTCCAGCCACCAGCTGGTGAGGGAGACCTGGTCGACCACGCCTTCGGTGCCGACAGACGAGTACAGCGACATCTACGGCAACCCGGTCAAGCGCTTCGTGATGCCAACCGGACCCCTGGTGCTGCGCTACGACGCCATCTGCGCAGTCCCCGACGAGCCCGACCCCGATGCGTCGGCTGTGCCCCAGGCCAAGGTGGAGGACTTACCCGGCGAGCTGCTTCACTTCACACTGCCCAGCCGCTACTGCCCCTCGGACGAGCTCGCGGGCATGGCCTGGCAGCTTTTCGGCCAGACGCCGATGGGCGGCGCCCGCGTGCAGGCGATCTGCGACTGGGTGCACGACAACATCAAGTTCAAGTACGGCACGAGCAATCCGCTGACCACCGCTGCCGACGTGCTGCGAGACCGCATCGGGGTGTGCCGGGACCTCACTCATGTCGCGGTCAGCTTCTGCCGCGCCCTGAACATCCCGACGCGCTACGTCTTCGGCTATCTTCCTGACCTTTATGTGCCGTTCAACCCGGACCCTATGGACTTCGCGGCCTGGATGGAGGTCTGGCTGGGTGATCGGTGGTGGACCTTCGACCCGCGCAACAATGAACGGCGGGTCGGCCGCGTGCTGATCGGCCGAGGCCGCGACGCGCTGGACGTGGCCATGCTCACCACCTTCGGGCCGGCGTCCTTCCGGTCGATGACTGTCTGGGCGGACGTCTACGAGGGGGCCAAGGCATCGTGATGATCGACCCCGCCTCAGTCGACTGGGCTTCCGCCCGACGCGTTTCCTACTCCCTGCGGCAGTCCTTCCGCTACGAGTACCCCGAGCCCGTTCGCGACTTGAACCACCGCCTGGTCGTCATCCCGCCCGAGCGGTTCGGCGATCAGATGCGGCTGAGGCACCAGGTGTCGGTGGATCGGGACGGCGTCGAGCTCGAGAACGGGTGGGATCGCTTCGGCAACATGATCGTCAAGGTGTTCGCTCCTCGCGTGACGGAGGAGATCGAGTTCGTCGCCGAGGTCACGGTCGAGCGGCACGCCGGCGAGCCCAACCGGCTCCCAGATGTGTGGCTCAGCTATGGCTACCTGCTCGAGCCCTCGCCGCTCACACTCGCCGACGAGCGGATCCGGCGAGCGGCCCTCGAGCTGTCGGAGTCGGCAGAGTGGGGGCTGCCATTGGCGGACTCCATCAATGATTGGGTGTATCAGTCGATGACGTATCAGCACGGAGTGACCGGCGTGCGGACCACCGCCGCCGAGGCGCTCGCGCTTGGATCCGGTGTCTGCCAGGACTACGCACACGTGATGCTGGCGGTCTGCCGGGAATGCCGCCTTCCCTCTCGTTACGTCTCGGGGCACCTCCTTGGACAGGGGGGCACTCACGCGTGGGTCGAGGTCGTGCTGCCAACGAATGACGGCACCGGAGAGGCCATCGCCTCCGCCTTCGACCCCACACATGCGAGCCGGGGAGGTCTCGGCTACGTGACGATCGCGGTCGGTGGCGATTATTCAGACGTGGCACCCACGTCCGGGACGTACGTGTCGTCTGCGCAGGGACGCCTGCTGACCAGCAAACGGGTCACGCTGACCGAACTCGATTACTTGAAGTAGGCCGGGGGCGCGAATAAAGGGGTCCCCACGAAGTCACGGCGCAGCCTCAGACTTCGTGGGGCTTAAAACGGGGCCCCGCCAGGGACCCCGTTCTGCGTTACATCGCCGGCGTGACTTCGTAGATCGTGATCTTGCCGCCGGACTGCAGGACAGGGCAGCCTTTTGCGAGGTCGGCCGCCGCGGCCAGCGTGCTCGCCTTGAGGATCGAGTAGCCGGTGGCCGGCTCCCCGAGTGCTCCCTCGTGAACGGTTCCGCCGTTGGAGACCATCTTCACGTGTGGGGCAAATGGATTTCCCGGGTCGACGACCTTGTCGCCCAGCTTGCCGAACCAGCCGCCCCATGCCTCCATGACCTTCGCCCGCTCGGCCTCGGTCCTGCCGGCGCTTCCCCCGCTGTACAACAGAACAAAATTCGCCATGTTGCTCTCCTCTGTGAGTGATGACCCAGATTTGCGGTCTCACTCGGACGACGATCGGCAAGGGCCGATATCGACAATGTCTTATCGGATTCATACCAACGGCTTATATATCGGTCCAGTGATGACCTCGCGGATCCTGGTGGTCGAAGATGACAAGCGCCTGGCTGCGACCTTGGAGCGCGTCCTGACCGCGGAAGGCCACCAGGTCGAGCTGGTGGGCGACGGCCTGGAGGCGCTGCGGCGGGCCCGCGAGCAGCCCTTCGACCTTGTCGTGCTGGACATCATGCTGCCCAGCCTTGACGGGGTTGGCGTCTGCCGGCGTCTGCGGGCCACCGGGCAGGTCCCGATCCTGCTCTTGACGGCGCTTGGCGGAACTGACGAACGCGTGCGCGGTCTGGACGCCGGCGCGGACGACTACCTGGTCAAGCCGTTCGCCTATGAGGAATTGCTTGCGCGGGTTCGCGCCCTGCGCCGGCGGGCAGGTCCTCACGACCGCCTTCGGTTCGGCGATCTGCTGCTCGAGCCGCAAAGCCGCGGCGCGTGGCGTGGCAAGCGTTCGATGACGCTCACCGCAACCGAGTTCGATCTCCTCCAGCATTTTCTGCGCCATCCCCGGCAGGTCCTCACTCGCGAGCAGCTGCTCGACGCGGTGTGGAAGGGTGAGCCGGAGAGTGACAACGTGGTCGCTGTGTACATCGGATACCTCCGGCAGAAGCTGGAGGAGGGCGGAGAGCCACGGCTCCTCCACACCGTCCGCGGCTCCGGCTACGCCCTAAGGGAGTAGTGCCTCTACCCCTTCGGCTCCGGCTCGCGCTCTACGGCACGGCGGTGGTTGCCCTGACGCTGGTCCTCTTCGGCGTGCTGCTCTACGGACTGCTTGCGCGCAGCGTGACAAATGACCAGGACACGGCTCTCCGCGCACGAGCTGGAGCAGCTGTGACGGCACTCGGTGCGGCCCCTGACCTCACGCCTCGAACTCCCGTCGCGCCCGTGGACCTCCGATCGAGCAACGAGATCTTCGTCGAGGTGTTTGATCAGAACTGGTCGCTCGTCTATTCGACCGGCGTCCTGAACGGCGCCACCCCAGCGATCGCCCAGGCGCTGCGCAGCGGAGCGTCGCACGGTGCGTTCGACACCGAAGGAGGCCTGCGCCTGTACGCCCGCCAATTCAGCAGCGGTTTCGTGGTCACGGGGCAGTCGACGCGCGTACCCCAATCGAACCTGTCGGGTGTCCTCGGGTTTCTCGTCATCTCCGGTGTCCCGACCCTGATCGCGGCGCTGATCGGTTCATGGCTTGTCGCCGGCCGTGCGCTGAAGCCGCTGAAGGATGTCGCCGGCGCAGCAGACGAAATCGGCCGGACTCGTGACTTTGGCCGCCGGCTCCCCGTACGTCGCAGCCGCGATGAGGTCGCGCTGCTTTCGACAAGCTTCAATCGGATGCTGGATCAGCTCAAGGACGCGTACGACTCTCAACGGCGATTCGTCGCGGATGTTTCGCACGAGCTGCGGACGCCGCTGACCACCATCCAGGGCAACGCCGGCCTGCTCGCGCGGGGTCCATCTGTCTCCGACGAGGTGCGTCGAGCCGCCGCTGAGGACATGAGCGCAGAGACGGCACGCATGACGCGCCTTGTCGATCGGATGCTCACATTGGCCCGAGCCGACGCGGGCATGAACCTCGGGCTTGCCCCTGTCGAGCTGGGCAACCTCGTCACCGAGGTATGCCGGCAGGCTCGAACCGTACACATAGATCGCGTGCTGGAATGCGCAGCGGTCGACGCGCCGATCGCGGGTGACGAGGACGCGATCAGGCAGCTGTTGTGGATCCTGCTCGACAACGCGCTGCGCCATGCGCGCTCTCGCGTCTCGGTAACGCTGGCGCTGGAAGGAGATTGGGCTCGCATGGCGGTTGCCGACGACGGTTCGGGCATCGCGCAAGAGGACCGTGAGCGCGTGTTCGAACGTTTTTACCAGGCCGATCCCGCTCGCACGGGCCAAGGCGCAGGACTCGGATTGTCGATCGCGCGGTGGATCGTCCAACAGCATCGCGGCAGGATCCTCGCGGGAGAATCGGCAGACGGCGGCGCGACGATGTACGTGGACTTGCCGGTGCGCGCATAGCGGCGATAAGGATGGGACCTACTGAATGCTTACGTCCTTCTTAGCTTCGGCGGCGACGCTGATGACATGTTCGACATCGCCCAGGATCATGCTATCGGTCTTCTCGCCGCCTTAGTCGCCGTGCCGGTGGCAGCGGTCGTGCTGCGATTTCAAAGAGGGTGGCGTTCAGCCCCAGGGACTGTGCAAGCGGCCGCCATCTTGATGGCGGTCACCGGAGCTGTGCACCTCGCGCTGATCGGTCATCACCGGACTGAGCCGGTCACCGAATTGCTGTTTCTGGTGAATGGAGTGGCGTTCATCGGGCTTGCTGCGAGCGTCAGGTGGCGACGCTGGCGCCTTGCCTCGTCAGCGCTGCTGGTCGCGACCATCCTGGGTTACCTCATCTACATTGGGATCGGCCTCGAAGGGCCGGACCAGGTGGGCGTCGCGACCAAGCTCGTCGAGCTTGTCGCGCTTGGGCTCGTGCTGGTGCCCGTAGGCGGCGAGCCAAAGAAGTCGCGTCGAGGCTTGAGGTGGACCGCCGTCGGGGTCGCCCTCCCGATGCTCACCGTCATGACCGCGTCGACGGCATGGGTGGTCTCCTTCGCGCGCCCAGACGCGCGTCACGTGCACGCCGGCGCGCTGCTGCAGGCGACCAACGAGCTCCCGACGCAAGAGCAATGGGACGCGGCGAATCGCCTGTACGCCGAAACGAAGGCCGCGATCCTTCCTTACCAGGACTCGCGAAAAGCCTTCGCGGCCGGATACCGGCCGGGCGGCCCTTCGAACATGCCATCGACGCACTGGATGAACCAGGCCTTCGTGAATGCCGGCTACGTGATGGACCCCCGCCGGCCGCAGGGCCTGGTCTACGCCAACAGCAAACACGGCCCAGTCCTGCTCGGGGCGATGTTCCAGATGAAGAATCTCGGCCAGTTCGGTCCCGACCCCGGCGGCCCGCTGACCGCCTGGCATCAGCACGAGAACATCTGCTTCACACCGTTTGGTTTCGAGTTCAGCTTCATGACGCCGTTCGCGACGTGTCCCATCGGGGCGATCGACATCAGCGCGTCGCCGATGCTTCACGTCTGGATCGTGGACAACCCCAAAGGCGGGCCATTCGCGGTGGACATCGATGACGAGGTGGTGAAGGCAATTGATCGCGCCTAACGTCGGAAGTGCGGCCTGCTCGCGCTCGGCGGTCTCGAGCCGGCCTGAGGCAGCTTTCGTCCTGCTGTTGATGCAGTCGATTCTCTGGGCGATCGCGGGTCTTTCTGCAATTCCGTTCGCGTTCGCCGGCGAGTTCGCCATGCTCGGACTCGGTCTTGCTTCACTGTTGCTGGCGCTCGCGACCTGCCTGCTCGCGATCGGTGTCCTGTGGCGGCGCCGGTGGGCTCGACGATGGGTGATGGCCTTGGAGATCACCTGCCTGATCGGTTCTCTGCTTTTGCTGGTGCTGCCGATCGGCGCCAACCACGGTCCTGTCGCCCTGATGACGAACCTCGTCCTGCCGGTTGTTGTGTTGTTGCTGCTGCGCAAGCCACGTCACGAGACGGCTCTAGGTGAATCTAACCTCGCGCAATCAGCAGGCGTGTCCGGCGTGTAAGCGCTTCGTCGGCGTCATCGGCCGTGACAACACGGCGCCGAAAATTCCTCAACGCGAAACGGTCGCACGCAGTCTCCGCCGCCGATGGCTTGCCGAGCACTTCATGCAGGTACCAGTGCATCCACTCGTGGCAGTAGAGGAACCGCAGCACGTCGCGGCGCCCGCGAAAGGAAACGGTTTCTGAAGCCCATGCAAAGCGAAACCCCTGCCCTCGCTTGCGGCGGGCGGCGAAGATGACGGGTTCCTTGAAGGGTCGCCACGGCACGGGAACCTGGAGCACGATGCGGCGGTCTTCAAACTCGCACAATGCCGCGAGGTGTGGGCTCCAGCGGTAGCGCAGCGGCTTCACCACGATGTCGTAATCGCAGCGCGGCAGGCCCGCCAGCGCGTGCCTCGCCTGGGCGGCGCTGAACCCGGCTAGCTCGCTGCGGACCACCATGGTCCGGACAGGTTAAACGCTTCCAGGGACCCGCGGCAGGTCTTATCCGAGAGCTTTTGCGACTGGGTTGGTTGGCTGCTTCAGAGCCGCTCTCACTGCAGTCCGGAAGCACGCGCGGGAGGGGTTCGGTAGGCGTTTGGCGCACATTGGTCGAACAACTGTTCCCTGGGCCCAAGTGCCGCTCGGACTCCCGCGTCGATGCTCTTGCGGAGGCGACCGGCCGCCGTAATCGCTTCGGGCCTTAACGTTGCGATTGGCGTGATGCGCGGCTTCCTGTTGTGGTGCGCCCAGAACCCCTGGCTTTCGGCTCACGTTCCCCGCTGGGGATTCGCGCGCCGCGCAGTGAGCCGCTTCATGCCCGGTGAAGAGTTCGACGCGGCTCTGAACGCAGGGATCGCGTTCAAGGCGCAGGGGATCGGGTCCCTCTTCACACGCCTCGGTGAAAACGTCAAGGACCTCTCGGAAGCTACCGAGGTAGTCGAGCACTACGAATCGGTGCTCGCGAAAATGGCCTCGAGCAGCCTCCAGGCCGAGATCTCGGTCAAACCGACGCAGCTAGGTCTCGATATCGACGCGAAGACGGCTTATGCCAACCTCGAGCGTCTGGCCCGGGCCGCCGCAAAGGCGCACAGCTTCCTCTGGATCGACATGGAAGGAAGCGCCTATACGCAGCCGACTCTCGACCTCTATGTCCGGTTGCGTGAACACAATTCGCGAACTGGAATCTGTCTTCAGGCGTACCTCCACCGCACGGTCGACGATGTCGTCACTCTCATGGAGGTCAAGCCCGCGATCAGGCTGGTCAAGGGCGCGTACGCGGAGCCTCCGGACCGTGCATACACCGCAAAGAAAGACGTCGACGCCAACTACCTCGCGCTGTGCGTGCTCATGCTTCCGGAGGTGAAGCGCGGCCGGCTTCGGCTCGTGCTCGGCACTCACGATATCGTGCTGATCGAACGCGCCAGTCGCTTCGGCCGTGCGCTAGGGCTGGAGCGCGC
>DATGVE010000024.1:0-11704 GCA_035300725.1 Candidatus Eiseniibacteriota bacterium | reverse complement strand
CATCGCGTGGTGAACCAGCTCGACCAGCGCGTCGTGGTTCCGCTGCGACCCCGACCGGCCGTCTTCTTGACCGCGCCGCTTGGACAGAGAATCGATCGCAGTCTTGAATGCAGCCCCACACTCAGGGTCGAGAGTGCCATCGACCGCGTACGTGCCGTCTGGCATCAAGCTGATGTGCAGCCGTCGCCGCGTGTAATCAGCCTCCGCCTCTTCGAAGAAGCTGTCTGGGTCGGCGGCATGCTTCGCAGCGTTGCAAAGCTTGCGCAGCTCGAAAACGGAATACTCCAGAGCGTGGCCGAGCATCTCGTCCTCGTCGAAGAGCTCTCGCTTATCGCCGAGCCAGTCGCGTAGGTGACAGAGCAGAGATGCAGATTGATAGCCGATCTCGCCTTTGCTCAACGCGGCGGCAACCTTGGGCAATGAGTCCAGCTGCTCGCCAACCCGCAATCGGTCGGCAGCGGCAGTGACCGACATGTTGCAGGTCCGGCTGATCCAGGTCGCAGCGGTCGCAGTTCCGCTTAGTAGGTGCTCGCCACTTTGCTGCGCGCGCCGCGCCATCGCCGAAAATTCGCTCTCCAGCCCATCCATCCCGGAACGCAGTAGCTTGAGGTCGTCATCGCGCCGATCGACCTCGCGAGCCTGATACTTGCGAATCGCTCCGACCAGTTCCTCGAGGGGTGTTCCCCCCTCCCCCAGCATGAGAAAAGCGTACCAAACATCTGTTTGGGGGTCAACACTTTATGCGGTTAATTTCCATCCCAACAAAACTATTTCTGCCAGGCCCCGCGCCGCATCAGCGAAGCCCAGCCCAACTACGTTTTCCCGGTCCTTCTCCCAGTCGTTCCTTACGCACACCCAGGCCCGCCCCGACTCCCTTTTCCCAGTGCGTCGCGTTTCAGGCGTTCGGATGCGAGCCGGGTGACTCACCCCCGGCCAGCTCTCGCAAATGGTTCGCCACGTCCCAGGTCCAGAACTCGACGACGTGGCCGCCCGGATCGGTGACGTAGGCGGCCCGCCCGCGACCGTTGCCGTACTTCGAGTGGTCGTGATCCAGCACCTCATAGCCGTGCTTGCGCAGCCGCTCGACCACCGCGTCGTAGGCTTCCGCCGGCAGTCCCATGGCGTAGTGGACGTGAACGCCACCGCGACCTCCACCTAATCCAAGCTGGGGCTTCCATAGACCGATGCGAGTCCTGTCGCCCGCCATCACCCACACCGCCTCACCGTTGCGCTGCCAGCGCTCGACGACCGGGAAGCCCAGAACACCGGCGTAGAACTTCTCGGCGGCCGCCAGGTCGGTCTGCTCCAGCGCAATCTCGACCACTCCACTTATCGGGACCGCCTTGGCGCCTGTCATCGCTCCTCCCTTCTTGATTAGCTGCGCATAGCGCGTGTGATCAGCGGCGCGTGGCGCGCGCGATCTCGCGCTTCGCATCGCGCTCGGCGATCGCCTCGCGCTTGTCGTACTCCCGCTTGCCTCGAGCCAGCCCGACCTCCACCTTCGCGTGGTTGCGCTTGAAATAGACGCGCAGCGGGATCAGCGTGTAGCCCTTCTGCCGCACCTTTCCGATCAAGCTCGCGATCTCCTTGCGGTGCATCAGCAGCTTGCGCGGACGCAGCGGCTCGTGGTTGATTAGATTGGCCTGCTCATATGGCGAGATGTGCACGTTCTCGAGCCATGCGGCATTTCCATCGATGCGCACGAACCCGTCACGCAAGTTGGTCCGCCCGTTGCGTACCGACTTCACCTCCGATCCCGTGAGCATGATCCCGGCCTCGAGCTTCTCGTCCACGAAGTAGTCGTGATACGCGCGACGGTTGACCGCGACGTCCCGCTCGCGCTCTCGATCCTTTTCAGGCATCGGACAGCACCTGCCTCGCCGGCGCCGGTCGCTTCCCCGGCAGCTGCACGACGTCAGGCACGTAGCGGTTCCCCTCGACGTGCCCGCTCAAAATCTTGACCCTCCCGCGATATGTCGGCAGCGTTACTCCTGGCCAGGGTTGAAGCGCGCGCACGTGCCTGTCGATCTCTCCTGGTCCGATGTTCCATTCGAGCTCTCCATCCTCGCGACGCAATCGCGGCGCGAGGGTGGCGCGGCTGTGATCCTGCTCAACCGGTTTGACGTTCTCGATGCGCTCCACGGTAGCGACCAGCAGCTCGGCACCGATTGCCGCGAGTCGTGCGGTCAGCGCCACCGCGTCTTCGCGGTCGGCGATTTCGGTCTTGCGCGTGGCCAGGATCGGGCCGTGATCGAGCTGCTCGTCCATGCGCATGATGGTCACGCCTGTCTCGCGATCACCCGCGAGAATCGCACGGGCCACCGGTGCGGCGCCGCGGTATCGAGGCAGCAGCGATGCATGCACGTTCACCGTCCCAAGCTTGGGGATCGACAGCACCGAGGGCGGGATGATCTGCCCGTAAGCGACTACAACCAGAAGGTCGGGCGCGAGCCGGCGGATCTCCGCCACGGCCTCCGGCGCGCGGATCTTTTCCGGCTGATACACCTTCAGGCCGAGCTCCTGCGCCGCCACCTTCACCGGGGGCGCAGTCATTTTCAGCCGGTGGCCGGGCTTGTCCGGCTGCGTGATCACCAACCTGATGACATGACCTGCGGCATGGAGCGCGCGCAGCGAGGGCACGGCGAACTCGGCCGTACCGGCGAAAACTATCTTCAGGAAGGCTTAACCCGAAGCCGCTGCGACGGCCTCTTCCCTCTCCTCCGCGTTGACTATGTCCTCGACTCGCTGCAACGTCTCGAGGTTGGTCAGCCGGTCGGTGAAAAGGACGCCGTCGAGGTGGTCGAGCTCGTGCTGAAAGGCTCGCGCGGTGAATCCGGACGCCTTGATGCGCACCTCTTTGCCCCTGCGGTTTCGGGCTTTGACCACAACCGTCTCGTGACGCTCGACCTCGCCGACCCAACCCGGGTAGCTGAGGCAGCCCTCAGGACCGACCTGCGAGCCCTCGAACTTGACGATCTCGGGGTTGACCAACCCCCAGATCTGGTTGTCGTCGCCCTTGACGACGCAAACCCGCAGAGCCACCCCGATCTGGTTCGCTGCCAGGCCGGCGCCCGGCGCCGCGAGCATCGTCTCCGCCAGGTCGTCGATCAATCGCTGGATCGACATGTCCACGCGCGCGACTTTCTTCGCCTTTTCGCGCAGGATGGGGTGATCGAACGTGAGTATGGGTCTGACGGCCACGAGTTGGATTTTACCCATGGCCTGCTTTCCCTTAATCGTCTTAAGCAAGTCGGTCGTGACTAAGTCACAGGATCCACGTCGTAGCTCCAGCCCTTCCCCTTCGGGGCCAAGTGACGAGCCTGACCGAGCGCTTCTCCTTTTAATGTGACCTGCCAGCGGTACTCCCCGCGCAGGCGATGGATGAACGCCGGGGCCGGACCCATGACCCGGATGCCCTCGATTCCCTCTTTCACGAGGCCGGCGGCGAGCGCCTCGGCTGCGTCTCGCGCCGAAGCTGCGGCACGCGCATCGTCCGCGTCGGTCCGCGTGAGCACCGCGAGATCCGCGAAAGGCGGGAAGGAAAACGCTTTTCGCGCGGGAAGGTCGGCTGCGTAGAAGCCTTCGTAATCGCCCGCCGCCGCGCAGCGAAGGCTGTAGTGCTCGGGGTTGCTGGTCTGCACCACGACGCGCGACTCCCTCCCGTCGCGCCCTGCCCGCCCAGCCACCTGCACGACGAGGGCGAAAGTGTTCTCCGCCGATCGATAGTCTGGAAAGTGCAAGGGCAAGTCCGCGTCGACCACCCCGACGCACGTGACGGCCGGCAGGTCCAATCCGCGAGCCACGAGCTGCGTGCCGACCAGGATGTCCGCGCGGCGCTCGCTGAACGCCTCCCAGATCTCGAAGTACGAATCGGGCCCGCGCGCTGCGTCGCTGTCGAGCCGCAGCACGCGCGCTCGCGGCCATAGCTTCTTGACCATCGTCTCCAAGCGCTGCGTGCCCATCCCCATCCCTTTGATGTTCCGGCTGCCGCAGTGATCGCACACCACCGGCATCGCGCGCGAGTAGCCACAGTAGTGGCAGACCAACCCGTCGATCTCCGCGTGTTGGACGAGCGCGACCGAGCAGCCGAGGCACTGCACGGACTTACCGCAGTCGCGGCACAGCACGAACGTCGACATGCCGCGGCGGTTCAAGTAGAGGATCACCTGCTCTTCTTTCTCGAGCGTCTTCTCGACGACCTCGACCAGGCGATGTGAAAGCGGCTGCCGGTTGCCGGCGGCTGCCTCGTCTCTCATGTCGACCAGCTCCACGACGGCGTCGCTGCCGCGCACCCGCTTGGTCAGCTTCGCCAGCGCCATCTGACCCTGCGCAGCTTCGTGATACGTGACGACGCTGGGCGTCGCCGATCCCGCCACGAGCCGGGCGCCTGTCACTGCGGCGAGCCGGCGGGCCACCCAGCCCGCTTCGTAGCGCGGCGTGCGCTCCTGCTTGTAGGCCGCGGACCCTTCTTCGTCCAGGCAGATGAGGCCGAGACGTGGAATCGGGGCGAACACCGCCGAGCGGCTGCCGAGCACGACTTGCGCCTCACCACGCCTGGTCCGCCACCACTGCTGCGCCCGTTCGAGCTCTGTGAGCTGGCTGTGCAGGACCGCGATGGGAGCGTTCAGTCGCGCGCGCACGCGCTGGACGAGCTGCGGCGTGAGCGAGATGTCCGGCACGAGTAGCAGCACGCGCAGTCCCTCCGCGACCGCTTTTTCGGCTGCAGCCAGGTACACCTCGGTCTTGCCGCTCGCGATGACCCCGTGGAGGAGCGTGACCTGGTTGGAGGCGATCACCTCCAGTGCTGTCTTCTGCTCGGCCGTGAGCGCCGGCGCCGGTGCGGGCGACGCCGGGCCGGTGGCCAGCTCTACCAACCGGCTGTGACGGCGCTGGCGCGTGGACGCCAGCGAACCTGTGGTGCCGGTCGTCCTCACCCTTGGCGGGAGCATCGCGCGCAAGCACTCGATGAGCGGCAGCCAGTAGTGGTCGGCGACGAGGCGTGCCAGCTCGACCTGGTGCGGCAGCAGCAGCGGCTCGCTGCCCGCGGTCGCGATCGGCTTGACTTCGACGCCCGGGTCTTCGGTCCCGAGGGAGACGACGAAGCCGTACGTGCTCCGTCTCCCGAAGGGGACCGTAACGCGATGCCCGGGCACCACGTCCACCCCATCCGGGACTGCGTATGTGTATGTCTCGCGGCCGGAACCGCGCGCTGCCTCGACCGCCACCTCGGCGTAGAGCAAACCCGCTAAGTCTTTTTCAAGCGCGGGACCACCAGGTCCAGGATGTGATCCGCCATCTCGCGCTTGGTCATCTTCTCGAGCTCGTGCCGCGAGCCGTCGGCGAAGAAGACGATCCCCGCGTTGTAATCGCTCCCAAAGCCCGAATCCTTCCGCGAGATGTCGTTGGCGACGATCGCGTCAAGTCCCTTGCGTTTCATCTTCTCCACGGCCTTCTTGGACAGGTCCGAATCCTCGGCCGCGAATCCAACGCGAAATACTCCCGCGGATTCCTTTTCAGCACCGAGAGTTGCGACGAGATCGGGAATCGACTCCAGGTCCAGCGTCAGCTTCGGCGTGTCCTCGCGGCGGATCTTTCCCTCTGCGAGCCTGGCCGGGCGAAAATCCGCGACCGCCGCGGCCATCACAAGCAGATCCGCGCCTTTCATCGCGGGCCGAAGCTCCGCAAGCATCTCGTCCGCTGTCGCGACCTCCCTGACCTGGATGCCGTGATGCGCGGGGTGGCTCGCGGCGGTGACGAGCGTGACCTGCGCGCCGCGGTCGGCCGCCGCGGCGGCGAGGGCAAAGCCCATCTTGCCGCTCGAATAGTTGCTGATGAAGCGCACAGGGTCGATCGGCTCGCGAGTCCCTCCCGCGCTCACCACTACCCGCCGACCGGCGAAGTCGTAGCGCGATCGCACCGCGTCCGACATCGCCTTGAGCATCTTCGATGCTTCGGCCAGCCGGCCGGTGCCGACATGGCCGCTGGCCAGGTGTCCGGTCTCCGGCTCGACCACGATGATTCCGCGCCGCCGGAGCAGCTCGACGTTCTCCTGGACTGCGGGCTTCGACCACATCGCGTCGTTCATCGCCGGCGCGACCACGACGGGACAGCGCGCCGCGAGCAGCGTGGCGGTGACGATGTCGTCGGAGCGGCCGTTCGCAACCCGCCCGATGATGTTCGCGGTCGCCGGCGCGAGCACTATCAGCTGCGCCCAGTCGCCGAGCGCAACGTGCGGTTCCGGCGATATATCCCCCGACCACAGCCCGGTCAGCACCGGGTTGCCGGTCACGCCCTGGAATGATGGGGCGCCGACAAAACGCGTCGCGGACGGCGTCATCGCCACGCGTACCTGGGAGCCCGCCTGCGTGAGCGCCGAGGCCAGGTCGACGAGCTTGTAGGCGGCGATGCCTCCGGAAATGAGCAGGGCGACGCGGAATCCCCTGAGCTCGTTGGGGACGGGTGTCGGGTCCAGCGGCATGGAACTAAGTTAGGCGCTGGCGCTCGCGCGCGTCGCGGATGATGTCCTTGACCTCCATGGAGGCTCGCTCGATGTCGTCATTGACGACGACGTGGTCGTAACGAGCGGCGTACTCCATCTCTCGCGTGGCGATCAGGCGGCGGGCCTCCATGTCCTCAACCGATTCCGTGTTGCGCTTGATCTGCCGCTTGATCAGCTCGTCGATCGACGGTGGCGCCAGGAAGATGAAAACCCCTTCTGGCACCTTTTCGCGCACCTGCTCGGCTCCCTGGACGTCGATCTTCAACACGACATCGCGGCCCTCGTTGCGCGCTCGCTCGACTCGGTCGCGGAAAGTCCCATACAGGTTGCCGTTATAAGTCGCGTGCTCCAGAAAAGCACCCTTCTTGACAAGCTCCTCGAACTGCTCGCGGGTAAGAAAGGTGTAGTTCTTGTCGGGCAATTCCCCAGGCCTGGGCTTCCGGGTGGTGCCAGACACCGAGTAAACCAGGTCGTGGTCGAGCTCGAGCAGGCGCTTGATCAGCGTGTCCTTGCCGACGCTTGACGGGCCCGAGATGACGATGAGGAGGCCGCGCTTCGCCGTCATTTCAGCGACGCCCAGTAATCTTCGAAATCCGCGGGCGGTGCCGCTTCGAAGCTCATCTCGGCGCGCGTGCGAGGGTGCAGCAGGCGCAGCCGCCACGCGTGAAGCATGGGACGTGAAAGTCCCGCCTCACCACCTCCGTATTCCGCATCGCCCGCGACTGGATGCTTCAACGCGGCGAGGTGCACGCGAATCTGGTGAGTCCGCCCTGTATCGAGCTCACAGCGCAGGAGAGTATGCCCGCCGCGCCGTTCGACCACCTGGTAGCGCGTGAGCGCAAAGCGCCCGCCGCTGACCACCGCCATCCGTTTGCGCTCCTTGGGATCGCGCCCGATCGGCCCCTCGAGCTCTCCGGCGTCGTCCTTCACCCGACCACGCACGATGGCCAGGTACGTGCGGCTCAGCGAGCGGTCCTTGAGCTGCGCCGCAAGGTTCCGGTGGCTCATGTCGTTGCGCGCGACGACGATCAGGCCGGACGTGCCTTTGTCGAGCCGATGCACGATCCCCGGCCGCATTGAGCCTCCGGCCACCGACCAGCTCCCGCCGCGTCCGAGCAGCGCGTGGACCAGCGTTCCGGTGTGGTGGCCGGGCGCGGGGTGCACGACCATCCCGGCCGGCTTGTTGACGACGGCGAAATCCTCGTCTTCATAAAGGACATCGAGCGGGATGTCCTCGGCGGTGGCGTCGCCGATGTAGGCCTCCGGGATCTCGAACTCGACAACGTCGCCCGCGGCTACGTGGTCGGCGGGATCGGCAGTGTGACCGTTGACGCGCACGAGGTGGCTCTTGATGAGTCGCGCGGCGGCGGAGCGGCTGAGGTCCTCAGCGTGCTCGGCGAGAAAGCGATCCAGCCGCAGGGCGGCAGACGGCGCGATCAGGCGGCGTGGGGTTTGCGTATTACGTACCCGAGGATCAGCAAGGCGACGCCGATGCTGACGGCTGAGTCGGCGACGTTGAAGACGGGCCAGAAGTGGAAGTTGATGAAGTCGGTCACGCCTCCGCCGTTGATGACCCTGTCGAAAGCGTTGCCGACGGCGCCGCCGAGGATCAACCCGAGCACCGCATCCGCGGACAGGTCGCCAGGCTGGCGGACGACATAGACGATGAGCCCGACCGACACCGCGATCGCCGCGACCAGGAAGACCCAGGGGCCGACCGGAGCGAAGCCAAAAGCCGCCCCCGAATTCCGGATGTTGGTGATGCCGACCAGGTGGCCGACCACCGGTACCTCCGTGCCGAACGGGACTGTCGCGTTGACGATGCTCTTCGTCACACGGTCGAGCACGAACACGACGAGCGCCACGGCGAAGAAGAGCACGCGCCCTGTGTTTATTTTCGCTTCAGGCCGATCCAGATCTGCTCTCCTTCGATCATCAGCTGCTCGCCGTTGAAACCCTCAGCGCGTCCGTGCTCGAGGGTGACCGATAGCGTTTCGCTCTTGATGTAGTCACCGTGGCGCTGTATCGCGCGCAACAGCATCCCATCCGCCTCGTACCTCGTGTCGATTCGATCCTCGACGTTGAGGCCGAGCTTCTTGCGGCGGTCCTGGATCGCGCGCACCACCTCGCGAGCCAACCCCTCGAGCTTGAGGTCTTCTGTGATCTCGGTGTCGAGCTTCACCTCGGGCGCACCGAAGACCAGCGCTTTGACGTTCAGCTCCTCGCGCACTATCGCGGCGATGTCCTCGGGCAGCGCTTCGCCAGGGAGGGCGATGGACGCCAGCGGCTGCCGGACTTTCAACCGGGCAGCATCCCTTGCTGACAGCCCTGCCTCCACGGCCTGCCTCGCCCGCGCCATGTCGCTCTCGACCTGAGGGTCGTGATACGGAAGCGGCGCGGGAAAGTCGCTGAGGTGCACCGATTCCTCGTTCGACAGGTTGCGGTAGATCGCGTCGGAGATGAAGGGCGTGAACGGCGCCATGAGCTGGCTGACGGTCCGCAACGCTTCGTATAGCGTCTGGTACGCCGCCAGCTTGTCGCTGTCCGACTGGGACTTCCAGAAACGCCGGCGCGAGCGCCGGATGTACCAGTTGGACAGGTCGTCGACGAACCGCTGGATCCGGCGCGCCGGCTCGTTGGCGTCGTAGCCGTCCAGGCCGGACGATACACCGGCCACAAGGGCGCTCAGCTTCGAAAGGAGCCAGCGGTCGAGCACATGACGCTTGGCGACCGGAACTGCCGGCTGCGCTGGGTCAAAGCTGTCCAGCCGCGCATAGGTGACGAAGAACGAGTAGCAGTTCCACAGCGGGATGAAGAACTGCTGCACGGTCTCCCGCAGCGCTTCAGGGCTCGTGCGGTAGTTCTCGCCCACCTGGGTCGAGGTGTAGTAGAACCAGCGCACTGCATCCGCGCCGAAGTTGTCGAAGAGGAAATTGGGATCCATCACGTTGCCGCGTGACTTCGACGCCTTCCTTCCCTTCGGGTCGACCACCAGTCCGAGACAGATCACGTTGCGGTACGCGTTCTGTTTGAACAGCAAAGTCGAGATCGCGAGCAGCGAGTAAAACCAGCCGCGCGTCTGGTCCATCGCCTCCGAGATGAAGTCGGCGGGAAAGGTCTCCTTGAACTCCTTCTCGCCGTGGCGCGGGTAGCCGCGCTGCGCGAACGGCATGGATCCAGAGTCGAACCACGTATCCAGCACCTCGGGTACCCGTTTCATCACACCGCCGCACGTCGCGCACGGCAATGTCACCGTGTCGATGAACGGCCGATGCAGGTCGGTGTCCTCCTTCAGGCCGAGCTCCTCCGAGGAGCTCACGCACCTCTGCTCCTCGCAGCTCTCACAGACCCAGAACGGAAGCGGCGTGCCCCAGTAGCGCGAGCGCGAGATCGCCCAGTCGACGTTGTTCTCGAGCCAGTCGCCCATGCGCCCGGTCTTGATGTGCGCCGGGACCCAGTTGGTGGCGGCGTTGTTGGCGAGGAGCTCAGCTTTGCGCTCGGTGGTGCGCACGTACCACGAGTCGAGGGCGTAGTAGATGAGCGGCGTGCTGCAGCGCCAGCAAAAGGGATAGGTGTGCAGGATCGTCTCGGACTTGTAGAGCAGGCCGCGCGCCTCGAGGTCGTCGATGATGACCGGGTCGGCCTCTTTCACATGGAGGCCGGCGAACTTCTCCACGTAGGGCAGGAACTTGCCGTCGAGACCGACGGTGTGCTTGAAGGGAATGCCCTTCTCCTGGCACAGCCTCAGGTCATCGACGCCGTAAAGGGCAGAGGTGTGGACGACCCCGGTGCCTTCCTCGGTGGAGACGAAGTCAGCGTCGACGACGTAGTGTGCCTTTCCCTCACTCGGGATGGAGTAGGGATACAGCGGCTCGTACTCGAGCCCGACCAGGTCTCTGCCTTTCATCCGCTCCACGACCACCGGCGACTCGGTGAGCACCTCGAGCCTCGACTCGGCCAGGATCAGGAAACCTTCGTCGCCGTCTTTCACCTTGATGTAGTCGACGTCGTTCTTGACCGCCAGGGCGACGTTGCCGGGCAGGGTCCACGGCGTGGTGGTCCAGGCGAGGATCGCGGTCTTGGGATCCTTCTTGAGCCTGAAGCGTACGTACACGCTCGGGTCGGGCACGTTGTCCTTGTAGCCCTGCGCAAGCTCGTGGCTCGACAGCGGCGTGGCGCAGCGGGGGCAGTACGGCGCGACGCGGAATCCCTTGTAGACAAGGCCTTGCTTCCACATCTCGCTCAGCGCCCACCAGACGGACTGGATGTAATCAGGCGTCAGAGTCCAGTAGGCGTTGTCGTAGTCCAGCCAGAAGCCCATGCGCTCGCTGAACGCAACCCAGTCGGAGACGTACTCGTACACGCTGGCGCGGCTGAGCTCGTTGAAGCGCTCGACGCCGATCTCGTTCTCGATCTCGAACTTGCCCGAGATGCCGAGCTTCTTCTCGATCTCGATCTCGACAGGCAGGCCGTGCGTGTCCCACCCGGCCTTGCGCTCAACGTAGAAGCCCTTCATCGTCTTGTAGCGAGGGAAGAGGTCCTTGAAGGCGCGCGCGAGGATGTGGTGCGTGGCGGGCTTGCCGTTGGCGGTCGGCGGGCCTTCGTAGAAAACGAAGCGAGGTTTGCCCGCGCGCAGGTCGAGCGATTGCTGGAAGGTCTTCTCCTCCTTCCACCGCGCCATCAATTGCTTCTCCTGGTCGGGGAAGCTGACTTTTTGGTCTACTTTCTCGAACATTCGTCTCCAGACACCAAATACTTCAGTTGGTTCTGGGACGAGCCCTGCGGCCCGCGGTACCACCCAGATTCCCGGCTACCACCGGGCGCTCAGCGGGGCGCCCTGCGCGCCCGGCAAATGGGGTTACGGCTCGGGAGTGATCTCGAACTCCGTCATCGGCCGCCTGGCTCTCAGCTTCTGGACGTGCGCCCTGCGCACGCCCGGCTGCCAGGCTCTCTGTTGACCGCTCAAACGGTGTCTACCTGTCTCCGTCGTCGCCGTTCAGTGATTGTACTGTCACGCTCCGGTGAGGTTCCGGATGCCGGCGATGATGAAGTACGCCGCCAGCGTCACCACCAGCGGCGAAAGGTCCATGCCGGAGATGGGCGGCAGCCGGCGCCGCACCGGGCCGAGGATCGGCTCGGTCAGCTGGAAGACGAACCGGTAGACCGAGTTGTTCGGGTAAGGGCTGATCCACGAGAAGACAACCC
>DATGVE010000023.1:0-16355 GCA_035300725.1 Candidatus Eiseniibacteriota bacterium | reverse complement strand
CGCGAGGCGCTGCAGCTCTGCCTTCAGGCGGTCGTTGGGCAGCTGGCACAGCAGCAGCTCCCCCGTGGACACCTCGCAAGCGGCCAGGCCAGATTCGGAGCCGTGCGTCCATGCGGCGACGAGGTAGTTGGCGCGTGACGGGTCCAGGTACGCGTCTTCGACCACCGTGCCGGGCGTGAGCACGCGGGTCACATCCCGACGCACGATCTTGTGCTTGCCTGCAGCCTCGGTCTGGTCGCAGATCACAACCTTGTGGCCCGCACGCAGCAGCTTCCCGACGTAGGCCTGCCAGGCGTGATGTGGCACGCCGCACATCGGCGCACGTCCCGTCTTGCCGAGAGGTCGCGAGGTGAGCGTCACGCCCATGATCGGAGCGGCCACCTCTGCGTCCTCGAAGAAGATCTCGTAAAAGTCTCCGAGCCTGAAGAGAAGGATTCCGTCTGGGTGCTGCTCTTTCGCCTCCCGGTACTGACGCATGACCGGGGTAAGAGCAACGTCGGTCACGCTGCAGGCAGTCCCAAGAGCTGAGCGGACGTGGCTTGCATGATGCGGACGTTCAGCAGCTGACCTGGAGCAATATCGCCGCCTTTCAGCACGATTGCTCGCTTACCCTGCCGGATCCGCCCGTAAGGCCGGTTGAGCTCGTCCCGTCCTTCGATCAGCACCTCGACGTCACGGCCGATCCACCGCGCAGTCTTTCTCGTCGCGATGCTTCGCTGCAGCGCCAACAGATCGTTCAGCCTTCGCAGCTTTTCTTCTTGAGGAACGTCGTCCTTCATCCGGTCCGCCGCAAACGTGCCAGGTCGCGGCGAGTACATCGCGAGGTGGACGACCTCGAACTCCATCTCCTCGAGTAGGGTGCGAGTGTTCAAGAATGCGGCCTCCGACTCGCCCGGAAAACCGACGATCACGTCGGTCACCAGTCCGATGTCGGGCATGAGCCGCCGCGCGTGTTCCACGATCGCGCGGTAATGCCTCATCTGGTAGCCGCGCGCCATCCGCTTGAGTACCGTGTCATCACCGGACTGCACTGGAAGCTGCAGCTCGCGGCACACGACGTCGCTCGCGGCCATGACCTCGAGCAACTCTGTTTCGAGATCTTGCGGATGCGAAGTGAGAAACCGCAGCCGCCTCAGCCCCGGGATCGTCTCGACCTCGCGAACGAGTGCGGCAAGTCCACCCCGTCCAGCAGGGTCGTGGTAGTCGTCCACATTCTGGCCCAGCAGCACCACCTCTCTGGCGCCATCGGCCACAGCTTGCCGGCACTCCGCGACGACCTGGTCGATGGGCACGTGCCGCTCACGGCCGCGCACTTTCGGCACGATGCAGAATGTGCAGTTGTGATCGCAGCCCTGGATGACCCGCACGTAATGGCTGACGCCTGTGCGCCCAGCCTGCGGCAGCGCCTCCCCCTGCGAGTAGTCGTAGCGAGCCTCGAGGCCCGCGAGGAAATCCTCGTACTCGCCGATTGGCACCACCGCATCGAGCTGCGGAAACTTCTTGCGCAGGACGCCGCCTTCCTTCGAGACGATGCAGCCGGTGACGGCGATCGTGCGCTCTGGTGTCTTCCAGGCCTTTAGCTCGTGCAGCTTGGAGTACACGCGGTCCTCTGAAGCCTGCCGGACGACACAGGTGTTCAGGATGGCGACGTCGGCCCGCTCGAGCGAGTCTTCGACATAACCCGCGGCAAGGAGCCTTCGCGCCAGGCTCTCCGAATCCGCGGTGTTCATCTGGCACCCGATCGTCCAGATGTTGAACGAGCGCGCCCTTTGCGTTATCGGCTCTCCACGAGCAGACGGATTCCGGTGCGCTCCTCGCCATCGATGGAGATATCGATGAACGCCGGGATGCAGACCAGGTCTAGACCTCCAGGCGCGACGTAGCCCCGTGAGATGGCGATCGCCTTGACTGCCTGGTTGATGGCGCCTGCCCCGATGGCCTGCACCTCAACACGGCCTTTGCTGCGGATCACGCCGGCAATCGCTCCAGCGACAGCGACCGGCTTGGAGGTAGCCGAAACTTTCAGCACCTCTACAGGAGCGCGCTCAGTGGTCATTGCTGGAACCCCTTCAAACGTGTTCACGGTCGACTCGCTGGATCGATGTTGCTCGTCCGGTGGAACTGCTAATGGTAACCAGAACCGAATTGAAAGTCACGGGTCCTGACGCCACCTGGAACCGGTTGGGGACGCCGGTCAAGAATCGCTGAAGGACGATGTCCTTGTCCATGCCGATGCATCCGTCCCGGGGCCCCACCATGCCGACATCGGTCACATAGGCGGTGCCTTTGGTCAGGATCCTGGCGTCGGCGGTCGGGATATGGGTGTGGGTCCCCACCACGGCGCTCGCCCGGCCGTCCAGGTACCAGCCCATGGCCGTCTTCTCCGAGGTCGCCTCAGCGTGCATGTCGCAGAAGACGATCTTCACGCCGGGGTTGGCATTGAGGATCGCGTCCGCCGCCCGGAAGGGATCATCCAGCGCCTCGACGAAGATCCGGCCCATGACGTTCATCACCAGGACCTGCTCCCCGGCCGCCTCGACGACGCACGAGCCCTGTCCTGGCGCAGAGGGAGGGTAGTTAGCAGGCCTCAGCACGTTTTCGAGGTGTGGCAGCTCTGGCACGAAGTCCTTCTGGGCGAAGACGTGATTGCCGGTCGTGATCACGTCGGCGCCGGCTTGTTTCAGCTCGGCGGCAATCTTAGAGGTCAGGCCGAAGCCCCCCGCGGCGTTCTCGCCGTTGACGATCGTGAGGTCGGCCCCGACCTCTTTCTTGAGGGCCGGGAGGATTGCCTTGACCGCTTCGCGTCCCGGATGACCGACGACGTCGGCGACGAACAGGATTCGCAACTCGTCTTGAGCCATCAGATTTGGGCCATCAGCTGAGATTGTCAGGCAAAAAGAAAGGGAGCCCCGAGTTGGGACTCCCTTTGGCTTTCACTTTGCGTATTCCACAGCCCTGGTCTCGCGCACCACGGTGACGCGGATCTGACCTGGGAAACTGAGCTCGCTTTCGATTCGTTTGGCGATGTCTCGCGCCATGAGCTGAGCCGCTGTGTCGTCGATCTGCTCGGGCTTGACCAGGATCCGCACCTCGCGTCCGGCCTGGATGGCGTAAGACTGCTGAACGCCCTGGAAGGAATTGGCGATCTCCTCCAGCTTCTCGAGTCGCTTGACGTAGGCCTCGAGCGACTCCCTGCGCGCCCCCGGGCGGGCCGCGGAGATGGCGTCGGCCGCGATCAGCAACAGCGCTTCGATGCTGTGAGGCTCTTCGTCGTAGTGATGGGCACGCACCGCGTGCACGACCGGTGCCACAACCCCATGTCGAGCCAGCAGGTCCGCTCCGATCACGGCGTGTGAGCCCTCGACTTCGTGGTCGATGGCCTTGCCGATGTCGTGCAGCAGACCCGATAGCTTTGCGATCCGGACGTCGGCGCCGATCTCCGACGCCATCATGGCGGCGAGATAGGCGACCTCTTTCGAGTGATTCAGCACCTGCTGCCCGTAGCTGGTGCGAAAACGCAGTATGCCGAGATGGCGGACGACCTCGGGATGAAGCCCCTGCAGGCCGACCTCCAGGACCGCCGCCTCTCCTTCTTCTTTGACCCGCTGCAGGACTTCCTGCCGGGACTTGGCGACGATCTCTTCGATGCGGGCCGGATGGATCCGGCCGTCCACGATGAGCTTGTTCAGCGCGACCCGCGCCACCTCGCGGCGGACGGGGTCGAAGCCGCTGATGATGACGGCTTCCGGGGTGTCATCCACGATCAGGTCGATCCCGGTCGCCTGCTGCAGGGCGCGGATGTTGCGCCCCTCCTTGCCGATGATGCGGCCCTTGAGCTCGTCTGTCGGCAGCGGCAGCACCGAGACCGAGACCTCTGCGGTCTGGTCGGCGGCGATGCGCTGTATCGACTCGGTGACGATCTCGCGGGCGCGGCGCTCGCTCTCGTCGCGAGCAGCCAGCTCCGCTTCGCGCACCTTGCGGGCCACTTCGTTGCGAAGGTCCTGCTCGACCTGCGCCATCAGGATCCCCTGAGCTTCCTGACGGGTCATGTTGGCGACCCGCTGGAGCTCCTTTTCCTGCTGGCTCTTGCTGTCTTCGAGCTGCGCTCGGATGTCGTCCAGCGACTTCTCCTTGGTGCTGAGCTCGCGCTCGCGCCGGTTGAGATCCTCGCCCTTGCGGTCGAAGTTCTCCTCCTTCTGAAGAAGGCGCTTTTCGATCTGTTGTGACTGTGCCCGATACTCGCGGGCTTCCTGTTCGGCGGCGGTGCGGATCTTGACCGCTTCCTCCTTGGCTTCGAGCAGCTTCTCCTTGGCCTGGGTTTCAGCCTCGGAGACGACCTGCTGGGCTTTGAGCGCCAGAGCGCTGGTCCCATCGCCCTGCCGGCGCCGGAGCAGCAGATAAGCAGCTCCGAATCCGACGAGGAGTGCCGCCACGACCAATATCGGTACGTAGACAGACGGAGACATTTGACATGCACCTCGTTTATTCGATTGTCAAAGTGCGGAACCATTGCAGGACCGAAAAGGGACCCGCGTTGGGTTGGCTCTATGACTGCGGGAGGCGAGAAGCTCGCGACCCGTACGTAATTCGAATTCTAGGCCCCGCGCCGGACGGATGGGCCGTAGGCGCCGGTCCGGAGTCGATGAGATGCGGCCTAGACGGCCGCCGGTGGGGCTGGGTCTTCGGGCTGGACAGACGCGCCGGCCACAACTGCCCTGCAGGCACTCCGGACGATAGTGGTCGAGAAGCCCATCCGCAGGAGCCTGTTGCCGACGCGGTCCAGCATTTCGCGGTATCCGGTGATCTCCCTCTGACCGTACGTGCGTTCGATTTGCCGCATGGCAGTCGCCATCTGCAGGGCTTCTGTGTAGCTCGCCAATGCCCGGTCGGCTTGGGCCCGGCCGACACCCTTTTGGGCAAGCTCCGCGGACAGAGCGCGCGGACCCCGTGACTTGGACCGGAGCCTGACGAGGCCCTCCGCAAACGAGAGGTCGTTCAAGTAACCAAGCTCCTCCAGTCGGGCCAGCGCGGAGTCGATCTCCTCCGGCGTGTGCCCCCGCCGCGCGAGCTTGCGCTGCATCTCGACTCGAGAATGTGCTCGCATCGCAAGCAGCCTCAAGCCGGCGTCAAAGGCACGAACAGTGGGCTGCGCCCGGCCCGCGCCGACGGAGGGGGCCGCCGGTCTAGAACTCCTCCGCACCTGCAGGAGCCTTCACGCCCGCCGCCTTAGCCACAGCGCTTGCAGTCCCTCCGGCAGCCTTTTGCCTGACCGTTGCCTCGATCTCGCCGGCCAGCGTCGGGTTCTCGCGCAGGTAGTTGCGCACGTTCTCCCGGCCCTGGCCGAGGCGCTGCTCGCCGTAGGACATCCAGGTCCCGCTCTTCTCGAGAATCCCGTACTCGATGGCGGCGTCGATCAGCGAGCCCTCACGCGAGATGCCCTCGTTGAACAGGATGTCGAACTCGGCCGAACGGAATGGCGGCGCGACCTTGTTCTTGACGACCTTGACCTTCACCCGCGCCCCAACTGAGTCGAGCCCAGATTTGATGACCTCGACCTTGCGGATATCTAGCCTTACCGACGAGTAGAACTTCAGAGCGCGGCCGCCGGGCTGCGTCTCCGGATTGCCGAACATGACGCCGACCTTCTCCCGCAGCTGGTTCAAGAAGATGACGGAGCAGTTCGACTTGGAGATGGCCGCGGTCAGCTTGCGCAGCGCCTGCGACATCAGGCGAGCCTGAAGGCCCATGTGGGAATCGCCCATCTCGCCTTCGATCTCGGCCTTGGGCACGAGAGCCGCGACGGAGTCGATGACGATCACGTCGACCGCTCCTGAGCGCACCAGGACCTCGACGATCTCGAGCGCCTGCTCACCCGTGTCGGGCTGGCTGATCAGGAGGTCGTCGATCTTGACGCCGATGCGTGACGCATACAGCGGATCGAGGGCGTGCTCCGCGTCCACGAATGCCGCCACTCCCCCCTGCTTCTGAGCCTCGGCGATGACGTGAAGCGCGAGAGTGGTCTTGCCCGCCGACTCGGGGCCGTACAGCTCGGTCACGCGTCCGCGCGGGATCCCGCCCACGCCGAGCGCGAGGTCGAGCAGCAACGCACCGGTCGGGATGACCGTGATTTCGCCGCGAAGGGCGGCCTGCTCACCCAGCTTCATGATCGAGCCCTTGCCGTAGCTCTTCACAATCTGTGCCATCGCTGAGTCGAGGGACTTCTCTTTTTCCTTTTCCAATGTCTTGACTTGCCTCCTAGGTGGTTGCGGCGATCGTTCTACGTCGTGAGCTGAATAGCAACGTCGTTAACAAGGCCGTCCGCGGATTGTAGCGAACAAGTGTTCGTCGGTCAAGCGGTCTTCATCCTTGCGCTCTCGCGAGCCTCCTCCGCCAGCATCTGCAGCGCCTGGAGCGCCGCCTGCCGCCGGTTGGACCCCCGGTCGCCGCTGAACTTGAACTCGCGCGATAGGGTTCCATGGGCCGAGGCTACCGCGATATAGGTAAGGCCGACCGGCTTGGCGGACCCGTCGGAGTCGGGACCGGCGATCCCGGTGACTCCGACCGCCAGGTCAGAGCCGAAGCGCGAACGGGCGCCCTCCGCCATGGCCTTCGCCACCTCGCTGCTGACCGCGCCGACACGCTGAAGCAGAGCAGGGGAAACACCGAGCTGGCCGCGCTTCACCTGGTCGGAGTAGGCGATCACGCCGCCGAGGAAATACGCGGAGCTCCCCGGCTGGTCGGTGATCAATTTGCCGACGAGGCCGCCGGTGCACGACTCGGCGACGGTTACTGTGAGCCCGCTCTTGCGGAGGAGCTGGCCCAGATCGCGGCCTGCGGCGTCACCGGCCTCATCAGCGTCAGGTGCCCCTCCGCTCGGGCCGGTCCGCGCGACGTCGAGCGGCGCGATCAGGTAACGGAACCGCCAGAGATAGTCGAGACCGCTCCAGATGGTGAAGGCTATGGCGACGCCAACCGCGACGTATGCCAGAGGGACAACTGCCGGATAGGGTCGCTGCAGGATCAGCAAAGCGACGGCACAAATCTGCATGACGGTCTTGGTCTTGCCGAGAGGGGCCGCGCTGATCACACGGCCCTGAGCCGCTGCAACCGAACGCAGAATCGTGATGATCAGCTCGCGGGAGAAGATCACGACCACGATCCACGCCGCGACCAGGCCTTCCTGGACGAGGACGATCAGCACGGAAAGGACGAAGAGCTTGTCCGCGAGTGGATCGAGGAACTTTCCGAAGTTGCTCACGGTCCCCCGCCGGCGCGCGATCTCCCCGTCCAGGATGTCGGTGAGGGAAAACACGATGAACAGCGCAGCCGCCAACTGGTCGTGACCAGGGAAACGCAGCATGAGCAGCAGCATCAGGGGCGGAATCGCCGCCAGCCGGCTCAGAGTCAGCACGTTGGGGATGTTCATCGGGCTTATGGAGAAGTTTGCGACGAGAAGTCCCGCGTTGCCACCCCGTTGCCCATAGCGCCGATCGGGCGTCCGTCGATGGTGATGAAGGTCGCTGACGCTTTGCCGCTGGTGATCTTTATGTCGACGCCGGCGAAATACACGATCGAGCCGGCCGGCAGCGTCTTGCCGGCGTCGGCGTACTGGGGCCTGCCGTCGACGAACACGTTGATCCACACCTCCTCCGTCACCCTCACGCCGAGCACCATGGGCCGGACCTGAGGCGTTGGCGACGGAGCAGATGTCGCTCCTGGGCTGATAACAGCGAGGCGCGCCACCGGTGATGGCGTCGTCGGTCGCTGGTCCGACTGGATCTGCCGCCACGCGTAGCCGCTGAAAGCCCCGACCAGCACCACGAGACCTGCCGCGGCGATGGCCGGCGCGGTGAGGACCATGCGAGGCTGCATCACCACGCGCCCGATGCTGAGCAGCCGGCGTGGTTCTTGAGCCTCTACGCGCATCATCGCCACTAGCGGTTCGGGATCGAGCCCGAGGTACCGGGCGTAAGTCCGCAGGTGGCCCTTTGCGTAGACGGGCGCGGCCAGGCGCTCCAGCTCGTTGGACTCGAGCGCGCTCAGGTAGTGCGCGCGGATCCGGGTCGCCGCCGCCGCCTGCTCGATGGTGATGCCCCGCTCGCCGCGTTTGGCAGCCAGGACCTCACCAAAGGTCATTCGATTCCGAGACGCTCCAGAAGCTCGTCGACGTCGGGCAGCGTCATGAGCACATCTCGCGACTTGGATCCCTGGTAGGCGCCGACCACGTGATGCTCGGCCAGCTGGTCGACGATGCGACCGGCACGCGAGTAGCCGACGTTGAACTTGCGCTGCACCAGCGAGACCGAGGCTGAGCCTTCGGCGGCCACGGCCCTGGCGGAACGAGCGAAGAGCGGGTCGAGCTTGCGCTCCGTCGTCTCCCCTCTCTCCCATTCAGAGGCGGTGCCCTCTTCGAGGATCTCCTCCATGTAGCGCGGCCCGCCCTGCGACTTCCAGAAGTTGACGACGGCCTCGACCTCCGGATCGCTCACGAATGCGCCCTGGATGCGCGTGGGTTTGCCGGCGTCGACGGGCTGGTACAGCATGTCGCCACGGCCCAGCAGCTTTTCGGCGCCGCCGGTGTCGAGAATGACGCGGCTGTCCACCTGCGACCCCACCGCAAACGCGATGCGCGACGGGATGTTGGCCTTGATCAGTCCGGTGATGATGTCGGTCGAAGGGCGCTGGGTCGCGATGATGAGGTGGATGCCGACCGCTCTCGCCAGCTGTGCGATGCGGCAGATGAGCTCTTCGATCTCACCGGCCGCGACCATCATCAGGTCGGCAAGCTCGTCGATGACGATGACGACATAAGGCAGCCGCCGCGCCAGGCGTTGGGTCGCCTTCTCGTTGTAGGCGGCGATGTTGCGCACGCCCTCGGAGGAAAACATCTTGTAACGGCGATCCATCTCGGCGACCGCCCAGCGCAATGCGGCGGCAGCCTGGTGCGACTCGACCAGCACCGGCAGCGCCAGGTGTGGCAGCCCGTTGTACCCGGTCAGCTCGACGCGCTTCGGGTCGATGAGAAGAAGTCGCATGTGCTCGGGCGTGACCTGGAACAGCAGGCTCGTGATCAAAGCGTTGATGCACACGCTCTTGCCCTGGCCGGTGGCACCGGCGATGAGCAGGTGCGGCATCCGCGTCAGGTCGGACACTATCGACGCACCCGAGACGTCGTTGCCGAGCCCGAGCGCCAGCGCGTGAGTGCCTTCGCGGAACGCTGCGGTCTCGAGGACCTCGCGGATGGTGACGAGGCTTGCCGACTTGTTGGGCACCTCGATGCCGACCGCCGACTTGCCAGGGATCGGAGCTTCGATGCGCAGCGGCGCCGCGGCCAGCGCCAGCGAAAGGTCGTTGCTCAAGGCGGTGATCCGCTTCACCTGGACTCCGGGACCCGGCTGAATCTCGTACTGCGTCACCGCCGGGCCGGGATTGACGCCGATCACCTTGCAGGCGACGCCGAACGTCGCCAGCGTGCTCTCGATGATCTTGACGTTGCGCTTGATCTCATCCGCCATACGCTCGCGCCGCGCGGTCACGGTGTCGAGGAGCGCGATCGACGGCAGCTTCCAGTCGATCTCGGGTAGGTCGTCCTCCGGCTCGGCAACCACTCGCAACGCAGGAGCCGCCGTTTCGTCATCGTCCACCGTCCTGGATCGAGCTTTTGCTGCGTCCTTCGCCGCCTCCGCTTCGACCGGTTCTTCGACCTCCCACGGCTTCGCCTCGAGTGTGGGCGGCGGCGTGGCAAAGCTCGCGGCGGACCGCGCCAGCTCGTCTTTTGTGGCGGAGTCGGGCTTGAGGGCCTTGGTCTTGGCGGCGGCAGGCGGCGAGACCAGGTTCTGCAGCCGGAGGCGTTCTTTGTACGCGGCCTGGGCCGCGCCGACGAACGTCGCCAGGAGTGCGCCCGGGCTGAAGTGGACGGTCACGATCAGCCCGATCACCAGCAACGCGACCAGGAGCGCCCACGCGCCCCACTGGCCGACCACCGGGAACAAGGCCTGATCGATCGCGAGCCCGGTCGAGCCGCCGCGTCCCACCAGGCCGAAGATCCCCACCAGCGCGAGCACGGCGACGAATCCGGAGACGATGTCGACCGCTCGAGGTCGTGGCGCTTTCGGCCAGAGCAAGTAGGCGCCGAGCCCGAGGGCTGCACCAACCGGCACGAACCATGCCCGGTCGAAGGTCACCAGCAGCCAGCTGCGGATGCCGATCAGGATCGAGCCCGCATTGCTCGCTAGGGCGAGCAGGCCAAGCAGTGCGACGAGGATCAGCAGCACGCCGGTGATCTCGCGCCCCTGGCGTGGCGAGAGGTGCGGTCGTGTGGCGCGTTTGTGACGCGCGGCGGGGCGTGGTCGTGACGCGCGCGGAGCGCGACGAGCGCCGCTTGTGGAATGACGTGAGCCTCGGGATGTGGTGCGACGCATGCTGCGGGCCCTGGAGCCGAAGCGGATTCTACACCCCCTCTGATTCCACCACCCTCTGCGAGCGATACTCTCCGCGTGGCTGTCGATCCGTTCGCTGAAGCTGAAGTTCGCTACAAGCACCTGACGGAAGAACGCCGGACGGGCAACCTGCTCCCTCGTGCATTCCGGCTGGCGGTCAGAGACCTGGCGGTGCTCGACAGCGAAGGTCGCCGCTGGATGTTGGGGCCGGAAGACGGAATCTGGTACCGGCGAGAGAATGAGCGATGGCTGCAAGCGGACCCTCCACGCCGCCTTGTGTGCCCATCGTGCGGCCATCACAACCTGGGTCGCCATAGCTTCTGCGTCGAGTGCGGCCAGCGACTGAACCGCTAAAAGCAAGCTTCTTAACGGCCAAGCTTGGTTAGAGGTATCCGAAGCCGCATCCTGGAGACATGGGCAGAACGCCACGAATTCCACTCGCACTAAAGCAACGGCCGTTTTCGCTCTATGAAGCCCGCAAAGCAGGATTGACGCTGAGTTCCCTTACCAGCCAGGCTTGGCAACGCATCGGCCCAGAGCTCTATCGCTGGAACGAGCTGTCTGAAGATCCCTGGTTGACGCTCACTGCGTTGCGGAACATGCTGCCTCCCGAGGCTATCTTCGCTGGAGCGACAGCGGCCTGGCTCCACGGCCTCGACCTAGAGCCGACCGATCCAGTTGAGGTAGCGGTGCCACCGTCCTCCGGCCTGCGCTCGCGTGCCGGACTCATCGTGCGACGTTGTTCGACTCCATCTTCCGAGGTTGTTTCCATCCGTGGGCTTCGCGCCGCAGCGTTGCCACTGACCCTCGCCGGACTCTGTCTGCACCGGCCGGACGTCGAAGCGTTGGTCGCCATCGATATGGCGGTACGTCTTCGTCTGACTGACTCGGCGGCACTAGGTAAATATGCAAATGGCTCGAACGGCCGCCCAGGCACCGCGCGGTTGCGGTCCCTTGCGCTCCTGGCCGCTCCAGCTGAATCTCCTATGGAAACCCGGCTTCGCTGGCTCCTGATCCACGCAGGTTTGCCCCATCCACGGGTGCAAACGAATCTCCACGAAGGGCACGTGCGGTTCGTCGGTAGAGCGGACCTTTACTACCCTGAGGCGCGCCTGATCATTGAGTACGACGGCGGCAACCACCGCGATCGGATGGTGGATGACAACCGCCGCCAGAACCTGCTCATGAACGCCGGATATCGAGTCCTACGTTTCACCGACGCCGATATTCATCATCGCGCCGATGTCGTGGTCGCACAGGTGCAGGCAGCACTCAGAGGCGCCTCTGGTGCCAGACCTGTCAAATCGCTGAGTTCAGCCGCACGTCTGGCGCCGAACGTGTCGAATTCCGGCTAGTGGCGGACCTGCGCTTGCGCGATTCCGTAGATCAAGCCGGCGACCAGCGGGATCAGCGCCGCCAGGAACCACAGGCGCCACCACATCGGCCGCGTCACCCCCTGCACCATCTCGTGCCCGCAGAAGCCGCAAAACCGGTCGAACGGCCCGGCGATTCCCCGGCACCTTCCGCATTGGTGGAGCTGCAAGCTGCAGTGCGCACAGCGCGCCTCCTCGGCGTGGTTCAGGATCATGGCCGGTTGGTCGCAGCGCGGGCACAGGCTCGGCGCGACGAGCGCGAGCGGCGGTAACTTCACCCCTTCATATTTCCATGACGACCGGGATCACCATAGGGCGGCGCCGAGTCTGACGCCAAACGGTCTTGGAGACCGCGTCGTGTATGGCCTCGCGCAGCAGGTTGAGGTCGGCGTGCGCCTCGGCGAGGCGGCCGATGCTCTGGACCACCGCGGCTCGCGCGTCCGCCATGAGCTTGGTCGACAGCTCCGGTTCGATCACGCCGCGTGAGATGAGGTCGGGCCCGGCCCGGATCGTGCCGGCGTCCCGATCCAGAGTGAGCGTCACGACCAGGATGCCGTCTTCGGCCAGGTGGCGGCGATCGCGCAACACAACCTGCTCGACATCCCCCACTCCCAATCCGTCGACGTAGATCAACCCGGTGCCGACCTTTTCGCCGCGCTTGATGTGTTCGGCGTCGAGGTCGACCGTCTCGCCGTCCTCGACGACGATGATCCGGTCATCGGCGACGCCTGCCTCACGCGCGATCTCGGAGTGCAGCAGAAGCTGCCGGTACTCGCCGTGGACCGGGATGAAGTTTCGCGGCCGCGTCGCGTCGAGCATCTCGCGCAGCTCGTCTCGCTGGGCGTGACCAGTCACGTGCACGTTGCCCACCTCCGAATAGAAGACGCGTGCTCCGTGGCGGTACAGGTTGTTCACAGTCTGATGGACCATTCGCTCGTTGCCCGGAATCGGCCGCGCCGAGATCACCACCCAATCACCCTTCAACGCATTGACGAAGGGATGGCGCTGCGCCGCAAATCGGGCGAGTGCCGACATCGGCTCGCCCTGGCTGCCTGCGGTGAGCAGCAGCAGCTTGGACGGCGGGACCTTGGCGATATCCTCCAGCGGCACCGTCAGTCCTTCGGGAACTTTGAGAAAGCCGAGCTCGCGCGAAGTCCTGAAGTTGGTCTGCAGGCTTCGCCCAACGACAGCGACGCGACGCTCGAACTGCTCCGCCAGGCGGACGAGGTGCTGTATCCGATGGATGTTGGACGCGAAGTTGGCAACCACGATGCGACCAGGCGCCTCGCTGAAAATCTTCTCGAGGGGCGCGTGCAGATCGCGCTCCGACCCTGAATGCCCTGGCCGCTCGGCGTTGGTCGAGTCGCTGAGCAGCAGCAGCACTCCCTCCTCACCGATCTTACGGAAACGAGCCATGTCGGTCGGAAGCCCGTCGGGCGGGTTGGAGTCGAGCTTGAAGTCGCTCGTGTAAACGACCTTTCCAACTGGCGTGTCGATCGCAAGGGCGACGGCGTCGGGGATGGAGTGGCAGACGGCGACCGTCTCGACGCGGAAAGGCCCGAGCTGGACCTTGTCGCCGACGCGGACCTCGCGCAGGTCCGACTCGCGAAGGAAGCGGTGCTCCTTCAGCTTCGGCCTGACGAGACCGAGCGTCAGACGTGTTCCGAAGACAGGGACGTTGATCTTCTTCAGCGCGTAGGGCAGGCCACCAATGTGGTCTTCGTGACCATGCGTGAGGAAGATGCCGAGAACCTCACGATCCCGCTGCAGCAGGTAAGAGATGTCAGGCAGCACGAGGTCGATGCCGGGCATGTCCTCCTGGGGGAACATGAGACCCGCGTCGACGACCAGGATCTTGTCTTCCCATTCGAGGGCCCACATGTTGATGCCGACCTCACCCAGGCCGCCCAGCGGGACATACCGAAGCCGCGGAGATTGCAGGGGTCCCCGCGAAATCACGCCGCAGGCTCTGATTTCGTGGGGACTTTCACAGGAGGCGCAGCTGTTCCGCCTCCTGCTTCGGGGGTGCGACCGGCACTGGTGGTGGCGGCGGAGCCAGCAGCTTGTCCAGGTATGCCTTCACGCGGTCGAAATCGTGCTCGAGATCAGCCACCAGCGAGCCGTTGTGCAGCGCGGCGGCAGGGTGGTAGAGCGGCACATAGGCGACGCCACCGCGCATGACAAGGCTTCCGTGAATGCGTGAGATCGAGCCCTGGCCTGGCATGAGGCGCTCGAGCGCGTGCCTGCCCAGGATCAGCACCACCTTCGGCTGCACCAGCTCGAGCTGGCGCTTGAGATATGGCGAGCATGCTTCGGCTTCGTTGGGCATCGGATCGCGGTTCATCGGCGGGCGGCACTTGAGCACGTTGGTGATGTACACGTCCGGCCGGCTGAGACCGATCCGGGACAGGAGCGTGTCGAGCAGCTTGCCCGCGGCACCGACGAACGGTTCGCCCTGACGGTCCTCGTTGAAGCCCGGAGCTTCGCCGACGATCAAGATGTCGGTGGGACAGGGACCGACTCCGGGGACCGCCTGCGTACGAGTTGCGTGTAGTCCGCAGTTCTTACACGAGCGGACTGTGGCGTGGAGCTGAGTCAGCTCCTCCTGGGCACTAAGCGACTTTTACGCCCGCCTTGAAGGTGATGAGGTCTCCCGCTTCGTGGATTGTCCCCATGACCGACTTGAGCTGCTCGTCGGTCAGCGGCACAAGCGGCAGCCGGAACGGCCCGGCCTGGAAACCCATCGCGTTCAGCGCCGACTTGATCGGCACGGGGTTGGCGGCTGTCGTCATCAACGTCTTGATCACCGGCAGCAGCCCGAGGTGAATCTTGCGCGCGGTGTCGTTGTCGGCTTTCGAGTACGCCTCTATCAACTTCTTCATCGAACGACCGGCGATGTGTGACACGACGCAGATCACTCCAAAGCCTCCGACCGCCAGGAGGGGCAGCGTCCAGCTGTCGTCGCCGCTCCACACGGTGAACCTCGCGGGCTTTTCGGCGCAGATGAGTCCAATTTGGTCCAGGTCGCCGCTCGCCTCTTTGACGCCGATGATCCCGGGCAGCTCGGCGCAGCGCAGCGTCGTGGCCACCGACATGTTGACCGCGGTGCGGCCCTGGATGTTGTACATGATGGTCGGCCCCACTTCCGAGATCGCCTTGAAGTGCTGGTACATCCCTTCCTGCGGCGGCTTGCTGTAGTAGGGCACGACGGCAAGTAGGGCGTCAGCGCCCGCTTTCATCGCGCGCTCGGAGAGCTTCACCGAGTGGTGCGTGTCATTGGTGCCGGTGCCGGCCACCACGTTCTTGCCGGGAACCGCTTTCTTGATCGCTTTGATGAGCTCGATCTTCTCGTCATCGCTCAGCGCAGGCGATTCGCCGGTGGTTCCAGACAGAACAACTCCGTCAGACCCGTCGGCGACAAGCATCGCCGCCAGCTTCTCCGCCGCGGCGTAATCGACTGATCCGTCCGCCTTGAACGGGGTGATCATCGCGGTCAGCAGCCGTCCTATTTCAGTCGTCATTGCCTAAAGTTCCCTCCTTTTTCGCCAATCTCTTTCAGTCATGCTTTTCCGTTCGAGCCACGGTGGCGGGTGGCACCGGCCGCGATCACTCCCATTTCAATAGCGTGCTCGGCGATCTGCACTGCGTTCAGCGCGGCACCTTTCCGCAAGTTGTCGGAGACCAGCCAGAGCATCAACCCGTGGCTGGATGAGAGGTCGTCTCTGATGCGGCCAACATACACCTCGTCCTTGCCGGCGACGTCGTGCGGGGTCGGGTAGATCTTGGCGTGCGGATCATCCTCGACGATCAGTCCGGGAGCCTCGCCTAAGACCAACCTTGCATCAGCCGCGCTTACCTTCTTTGTGGTCTCGATCAAAACCGACTCGCTGTGTCCCACCGGCACCGGCACGCGCACACACGTGGCTGCGATGGCCAGCGAAGGGTCGTGAAGAATCTTGCGGGTCTCGTTGACCAGCTTCATCTCCTCCTCGTTGTAGCCGTCAGCGTCTGGCTTCCAGCCGCCGGGGATGACGTTGTAGGCGAGTTGGTGGGAGGTGGCGGTCACGGTCGGGGTTTTGCCGGCGGCGATGTCAGCGGTCTGTTCCTCGAGCTCATCCAGCAGAGCTCGACCCGCTCCCGATGCGGCCTGGTAGCTGGAGACGACGACCCGACGCAAGCCAAATTGCTTCCGCAGCGGCTCGAGCACCATCGTCAGAGGAATCGTTGTGCAGTTTGGACTCGCGATGATGCCCTCGTTGTCGCGGATATCCTCCCCATTTACCTCCGGGACGACGAGCGGCACGTTTGCCTTCATACGCCACGCCGAGCTCTTGTCGATCACCAGCGCACCCGCTTCGGCGGCGGCCGGACCGTAGAGCAGAGAGATGTCGGCGCCGGCGGCGAACATGGCGACATCGATGCCCTGAAAGCTGGTTTCGTGCAGGCGCCGAAGCGTGAGCTGCTCACCGTTGAATGGCACCGTCGCACCAACCGATCTCTCCGAGGCGAAAGCGGTGACGGTGGCCACGGGAAATTTGCGTTG
>DATGVE010000022.1:0-16512 GCA_035300725.1 Candidatus Eiseniibacteriota bacterium | reverse complement strand
CACCGATACTCCCGCGATGCCGATGACGACCGCGCCACCGAGACCGATCACCGCCGCCGCCCACAGCAAGCCCGCGGGTAATCGAGTCTGCAGCGGGCGTCCTCTGAGCTCGTCAAGCGCGTGCGCTGAAATCCCGACCGCAAGAAAAAAGGCAAGCAGCGTCGCGATTAGGCGAACGATGTTTACGGTCGGGGCCAGGCTCGCACCTATCAACACGTACGAGAGATGCCACGCGGTGTATGGCGGGTGAAGCAGCGCCCAAACGTCTCGGCGCCATCCGGTGGTGTGCGCGGCGTAGTAAGCGGGCGCGAGAGCTTCAGGCACCCTTGGTACCCCACATCACGAGCCCGCCGCCCAGGCTCATGACACGGCAGCCGACGTCCACCATCCCGGCCGCCTTCCAGGCATCGACGATCCGAGTCAACGGCCACGCCGTGTAGTGGGCCTCGATGTTTGGCCCGAGAAAGCGACCGACGTCCCACCACGCCTTCCCGCCTAGCAACAGGCCGGAGGCAGGCAGCAGCATCCGCGTGTACACCCACCATGGGGCACGCCACCAAACATCTGGCGGCACGAAAAAATCCAGGCTCGCCATGTGCCCGCCGGGCCGGATCACACGGGCAAGCTCAACGAGTGTGGCTGCGGGGTCGGCCACATACCGCAGGAGATACGTGAAGCTGACCGCGTCGAACGACTCCGACGGGAATGGAAGGGCTTCGGCTCTGGCCGGCTGCAGTTGAATACGGCCGGACAGGTCCGCCGTCCGCACACGCTCACGTCCGCGCTGGAGCATCGCATCGCTGATGTCCACACCGGTGATACGCGACTCGGTTGCAGCAGCCAGCGCAATCGCCACACCGGCTGTCCCGGTGGCGACGTCAAGCACTGTGCGGGGCTGGTGCGGGGCGAGGTGACTCACCAGGTCGCGACGCCATCGCCTGTTCTGCCCGAACGACAGGACCTCGGCCAGCAGGTCATAGCGCCGCGGGAGACCGCTGAAGAGCTCGATCGCAAACGCGTTGTCGCTCACTCGAATAGAGCCTACGGTGGACGGACCCGGAGAGTGTCAGCCCAACAGGCGCTTGGGTGCCTTGCGCCGCCAAGCCGCCTCGAGGAGCGACTTGACCATGGTCGGTGCGGCGTGCTTCAGCGATACCCGCACACCTGCGAGCCGCTTCCCCCACATGAGCTCCTCGCACGTTCCGGGGTCGTTGCGTACGACAGGCTCGACACCAAACGGGTCGAGCATCACGTTCACATGCTGCGCATCCGGCACGGTGGCGAAGATCTTGCCGCCGATTCGAAACGATGGGTTGCCCCAATGCTCCTGCTCCACGGCTTCGGGTAAGGCGAGGGCCAACCGCCGGACTTCTTGAATCGTGATCTCGCAATGATGCTCATTAGAGTCCCGGTATGACGATGAACACGCTGCGCTGGACCCTTCTGATCGCCACCGAGGAGATCTTCTGGACGGGACTGGTTGCCTTTTTCGCTCTCCACTACGGGTCGAAATCTGTACCAATCAATCATCGTCGGGATTGTTGTCTACGCGGTGGTGTGGGGTCGGAGGGACATCCGTAGGCTGGATGGCTGGGTGCCCAGACGAGTTGAGCTCCGGCAGAGCAGGCCGCGGTAATTCAAAATACCGGCATGCTGGTTCATGCTGAACTCACCCGCCTCGAGGCGAGCCTCGATTACATCCGCGGCGCACCTGCCGATGGCGGGACCGTGGAATTGATCGCGAGGCGCCCCGCGGTCGATGAGCGCGAGGTTCTGACTGAGGCTCGACTCAACACCCGTGAAGGCCTCGAGGGCGACACCTGGCTCGCTCGTGGCAGCAGCAGGACTCCCGACGGCAGTCCCAATCCAGATGCGCAGCTGACCCTGATGAACGCGAGGGCGGCGGCCGCAATCGCCGGCGACCGCGAGCGCTGGCCTCTGGCCGGTGACCAGATTTACGTCGATCTAGACATCAGCCGCGAAAACCTGCCTCCAGGCAGTCGGGTGCAGATCGGTTCGGCGGTGATCGAGTTCAGCGAACCCCCACACACTGGTTGCGCGAAGTTCTCGGGGCGCTTTGGCGTCGATGCCCTTAAGTTCGTCAACTCTCCAACGGGACGCGAGCTCCGACTGCGTGGCGCGAACTGCCGCGTCATCGTGAACGGCACGGTGCGCCCAGGCGACACCATCACGAAGCTGCGCAACTAAAGGCTGATTCCCTCGGGGGGCGGCGGGGTGGTGCCTGCAGCCCCGCGAGACGCTCCGAGTTCTTTGCGGTCCTGTGAACTTCCGTGGGGCTACGATCGGCACCGTGGATCTCGGTACAGCAGTCGTGACGCTCATCGTCGCCGCAATCGGAGTGGCTGCAGGATTCATCGGCGGCTACCTGAGCGCGCGGTGGCAGGCTCGCAACGACCTCGCACAGTGGCGGCGGGATCGGTTGCTGCAGTACTGCGCCGATCTGGTGGCCGCTGGTGTTCAACTCTCTGAGTATGAAGACAAGGAGTTCCCACACGAGGCGTCGACTCGGTTGCAACACGCCAAGGCATGTGTCTTCATGTTGAGCGAGGAATTGAGCGATCCAGCGCAGGGATATCTCATTGCGACGCTCGAGTTGCTGCGAGAAAAGTTTCGGGTCCCCGAAGATAAAAAGCGCCACGACGCCGCCACTAAGAAATACGGCAAGGCGGAAGGGCGATTCCTCCGCGACGCTCACGACTACCTCCGCGATCTCGCGATGAATCCGCCAGCCTGGTCGAAGGTGTGGACGCGTGTCCGAACTGCGGTGCAGAACGGAATGGGCACGTCTGTCATGCGGCAGCCTGCTCCAGTCCAGGGTCACGCAACCGAATCCGTGTCAACAGACGGCAGGGATATGCCCAGAGACAGCCCCGGGTCGCACTAGCGTCAACGCGTGTCTTCCGTGACCTACGAGACAATCCGGGCCGCGGCGGGCGCCAACCCCCGTGCTAGGCGACATTGGTCAGTGGCCGTTCGATCAGTTCGAGGGGGCCGATCCAGGCGGCTGGTCGCAATGTGTACCGACGGTGGAAGAGCCCCGACAGACCGCTTCCCACAATGGTCACGTTGATGTCGAATTCAGGCAACGCGTCGTCCCGCTGGAACATCCAGCGGAAGCCGTCCCACAGCCCTTCTTGTGCCCCATTGCATTCGATGACCTGAGCTTGCCCCATTCTCGCGTCGCGGAGGTCAAGCTCCTTGAAGCGAGCCATCAACAGGGAGTCACTTTGGCCCTTATCGAGAGTGACAGTGCTCGTGCCCGGTCCCAGCCACAGGAGCACGTATGAACCCTTTCGGAGCTGGTTCGGGTAGTTGCGCGACGCGACCACTGATGCTCTTGCATGAAACTCTGCCTTCGGACCGCGGTTTGTGACGAACAGTCGCAGGTCTTGGCTTGGCCCACCGGTTGGTTCGACATCGAGTCTCGGCTCTCCACGACTCGCCCACCACCTGCGGCTCCACCTCCACACTGGGTGCAGGAGCAGGCCAGCGCCGATCACTGCAAGCAGTGCCGCGAGAACGAAGGCGACGACGATCGCGGATCGCGGCAAGGCGATGCCGAGCGCGGGACCCGCCGCGAGGACGACCGCGAGTCCAATACCAACAAGCAGTGACGCGAGCCCGAACGTTTGCTCTTGCGTTGACATAGCCAGCCTCAGCCCTTGGCCCGTACCTCCAAAATATCCAGCTCGACAAGCTCTTTGAACAAGGCGCCGAGTTCGGCTACAAGCTGGTCCTTTTCAAACTCGATGAACCCTAGGTCCGAAAAGTCAGTCGGGAATGTCAGGCCCTTTTCTTTGAAGATGACGATTCGGTTCTCGTAGAGGATCGATGCCGCGCCGAGCTCATAGACCACGTTCTCACTCGGACGCCACACCTCTTCGGGGTCGCCGCTCTTCGCCTCTCGCAAGAACCGCTCATCTGCCGTGAAGATGAAGATCCCCGACGAGCATTCGTCACGCATTAGGCTCGCCACCTTCTTGCTGATCGGGCGTCCCTGGTTGGCCTCATCCACGGCTACCGCGTAGCTGACCTTAAAGGTGTCGAGCGCCTTTTTGAGTTGCTCGAGCGGGACGCGGTTCTTGCCGTGCGCGATGAACACCTTCTTGGGCTTGCCGGTCGGCGCCGACGATGTCGGTATCGGCGTTATGACGACAGCGGGTTCCGGCTCGGGGCGGCTACCGTTCTCACCGCCCGCATTTACCCCAGCATCCGGCTCGGCGTCCTTCTCCGCGTCAGGGGAGGTCGGCGTCCCTGCGAGGTCTATCCACGGCGCGCCGCCTTTCATTAGGCGCACGAAGCCGGCTTTTTCAGCGTCTGCAAGGATGAGCGCCATAGCCTCGTCCGCGCGATCCTGCTCTACATCGGCGGTCTTCACCAGAAAGTCCGTGAAGGGCATTGCACTCGGCACCTTCTTGTTGTTGAACGCTTGGAAGAATGCCCGATAGGGCGCGATATTCACGACCGCTTTCTTGTAGGCGGCTAGGCGGGCTACCTCGTCTGCTCCCGTAGCTTCCTTACCCAGCGTGGTAAGGCTGAACTCCGAGGCGTTGATGCCCCCGTTCGTGAGCCCATACATGCGGGACGCGGCAACCAGGTTGCTGAAGTTGCTTGAGGCTGGCGAGATGTCGAGCAGCTTGGCGAGAGTCAGGCGGCTGGTCGTCACGCCGGACGCTTTGTCCTCGATCGTCTGGGCCACCTTGAGGGCGTCCGCGAGTTTCAGCGGCGGGTAGTTCCGGTTCTTGCTTCCGGCCGGTCTGCCTCCGCCGCGAGCGGTTTGATTGTTCTTGGCTTTGCTCATTAGGCGGGCCAATGTTGCCCAAACCCATCATACGCGGGAAGGGCCACAAAAACGCCCTTTTGACGGAGGCCCGACGCCTGAGTGCAGAGCTGGGTGCAGGGGATTGCCGACGCGGCGCCCCGTTGAACATCAGACGGTCTTCCCTACGCGGGACGGGTTGGTGCGCCTGGCAGAAATTGCACCTGCTGCCTTTCGGTCCGGAGCCGTGCAGACGCTGTCTTGCTCGGTCCCTCCCCGTCATTGCTGGTGCCTTCCTGAATACGAAATCGGGCGCTGCGCCGCAACGCCGTCCCGGCTGAACCCTCCCCATCCTCAGGAGTCTGTGACCAAGCCGTGACCAGAATACCGATTGGTGGCCATCGAGCGCCACAATTTGCAATGCCATGAGCGACGCGACAGTCGGTCAGTTGATCGTTGCTGGCACGGCAGTCCTATCGGGAGGCCTTGGCCTTCTCGGCGGGATTCTCATCGAGCATCTGCGCACTCGCCGCGATCGCGCTGCTCGTACCGAATCACGACAGGACCAGAAGGATGATTTCCAGCGGCAAACCCTGCTCGACCTCCAGGAAGCGGTCGCCCGTTTCGGGCGGGCGGTTGGGCGCGCCCATCATCAGGACATCATGGCCCACAGGGAAAGCGGCAAGTGGGGCCGGTCGCTCTTGGGGGATGACCTGGACCAAGAGTATGTAGCGTCACAGGTGCACCTCCAGTTGTTACGCGAGCGAGCTCGAGACGATGAGCTAAGGCGGCTTGCAACACGATTTCAGAACCTCGGCGTCCTCGTGACAATGTCGCAATCCAAAGATCAAGCCACCAGCAGAATGGACGATTGGATCGAGTGTCTAGGTAACCTGCAGGATCGCCTGGGAATGGTCTTGAGAGGCTTCGTTTAGGCAAGGCGGCTCCGAGCTTTCACGGCGTGGCGCGGAACTTGCTCGGCGCCGTGCGATCAAACGTGAGGTGATATGTGTGCTCGACGCCCTCAACTTCTGGGAGCTCGGGGGATCCACCACCACCGTCACCGAAAGTCTGCGATTCCGAAAACACGACACCTGGCCAAGCGCCGGCTGCCACTTGTCCCCATAGACGCTGATAGCTAACCGAGGGCGGCCCCGGAAGCGTCGTTGACCAATGCCAGCCTGCCAGATGTAGAACACAAGAGCTGCAGTAATTCCGAGTTGGTCGTTAGGGCCAACGCGCAGCGAACTGACCCCCTGGTGGTGAGTCCAGGGCAACTCAATGGGTAGATGCTGACGGTCGATCAAGACGTTGCCTCTTTCGTCTGTTGCGCTGACCACCCTCGCGCGGACCTCGCATGCCTTCCCGTAGTTCCAGCACGTGAAGCGCCATATGTTGATGCTGTCCAGCGCGAGCCGATCAGACAGCTGGAACTCCGGCCGCCCCGTCCAAGTGGCCCACTTGTCGCTCACATAGAGCCATACCAGAAGAGCGCAGAGAACCGGCAGCGCCCAGTCCTGGGGAAGGGATGGCAAAGGCACCCAGCTTCCAAGCGCGCGGTACACCCCAAAGAGGAATACGAGAACCAGCGCGACGGCCTCGCCGGCGCGGATGGAGTGGCGCCGCAGCCACGTTGTTATAGGACGCATTGCGGCCCGATTATCGCGGCGTTTTCGAGGATGTGCTTGTCCTGATACGCCAACACATAATCCGCATCGAATGCTCTCGCTCGACGCGGAGCTTGCCGAGTCGAAGGCGCACGAGGCGCGCGTCGCCGCCTTCCTCGCCTCAGTCCCCAAGCGCAAGCGAGAGCGCGTCCTAGCTCGCTACACGGTCCTCGAGGAACGTCAGCTCAGGCGGATCCGCCGGCGATCGCATTGCACGGACTGCGCCAGACGCATGCCACCCTGCTGCTCGAAGAGGGCGTCGATGTCAAGACCGTGAGCGAGCGTCTTGGTCATGACTCGATTCAGACCACGCTCGAGATTTATGGGCACGTCACGCCGAAGATGCGAGGGAACGCCGCTGCGCGGTTCGGCTCACTCCTTGCCCGTGCGGGGCTCGAGCACATGCAAATCGCGGCTGCCGACGAGCAGGTTAGTCGGTCGCCGGCAGCGTCCACCAGCAGTCGCGAATCGCAGCTTTGACGTCCCGGGCAACGAAGTCCGATTCGAGAGCGGCCGCGCGAATGCGATCGACGATGGCAGGTGACATGTCCCTCTTGACGTCAAGGTTGCCTCTGGACCGCCAAGCGGTGAGGTCTCCCACGGTGATGATCGCCGCTTTGCGGAAGAGGACGTAGCTGCGATGTTTGATGAATTCGTGGTCTCCCTCGGCGAGTTCGCAGGACCGATCCTTGATGTGCTCCCCGTCCGAGGTGATGTTGATGATCACGCGCTCGTCGGGATCGCTGTGAGGCTGCGCGCATACCACCCAGAGGTGCGCGATCTCCCCCGTGCGTTCGAGATCCCGATACGTGAAGCCGACTAGGAACGGCGGCTGCGACTTAGGCGGTTCGGCTTTCGACGACGTGGAAGTACTCAGCCTGCTCAGCGATAGCGTCGATCTCGCTTTCTGACTTTCCAGCAGCGCGCAGGATGTCGACTGGGTCGATCAGGGCGCTCGATCCGACCGGGGGCGACTTCCACTCCGGAACCGTGCGATGCAGATAATCGATCAGCTGCTGGCCCGACATCGCACCGAATTGCTCGAAAATGCGTCGCGCGAGCTTTATCTCATAGTCGGAAAGGTGGCCGTCTGCGGGCGGGCTCCCTTGGAGTCGGACGTTGCCCGGCTCGCTCGCCACGAAGGGAAGCTCTCCAGTGGGCTTCAAGTGATCGTAGGTCTTGCTCAGCACCGGGCCGTTCCCCATTGCGACGATCGTATCCCCAGTGACAGGGAAGCCGGTCTCGATGAGGCTCGTTCGGTCAACGAGGTACATCAGCTTGAGGAGCTTGAGCATGGGGATCTCGCCGCCAGCGAGGTTCACCAGCTGGGCGGCTAGCTCGCCTGCTTTCGGCCGATCGTAGGCAAACCGCATCGGGCGCCGCTCTTTAGGACTCAACTGACTATCTTGTATCACAGCCTGTCAAGTGCTCGAGCAGAAATCCGTGACCATCCTGTGACCAGCGCCCTTGCCGAAACCGGCCCGACAGCCCCGTCACAGGCGGCTTCGTATTCAGAATTTGGTGCGCCTGGCAGGAATTGAACCTGCTGCCTTTCGGTCCGGAGCCGAACGCTCTATCCGGTGAGCTACAGGCGCGCGATGGCCTTTGCAGTCTAAACTGCGCGCTCCGTGCACCGGCTCATCGCGATCCTCGCTCTGAGCGCGCTTTGCGCAGCATGCCAGTCCAACACGCATGCGGTCGTAAGCCCTCTACCCACTCCAACTCCTCACACTTCACCTACAGCGGCCATCCTGCAGTCGGCGGATAGTCCGGCGGGCTTGAGCCCGTGCCTCGGCTCAGGTCCGATCGACGTCTACGTCACAAGCCTCGCCCAATCGGATGCAGCGCTTGCGGGCAGGGTCGGCGCGCAATGGGAACAGCTTCGAGTCGCCGGCGCCACGGCCGGCGCCGTCTCCCTCTTCACCGCAAGCCCGGCTGCGTGCAAGGCCGAGCTGGGGGCAACGTCCTCCATCAAATCGATCGCGAGCTTCGTCGCCGTCTTCGACGACCCGGGGCAGGCCGATCGCGCCTGGGGATCCGGCGTTTTCGGTTTCGCGCCACCCTCGTCGGGACAGATCTTGCCAGGCGTGACGCGCGGGACCGGCACTGGGCTCGGCCTGAACTCGTGGACCTACGACCGGCCGCCAGTGAAGATCGCTTGCTGGCGCAAGTCGCTCTTCGTCGCCTTCGTAGCCGCAAGCAATCTCGACGTCGCCGCGTTCAAAGCCGCCACCGCAGCAGTGGATGCTCGCCTGACCTGACGTCGATCCTCAAGAGGCTGAGAAATCACGAGCGGTGATGCCGGCCTGCGCGAGCGAGTCGAAGTCCGGATTGGGGTCCTGGCGCACGAGGCTGATGACGCTGTCGCTGCGAAACGGCACAGGAATATGGACGACTTCCGCAAGCCGCAGGCCCGCCCAGACTGGCATCCAAGGAACAGCCACAAACCTGGGATGGCGGCCCTGGCGGCGCGCAAGCTCGACCAGCAGATCGCGCAGCGGCCACGCTTTCGATGCTGCAGCCACCACCGGCTTGCCAGGGTTGCGAACCTCGCCTTCGACGAATCCTTTCATCAAGAGCCAGAGGTCCTCTTCGTGGATCAGGTACTGAGGATCCTTTCCGCCGTCGATGAGGGGAACCACCCCTCGCTGCACGCTCTTGGCCAGCCTGCCGAACATGCCTCCGGCAGTCGCGGGTCCGTCGCCATAGACGAGGCCCGAGCGCACGACGAGGGCGCCCGCAGAAATCGCGGCGGCCTCGATCTCGAGCTTTGCGCGACCGTACGTCGAAGTGGCACCTTCAAACGCGCTGATCGAGGACATGACTGCGATCCGCTCCACCCCGCCGGCCTTCGCCGCCGCGAGCAGCTTCCGCGTTCCCTCGACGTTGACCCTGTGAATCTCGGCTGGCTTTACAGGGTGGAAGTCATAAGCGCAGTGAACAAGAGCCGCGATCTGGCGGCTGCGGAACACATCTGGCGCGAGGTCTTCGCCAAGTCGAAACGGAACTGTGCTCGCGTCGCTGGTGCTGGCGGAGCGAGAAATACGCACCACCTTCCAACCCGCCTCTTCGAAATGTCGGGCCAGCATCGAACCGACAAAACCGCTTGCGCCGGTGATCGCGACCCTTGTCATCAGTCGAGCGCGGTGCTGCCAATCCTGTGGGCATTCGCCATAACACTCAGGGTGATGGTCGTCGCAGGCAATGACGGAAAGACACTCGAATCGACCAGATGCACCCGCGAGAAACCAGTGGGCCGTCCGAGCAGGTCGGCTTGAAAGGCGTCTGGATTCCGCCGCATCGGAAATGTTCCGCCGGTGTGAAAGCCACGCCCGGGTTCGCCCGGTCGTATCGCGGGCGGAACGGGAAACGCCTTCATCGAGCTCCGCTCGGCCCAGAGCGTTCGCTGCAGCGCCGATAGGGCGGGTCGCATGAGCGGATTCTCTACGCCGGCGAGCTCGAGAGTTGCCGGATGGTTGTTGCCGGCGCGTCGCAGCGTGATCCGGATGCGCGCCGATAGGTCGGAATGCAGAAAGCCCTGAATCAAAAGCAGGCGGCCGAGCAGGCTCCGTCGCAGCGCGTCGGGGAGCAGCCCGTTCAGCGGCCCGAGCATCCTCTGGACCTCCTTCTCAAAGAGCTCGTTGTACGTGTACACCTGGAGGTGCGCCGTCTGCGCGCCGACTTCCGTGTCCAGCATCTCGATAAAGACCTGGGCCAGCGTGTACAGCGGCTCCTCACGGACGTCTGCGCGGCTTCGGTACCGGAGGAGCGGCATCAGGAAGTAGAAGTTGTCGATCGCCTGAATCGGCCGGTCATAAGCCTCGAGTGAGGTGAGCATGATCCTCGCCGTCGACAGGACGCCGCAGGCCACGAAAACCTGGTCGGCTCGGATCTTGAATTCGGAACGATCGCCCGCTGCGCGTCCGCTTATCTCGACCTGCGACCCGATCTCCTTCAGCTGCTCCACGACCAGCCCCGAGCGGTAGGTGAACGAGCGATTCGAGCGCAGACCAACAAGTGACTGGCTCGAGTTGTAGATGACCTCGTAGGGACAGCCATAGAGACATTTGCCGCAGTACACGCATCCCGGTTTGCCGTCGGAGGCATCAGCCTGCAGCGCCAGGCGCGATGTTCCGAAACTGATGCCCCGAGAAAGCAGGGCCGCCTTGTTCATCTCCAGATCGCGGAGAAAATCGGCTGCCTGCTTGCTCGAGGCCAACGTCCCCGGTTGGTCATGGTGAAGGGGGAAGTGCTCCTCCAGCGCATCGTGCCGCGCGGAGAACGGCATCAGCTTGAGCACGGCCCGATAGTGCGGAGCCAGATCCTCGGCGGTGATCGGCCACTCGCTCATGTCCTCGGTGCGATACGGCAGGATGCTCGCGCCCCACACGTTGCTGAGGCCTCCCCGCGCGAAAGAAAGCTTTGCGTGCACTCCGTCCGCCGACATCGGTTGGTCGATCGGATCTCGGTACGGAAACTGAGAGCCATAGGCCAGCTTCAGCCGTATGCCGCCTGGGCTGAGCTCAGCACCCTCCCGCAGCACACTGAGCGACTTCTCGTCCCAAGACGGGAAGTCAACCGATTGAAGATCGATCAGCCGCCGCCGCCGGTCAGGCTCCAGCTCCAGTCCGGCGTCGAGCATGGTCACGTGCGCGCCTCTCTCGAGCAGCGCGCTGGCGCAGGCGACACCGGCCGGGCCGGAACCGATGACGAAGATCATGGGGCCATGATGCAGTCAGGTACTCTACTGAGTGCCGAGCCGCTTCACGGGTGGGGCGATCGAGACACCCCAAACCGCTTTGCAGCTGTTCGATGGACGCGCCTGTAGCTCACCGGATAGAGCGCTTGCCTGCGGAGCAAGAGGCAGCAAGTTCGATTCTTGCCAGGCGCACCAGCGCGCCCGCTCAGCCGCCGGTCAGGAATCTCACGAGCCCGCTCTCCAGCGCAGCCGCAATCCGCTGCTGTCCGGCTTCGTCGCCCGCCACCTGGGCCTCGGCGGCGTTGGTCAGGAACAGCGGCTCGACAAGAGCGCCCGGCATCTGGCTTGGGTCATCCACCCAACCTGACGCCGGCGGGCCGAGCTCGATGAGGTGGCCGTATGTGCTGCCGGAGCTCGTGAGCGTGGGGGCGGCGAGCTGGTCGTCGGTCCAGACGCCGCGATCGGCGGTGCCGAGGGCGGCGACAAGGGCAGCCTGGAGGCTGGTGGCAAGCCGGCGACTCGATGCCGCAAATGGCCTCGCGGAGTCGTAGAACGTTTCCGTCCCGCCGACCGTGGGGTCGCTGAAGGCGTCGAAATGTATGGACACGAGCGCGACAGCTCCAGCCGCGTTTGCGCACGCAGCCCGCGTCGCGAGGTCTCGATGCTCGGCGCTGGCGGTGAGCGAGCCCATCACCGAATCGGCCGGCGTCAGCTTGACGACCGCCGAGTCCTGCGTGCGCGACATGACCACGCGGTAGCCGTCCTCTCGGAGGAGGGTGCTCAGCCTTGCGGCGACCGCCAGCGTGGCGTCCTTCTCCAGCACCCGGCGCCCGGAGGTCCCGCCGACGACCCCAGGATCCATGCCTCCATGACCCGGATCGATGAACACCGTCTGGCCTGAGCCTGCTCGAGTTGGAGCAAGGCTGACACAGGCGCCGGCCTCAAGGCCTGGCAGCAAGACCTGGCTCGCCACAGGAGAGATGTCTGTGGGCTGGTTGAGGTTGCGTGCAAGAGCTGCAGACGCGTCCGTCCGATCCATCAGCCTGAAAGCGCCGCAGGCGAGCGTGATCACAAGCGCGAGTCCGAGCGCTGTGCGAAGCAGGAGCGGAGAGCCCTGCCGGCGCCGAGTGCGTGTTGGAACGTGGCGAGCGTTTGCGATCGGCCCGGCCAGTTTAGCTGAGGCCCCGTCCGCGATCGATTACTTGATGCGGCTGTTCTCCGCGAGGGCGACCTTCTTGCAGGTCGCCGTATCGATGTTGAGGATCGCGAGGATGACCATGAAGACCTTGTTCTGCCAAACCGCGATGTAGAAGGACTGGTTCGAGATGGTGACGCTCAACACAATGGAGTTTGGGCTGAGCCCCGTCTTGGCCGCACCTTCCAACACTGGGGCTCCACCGCTCTTCAACGCTGACGTGCTGAAGCCGAAGATCGACTCGCTTGTGTAGCCCTTGCTGGCGCTTGCCTCGTCCTTGAATTGAATGACGAAGTTGAGCGCCAGCTTGTAGGTCGCCGTGCTCGCGTCGCCCGAGTTGGCTTCCACGCTCGCGCAGTGCGCAGTGCTGTCGGTGTAGAAGGCCGCGTACGCCGCCGTCGCCCCCTGCTGCTTCGCCGCGTCCCACTCGGGCTTGATCGTGTTGTAGTTGGTCGAGTCCTTGGTCTTGGCCCTGTTCAGAAACGAGTCCATGTCACCTGACTGGTCGCACTTCTTCATGTCCTTGGGAAGGTCGCCCGGCTGAACCGCAACGCTGGACGCAGTCGGACCTGAAGGCTTCAATGGATTTGAACCGCCGCATGCAACGAGCATGAGCAGAGCCGTCAGGCCTACAACCAAGCGCTGCAACATCGGCACAGTTTGACAGTGACCGCGCGATGGCATGGCGCCTAAAAGAAAATCGTCCGGCGCTGCGCCAGCAGCCTGTGCAAGGTGCTTTGAATCCAGCTCCGCACTTCCTCGCTCAATTCGAGTACCAGCCGCGCATCGTTTGCCGCGTTCGGTCCGTAGTGCGAAACGTCGATAGGTTTTCCAAATGCGATGAACCACTTCGAGGGCAAAGGAATCAGGCCTGCCAGGCCGAGCCATGGAAACGTCGGTGTGATGGGAATGGTGGGCAGCCCGACGAGCCTGGCCAGCGACTGGAGGTCGAACATCACCGGATGAATCTCTTCCGAGCCGACGACCGCGACCGGGATGATCGGCGACCCCGTTCGCAGCGCCACCTGGACAAAACCGCCACGTCCCAGGCGCTTTACTCGATAGCGATCTCGATAGCGCTTCGCTGCGCCCTTGACGCCTTCTGGAAAAACGCCGACCAGCTCATCGCGTTCGAGCAACGTCGTTGCGTTGTCCGGATGGGCGAGCACGTTTCCGGTCTTGAGCAGGAGCATGTTCGTGAACGGCATCGCGAAAGCCCAGTCGACGACGAGCATGCGGGCGTGGCGCGGCTGCGGATGCTCGGCAAGAATCGCGGTGCGGATCATCGCCCCGTCGTACGGAATGATGCCCGCATGGTTGGCGACCAACAGCGCACGGCCGCGAGCCGGCACATTGTCGACTCCCTCGACCTCGACTCGCCAGTAGTTGCGAAAGACCCAGAGGGCAAAGCCTTGCAGTCGCTCTGTGAATTCCTGATCGAAGCCGAATTCGTCGCCTCGGTGCAGTGGCGAGGCGGCTGGGCTTAAGTCCCGAAGAGCACTCATCTCGCATCGAGTATGGCAACATCCAGTCGGGCCTCGACATGCCACTCGATTTACAGGCCGCCGCAACCGAATATCTCGGCTGGCTTCAGCTGGAAGCGAACCGGAGTCCGAACACGGTCCGCGCGTATGAGTCCGAGCTCCGCAAGCTGCTCACTTTTCTCGCCGCCAAAGGCCACTCGCTCGCCACGGAAGATTTGCGCCACGATGACCTTCGCGCGTATCAACGACACCTCGCCGGAAGGCTGAAGAGTCCAGCCTCACGCGCGCGGGCCCTCGTGGCCATCCGCTCGTGGCTGCGCTGGATCGCGAGAGAAGGTTTGATCGAACGCGACCTCTCTAACGGCATCACCCTGCCGAAGCTCGAGCAGCGGCTACCCAAACCGATCGATCCGGACGAGCTCACTCGGCTGCTCGGCGCCCTGCCCACCAAGACGATGCACGACAAGCGCGACCGCGCGCTTGTCCAGTTCCTCATCAGCACCGGCTGCCGCATCTCCGAAGCACTGGCCCTCGACCGAACAGATTTCCCGCGAACAGGCAATCGCCTGGTGGTGACCGGCAAGGGCTCAAAACAGCGCTCTGTGTACCTGACGGCCGACGCGCGAGGTGCGCTCGAGGACTATCTGGGCTCGCGCGAAGATGCGTGCATGGCGTTGTTCGTCAACTTCGACCGCGCCGCTCCGGACGATCGCAGCCGTCGACTGACTTCAGCCGGCGCGCGTTTCCTGGTGCGCAAGATTCGGCGGCAGCTCGGGGCGTGGTCTTTCAAGTCACCTCACGTCGCTCGCCACACCGCCGCCACGACGCTGCTGGAGGTGACCGGGGGCGACGTGCGGCTGGTCCAGGAGGTCCTCGGCCACGCCAACTTGAACACGCTTCAGGGCTACACGAAGATCGTCGACAGCCGCAAGCAGGACGCTTACCGCCGGTACCAGGAGTTTCTGGACGAAAAGAAGGCCGGTCGGTAGCGATAGTATCTCCGCGTGGTCGGCGTCAAGCAGGCGAAGCTTTTCAAGGGACTACCCGAGTCAGAGCTGCGCGTGATCGAGAAGCAGATGAAAACCGTGAAACACCCGGCCGCTCACGAAATCGTCGTGCGAGGTGACAACGGCGTCGGATTCATGGTCATCCTCGACGGCACCGTGACGGTCAACACGATCCAGGGCAAGAAGCGAAAGCTCGGGCCAGGCGACTCGTTCGGCGAGATAGCTCTTCTCGACCAGGAGGGCCGCAGTGCGTCCATCAAGGCAGACACCGATGTCACCCTGGCGACGATCCCGGAGTGGAACTTCAAGCCGTTCTTGACGGAGCACCCCGAGGTCGCGTATCGCCTGCTCCAGGGCTTGAGCCAGCTGGTGCGTCTGGCGGAAAGCAACCGGTAAGCGCCCGCGTCGGGCGATAGGTCAGGTCCTCGAGGCCTCGAGCGCCAGGGTGAGCGGAGGCAAAAGAAGAGGCCGGGCCCAATCCGAAGCCCGGCCTGTATTTGCCTGATTCTCGAGGGCTTTACTCGTCCTCGATCTGGTTGTACATCACGGGGTCTGGCAACGAACCTCTCAACAGCCGCGTTTGTAGTGGCGTCTTCCATCTAGTTGCTCGAAGGACTACCACGAGATGACTTGATAGCAAGAGTGATGAAGGCGCGCAAGCGTGTGCGAAACACGAGGGTTAGCAGAGGAGTAGCGTCGCCCCGGGGCCGGTTTGCAGCTCGCCGTGAACCCGGTATATGCGATCCGCGCCCCGACACAATTGCGCAGCGACCCTCCAGGATGGCGCAAGGCCAATGAGCGATGGGGTCGTCGAGCGGCAGGCGGCACGGGCTATAGTCCTGAGCCGAAATCAGGCAGTGCTCCTTCAGCTTATTGAGGCTGAGTCCGGTCGCAGCTGGATATTGCCAGGAGGCGGTCTGAGGGATGGCGAGACACATGAGCAAGCCCTGATGAGGGAGCTTGCCGAGGAGGTGGGCCTCCAGGCGATCCAGCTCGGTCCGTGGGTGTGGCGTCGAACAGCAGAGTTCACCTTCCGGGGCGTCCGCTATCGGCAGCAGGAGAGAATTTTTCTTGCACACGCGGAGCCGTTCGAGTTCGATCACAGTGGGATGGACGAGGTTGAGGTGGGCATCGTTCTCGGCCACCAGTGGTGGGGGATCGAGGAGATTGAATCTGCGACGAATCTCGTTTTCTGGCCGCGCGGCCTGGCACAACTCTTGCGGCCGTTGGTGCGTGGCGAAGTGCCAAAGGTACCGCTCGAAATTGAAGACTGATTTGAAGTGGCAACGGACAGCGTCCGAGGCGCCAAACTGTCCCACCAATTGACGACCCTGTGATCCTTCCAGGACTGGATCGGTGTCGTGCATTGACGCTAACCCTACAATACTGTATGGTTTCAGCAGACAGACGACACCATGGCCTGCTCCGAACTCCCCAACTGGTACCTTCAGCGACGAAACGCGGTCGTCGACTTGGGCTCGGCAACCTGGCGCAAGGCCAGAGTTGAGGTCGTACCGCGCGGTTATGCCCCCGACGAGTGTTTGCGCCGATTGGCTAAGGCGCGGAGAGTCCGCCGGATCGGCCGTGGTCTGTATGTCGTCATCGATCCGGTGCGCGAGACACCGGCGATCGCCATAGCCAGCGCGCTGTTCACAGACGAGACGCACTACGTAACTACGG
>DATGVE010000021.1:0-26831 GCA_035300725.1 Candidatus Eiseniibacteriota bacterium | reverse complement strand
CCGATCACCTGGGACGAGCTGGGCCTGCTCGGCGTGGGCTTCATCTTCATCACCCTCGCCCTCCAGCACGCGGCGGGACACGGCATGTCGACGCTGCTTCAGGGCTTGAAGCAGAACAAGGAAGAGGGCTACATGGCGCTCCAGCGCAAGGAATGGGCCGACGGCGCGGACGTGCCGACGCGCAGCCATCACCTTTTCACCGGTGTGCCGTACCACCAGCATGTCGGGCAGGAGTACGGCGCGAGCCGGCTGGGCGAGTCGGTCGACGAGCACCTCGAGGTCTCGAAGGTAGTCTGACCGGGCCGCGAATTCCAGCCCGTTGGCGTCAACGGGGCGTATGTGGGTCGGGCATTCCACCCCGTTGGCGCCAACGGGACGTTATAGGGCGAGATCCCGGCAAGCCCTAATCTTTTGGCGGGGATGATCCTTTTTCCGTTCCGCTGGCTGTGGTGGCTGATCTCGAGGGTTCGCCGGTCGATCGGCAAGCCGCCCGAGTACGTGATCTTCGTCCTCGAAAACGACATGCCGGCGCTGCCCGACCCGCCGCCCCCTTTGTGGCAGCGGTTCACATCGCGACCAAGACTGAGCATCAAAGAGCTGGCCGAGCGATTCGACCTGATCATCAACGACCCCCGAATCAAAGGCGTGATCCTGCACTTGCGACCCGTGCCTATGCCGATGGCGACGCTTCAGGACCTGAGGGAGCTGGTCGGCAAGCTTCGACAGTCCGGCCGGCGGGTGGTGGCGTGGGCGCCGTTTTACACGACCGGCACGTACTACCTGGCATGCGCATGCGACGAGATCCTCCTGATGCCTGCCGGGGCGGTGCAGCCACTTGGCGTTGCCACCACCGGAATGTTTCTCAAAGACGGACTGGCGAGGTTTGGCATCGAGGGGGACTTCGTGCAGATCTCGCCCTACAAGTCGGCTCCGGACATCTGGATGAAGTCACATATGTCGCCCGAGCTTCGCGAACAGGTGACATGGCTTCTCAGCTCGCAGCACAGCGAGCTCTTGAGCGCGATCGGCAAGGGCCGCGTGCTGGACGAAAATAGCGCCCAGGCGCTGGTCGACGGCTCGCCCTACGCCGACGACAAAGCTCTCGAGATGCACGTGGTCGACGCCGTGATGCCGGAGGAGAAGCTGGCTGAACGCCTCGGCCAGGGTGCCGGCGCTCGCGTGACGATCGCGACCTGGGAGCGCGCGCAGAAAAAGGTGCGGATCCCCGCGCCAACCCTTCGCGCACGCAAGTACGTCGCGGTGCTGCGGATCGAAGGGGCGATCATCGACGGACGGTCGGGCAAGCTGCCTTTCAAACCTCCGATCGAGATCCCATTGGTCAGCGCAGAGCGCGCCGGAGATCTGACGGTGGTCCAGGCCGCGCGCCGGGTCGCAAGCGACAAACGCGCGGCGGCGGTGGTGCTCTATGTCAACTCACGGGGAGGTTCGGCGACAGCATCGGAGGCGATGCGGCAGGCGTTGGACGTGATCGCTGCTCGCAAGCCGCTTGTCGTTTGCATGGGCCCATTTGCCGCAAGCGGAGGCTACTGGGTTTCTACGCCGGGTCGGTGGATCGTCGCGCGTCCGGGCACGATCACCGGCTCCATCGGCGTGCTATCGGGAAAGTTCGTGACCGGGGGGATGTGGTCGAAGCTCATGGCCAACCGCGAGACTGTCGCGTTCGGGCAGCACGTGACCATGGAGACCGACGAAAGACCATTCACCGAAGAGGAAAGGGCGATCGTGAAGAGCCAGATCGATCGCATCTATGAGCTTTTCCTGGAGAGGGTGAGCAAGGCGCGCAACATGACTCCAGAAGAGATCCATCCGATCGCCGCCGGCCGCGTGTGGACCGGCCGCCAGGCGTTCGAGCGGAAGCTGGTGGACGAGATGGGCGGCTTCGAAGCGGCGGTTCGCAAGGCGCGGACCCTGGCGAGCCTGCCGGACGCGGCACCCGCCCGGGAGGTGAGAGCGCCAAAGCGAATGGTCCCGCCGCCGGCAGCGGCGAGCGCGGCGGAGTTCGTCGGCTACCTGCTCGAGGGAGTTTCGCTGTTCAACCGAGCGCCGGCGCTTGCGGTCATGGACTACCTGCCGGGGGACTTGACCTAAGACACGCTGGGTGCCTGACGTGTCGAATCGCTGAGTTCAGGGCCGCGTTTGGCGCCAGACGTGTCGAATTCCGGCTGATCAGGAGTCCAGGGACGGGAATCGCCACGGCTGGCGCTCTCGAACCAGCTCGTAGACGGCGGTCACGATGGTCTCGCGGTTCGGTTTGGTGAAGTAGTCGCCGTCAGGACCGTACGACGGCCGGTTGGGCGAGGCGGCGAGCGTGCGCGGGGCGGCGTCGAGATGCCACCAGCCGGTCTGCACCTCGAGGATCTGCTGCAGCATGAATGCGGACGCACCGCCCGGCACGTCCTCGTCGAGGCAGATCAGCGCGTGCGTCTTCTCGATCGAGCGCACGATCCTGTGCTCGATGTCGAATGGGTTCAGCGTCTGCACGTCGATCACCTCGCAGGACACTCCCAGCTCCTCGAGTGTTCGCGCCGCCTCGAGCGCGATGCCGCACAACGCGCCGTACGTGACGACTGTGGCGTCGGTCCCTTCGCGCAGGACCTCAGGCATGCCGAGCGGGACGGTGAACGTGCCGATGTTGTCGGGCACCCGCTCCTTGAGCCGGTAGCCGTTCAACACCTCGATCACCACGGCCGGGTTGTCGCCGCGAAACAGAGTGTTGTAAAAACCTGCCGCCTGCGTCATGTTGCGCGGCACGGCGACATAGAGACCCTGGAGCGCGTTCAGCAGCACCGACATCGGCGAGCCTGAATGCCAGATTCCGACCAGCCGGTGCCCTTTCGTGCGAATGATCACCGGCGCCTTCTGGCCGCCGACCGTGCGCCAGTGCAGCGTCGCGAGGTCGTCCGAGGCAGTCTCCAACGCATAGAGGAAGTAGTCGAGGTACTGGATGTCGCAAATCGGCCGCAGCCCTCGCATCGCCGAGCCGATCGCCTGTCCTAGGATGGTCGCCTCGCGGATGCCGGTGTCGGTGAAACGCAGATCGCCGTACTTCGCCTGCAGGCCTTCGAAGACCAGGTTGACGTCGCCAAGGCGCCCGACGTCCTCGCCGATCACGAAAAGGCGCGGGTCTCGAGCGAAGTTGGCGTCGAAGTTGCGCAGCAGCACCTGGCGGCCGTCGACCATCGGAGACTTGTCCGAGAACACCGCGGGCACGACCGGCACCTTCAGCGGCGACTCGTCCGAGCGGCTGTAGAGGTGTGAGTTGTAGCGCTCGTCGTTTTCGCGCCGGTACTCCGCGACGAACTTCGCAAGCTCTGTCCGTTCCCGCGACTCGATTCCGCGCAGCCGGTGCAGAGCCCGAGTCGCGCTCGACAAGACGAGCGACCTGGTCACCTTTCCGGCCTCGTCGAGATCGGCGGTGATCTCGGCGACCTCGGGCATGTCGACTCGCTTGAGGATCGCCACCGCGCGATCGCGTTCCGCACGGATCGGCATCTGAAATGCCTCCCAGGCCAGGTCGCGCGCGGCCTCGACCGCTTCCTTGTCGGCGGCCTCCCAACCTTCGATCTGAGACTCGCCTGCGATACCTGTCTCGATGATCCAGTCCCGCATGCGCTTGACACAGTCGAACTCGTTCTCGAAGCGCAGCCGCTCCTTCGTCTTGTAGCGCTCGTGGCTTCCACTCGTCGAGTGGCCCTGGGGTTGAGTGAGCTCAGTGATATGGAACAGCGCCGGCTTGTGTTCGCGCCGAACCTTCTCGATCCCGGTTGCGTAAACCTCCACCAGGGCCGGATAGTCCCAGCCCGGAACCACGTAGATGTCGATGCCCGGACGGTCATCTGGCATGTAGCCGCGCAGCACATCGGAGATCGAAGCTTTGGTCGTCGCGGCCGTGATCGGAACCGAGATGCCGTATCCGTCGTCCCAGACCGACATCGCCAAAGGCACCTGCAGGACGCCTATCGCGTTGATCGTCTCCCAGAACAATCCTTCGCTGGTGGCGGAATCGCCGATGGTTCCGAACGCGACCTCGTCTCCGCTTACTGAGAACCCATCCTGCACAGACTTCAGCTGGGGGTTGTTTCGATAGAGCTTCGACGCATAGGCCAGGCCGAGGAGGCGCGGCATCCACCCCGCAACGTTGGAGACGTCGGCGCTGGAGTTGGGCATGTCCACGGACCTGGCGAACTCGCCGCGGTCGTCGAGGAAGCGGGTTGCGAAGTGGTTGCCCATCTGGCGGCCGCCAGAGCTGGGATCCGACTCCAGGTTGGGATTGCCGTACAGCTGAGCGAAGAAGGCGCGGACGTTGGACATCCGCGTCGCCCACATGAACGTCTGGTCCCGGTAGTACCCGGCGCGCCAGTCGCCCGGGCGGAACGCCTTGGCCATCGCGAGCTGGGCGACTTCCTTGCCGTCGCCGAAGATGCCGAAGGTGGCGTTGCCGCGCAGGACCTCAGCCCGCCCGCTGATGCTCGCGCGGCGGCTGCTGTAGGCGAGGCGGTAGTCGGCGACGATCTTTTCGGCGCTCAGGGAAACCTTGGAACTGCGCAGCGCCTTCGCCAGCCGGAAACCTCCCTACGCCTTTGTAGTCAAGGCGGCGAAAACTACGTTAGCACGCACGACCTGGAGTTCAGGCGCTGGTGGCGCGCTCCTTGTCTTCCTGCTGCTTTCTCTGCATCAGACCGCCTGGACGGCTCGCCTGGAGTGCCTTTTTCATGTGAACGTATGCCTGGGCGACGTCACCGCGCCGCTCGAGGATCTCCGCGTAGATGCCGTGGGCCTGGAACAGCCTTTCGTCCGTGCCCAGCTGCTCGAGGCCGCGAACAGCGAGCGCAAACTCGTAATCGGCCGTGGGGTGATCGCCCAGCTTGTCGGCGATGCGGCCGAGCCACATGTGCGCTTCGGCCACGTTGGACTCCTCTTGCAGGCGCTCCGCCAGCAGCAGCGCCTCGCGCGCGAACGACTGCGCCTGCTCGAGGTTGCCCTCGCGCAAACACAGCTCGCACAGGCTGAGGAGCACCTGGCTGCGGCCGACCTGCAGGTCGGTCTCCTCGCTGAGCTCGAGCGACCGGTCGAGATGCTGTCGCGCGGCGTCCAGGTCTCCACGGGCCATGAGAATCAAGCCCAGGTTGTTCTCCGAGCGGGCCAGCGACACCCTGTCGCGGAGCACCTCGAGCAGCGTGACCGAGCGGGTCGCATATCTCGCGGCGACGTCGATCTGGCCCAGCTCGTGGTAGGCCGAGGAGAGTCCGCTGTACATCTTCGCCAGACCGCGGAGATCGAAATAGGAGCCCGCAGCCTCGATTGCCTGCTCATAAAACTCGACCGCCTTGTCCCATTCGAAGTTGGCGACGTGAGCGGTCGCGACGATGCCGAGCAAGCGAGCTTCGGTCGGCGTCGGGACCGGCGTGAGGCTTCGGCACACGGCAAGCGCCTTTTCCGCCAGATCGATGGCGTTCGGTCGCTGCGTCATGTAGGCCAGCGAGGCCTCAGCGCCAAGACATTCGGCCAGCATGACTGCGTCATTGACCGCCTCGAAGTGAGCCCGGGCCTCGGCAAGCAATCCCGCGGCCAGGTCTGGCTGGGCCAACTGCAGATGGGCCATGGCGAGGAAGTACCGGATGCGGCCAAGCCGGTAAGCCGACGTTCCGAGGCTGAGCAGCGAACGACCCAGCTCGATGGCTTCGTTGTACCGGCCGTCGGCGACCATCGCTTCGAGGTCGGCGAGCGCGGCCTGAGTTTCGTCAGTGGTCCCTCCTGGATCGGCCAGGAAAAACTCGATCGGTTTACCGGTGCGCTGCGCGATGTGCTCGAGCGTGGGCAGGGACGGCCGGGTGCGGCCGGTCTCGATGAGGTAGATGGCCGGCGCGGTCACATGCCCCTTGCCGACCTGGGCAAGGCTGAGGCCTGCCTCCTGTCGAGCCTGCTTCACAGCACCGGGTTTGAGAGTCACACCGGGGAGGCGTCGTCGCGTCGATTTTGGCGCGCGCGCGACAACGTTTACCCCTTCGCGGTTGGCTACCACCGGTGCCACTGTAAAGCAAAACAATTCGGAGCATGCGGTACCAATTTTGAAAAGATCGCAGCACTCTTTTGTTAACTGCGGGTAGTCAGCGGCGAGGCGGCATTCACTTGACTTTTTGGTTAACGGATTTGAACCAAGCCGAGCCTTCAAGCATTATCCCGGTATATGAAATCCGTTAATTGGGGCTCCCGATCTAAGCGGCTGGATAGGTCCCAAACAATTTGATCTCGGCGCTTGCGTCTTCGAGATCCTTGAGGGCGGCTTCAGCTTCGGCGCTGTTGCCATTCACCGCGAAATCGAGGTAGAAGCGATATTCGAAGGGCCGCCCCTTCATCGGCCGGCTGTCCAGTCGCGTGAGGTTGATCCCGCGACTCGCGAAACACTGAAGGGCCTGGGCCAGGCTGCCCGGCCGGTGGCCGGTGACGAAAGCAAGCGAAGACTTGTGCCCAGGTTGCGCCGTGGCGGGCCTGGCCGGGTCCCCGCGCTCGACAACGATGAACCTGGTCCGGTTCTCCGAGTCGTCCTGGATCGATTCCGCCAGCACGTACAACCCGTAACGCGCTGCGGCCGCTTTGCTCGCGATCGCCGCGGTGCCGGGTTGGCGCTGCTCCGCGACCGCGCGCGCCGCTCCAGCGGTGTCGTGATACGCGACGGAACGGATCTGCCGCGAGTGCAGGTACGCATCGCACTGGGCGAGCGCCTGCGGATGCGACAGGGCGCGCTCGACAGGTCCGGGCCAGCCGAGGAGACAGTGGCGCACCGGGAGCACGTGCTCGCGTACGACGCGCAGGCCCGGCAGCTCCCACAACAGGTCCGACACCTCCTGCACGACGCCGGCGCTGGTGTTCTCGACCGGCAGCACCGCAGCATCGACGGCGCCAATCGTCAGAGCCTCGAAGGTCAGGCGAAAAGTGGCGAAGCCGACAGCTTCGGCATCTGTGAAGAGCGCCGAAACGGCCTCATCCGAATAGGCGCCAGGTTCCCCCTGGTAGGCGACCCTCAACGCTCATCCCAAAACCTCATCCGAAGATGAGATGCCGAAGGGTATCCGCCACGTGGTTGTGGTCGTGGAGCTGGTCGGTCACCGGCGGGTGGCCATTGGTCTCGTGTCCATTGGTCTCGCTGCCGTTCGTCTTCTCGCCGTTTGGCTCTGACGCGGCGGCCGCGATCTTGCGCAGATCCTCGTCCGTGACCTCCTTCTTCGTGTCCGCGACCTGGAGGAACCGCTGCCACGCAACGTCAGCCTTCTCCCCCGCCAGCGTGATGCCAAGACGGCCGAGCCGGTGGTGAAACGCGTGGCGGCCGGAGCGCGCGGTGAGGACGATGCGAGAGTCGGTCAGCCCGACGTCTTCGGGTTTCATGATCTCGTAGTTCAGGCGATCCTTCAGGACGCCGTCCTGGTGGATGCCTGACGCGTGTGCGAAGGCGTTCGCCCCGACAACCGCCTTGTTTGGCTGCACAGAGTTGCCAGTCAGCTCGGCGACGAGTCTCGAGGCGCGAGTGATCTCCTTGGTGTCAACCCCACACTCGAGCCCGAGCTTCGCCTGCCGCACATTCAGCAGCATCACGATCTCCTCGAGCGACGTGTTGCCTGCTCTCTCGCCGATACCGTTGATGGTGCATTCGACGCGCCGGGCACCCGCGGCGAGCGCCGCCAGAGTGTTGGCAACCGCAAGCCCAAGGTCGTTGTGGCAGTGCACCGAGAACATCGCGTTCTCGCTGCCACGCGCTTGCTCGATCGAACGGCGCACGATCTCGCCGAATTCATAAGGGAGGCAGTAGCCGGTGGTGTCCGGGATGTTGATCACGGTCGCGCCCGCGGCGATCATCGTCTCGACGGTCTCGACCAGGTAGTCGGGGTCCGCGCGGCCCGCGTCTTCCGGCGAGTACTGGACGCGATCGCACAGCGAGCGCGCGTAGGCGACCATCTCGGCCCCTTGCTTCAGCACCTGCTCGCGCGTCATGCCGAGCTTGCGCTCGATGTGCACGTCGGAAACGGACAGCACGATGTGGATCTGCGGGGTCTCCGCCTCTTTGATCGCCGCCCATACCGCGTCGATGTCGTCTTTGACCGCGCGCGCCAGCGCCGTGACGGTCGCGCCTCGAATCTCACGCGCGATCCGCCGGCATGATTCGAAGTCGCCAGGAGAAGAGATCGGGAAGCCGGCCTCGATCACGTCGACGCCAAGCTTCTCGAGCTGCCGCGCGATGCGCAGCTTGGAGTTCGCGTCCAGGTGGAAACCGGGCGACTGCTCGCCGTCGCGAAGGGTGGTGTCGAAGATGAATACTCTGTCCGGGCTCTTAGACCCCACGAACTCGGAGGCTGCGCCGTGAGTTCGCGGGGACCCCTGTGTCTTCTCTTTCATTACTTCTCTACAGGCTCCAACCAGGTCATCATCGAGCGCAGCTCGCGACCAACTTTTTCGACGGGGTGTTCGGCGTCCTTTCGCCTCAGGGCAAGGAACTTCTCGCGGCCGTTTGAGTTCTCATCGATCCAATGCTCGGCGAAGCTGCCGTCCTGGATCTCGCGCAGGACCTGACGCATGCTCTCGCGCACGTGGGAGTCGATGATGCGAGGACCGGAAACGTAGTCGCCGTACTCCGCGGTGTCCGAGATCGAGTGGCGCATGAAACCGAGACCGCCGCGATACATCAGGTCGACGATGAGCTTCAGCTCGTGCAGAACCTCGAAGTACGCGATCTCGGGCTGGTAGCCGGCTTCGACCAGGGTCTCAAAGCCAGTCTTGACCAGTGAGCTGACGCCGCCACACAGCACCGCCTGCTCACCGAAGAGGTCGGTCTCGGTCTCCTCTTTGAATGTGGTTTCGACAATGCCCGCGCGACCTGCCCCAATGCCCCTGGCGTAGGCGAGGGCCCGAGTTTTGGCGTGGCCCGACGCGTCCTGGTGGACCGCGATCAAGGCCGGTACGCCCATGCCCTGGACGAAGGTGCTCCTGACGAGGTGGCCGGGGCCCTTTGGCGCGATCATCGCCACGTCGATGTTCTGGTCCGGCTTGATCTGCGCGAAGTGGATCGCGAAGCCGTGCGCGAACATCAGCATCGTTCCGGGCTGGAGATGCTTCTCGATCGACTCGCGGAAGAGCTTGCTCTGGCCCGCGTCGGGCGTCAGCACCATGACCACCGTGGCTTCTGAAACGGCCTCTGGCACAGGCACCGCGCGCAGGCCGTCCTCCTCCACGCGCGCGATCGACTTGCTGCCGGGATAGAGGCCGACGCGTACGTCCTCGCCGCTGTCGCGCAAGTTCAACGCGTGGGCCCGACCCTGGCTGCCGTAGCCGATCACCGCCACTGGTTCGCCCAGCTGGGGCGGGCACTCGGCGTCGTAGTAGATCTTCATGCCGTTCTCCTCATGACCACCGGCCCGGATCGCGCGACGTCGACCACACCGTGCTGCATCAGCTCATTGATGAAGTCGCCGACGTCCTTGCCTTCGCCGGCAAACTCGACGGTAGTGCCGTCGGCACCGGTGTTCAAAACCTTCGCGCCGCGTTCCACCAGGCCGGCCACCTGAGACGGTGCGACTTTGGCAACGACCAGCTCACGGCTGTGCACCTCTTCACCGGTCACGTCCTCGACCTCGATCACCTCGACGAGCCGCTCGAGCTGCTTGCGGACCTGGTCGGTCTCGGCGTGACCGGAGTCGACCGTCAGTGTCATTCGGGAGCGGCCGGCCTGGCGGCTCGGACCGACCGAGATGGAGCGGACGTGGAAGCCCCGGCGGCGGATCAGCCCCGAGATCTTGCTCAACGTGTTCGGGCCGTCCTCGACGAGAACCGACAGCACCCGGACTCGCTCCCTTTCGCTCATTTGTCCGGTGCCTCCCAGAAGTCGTTGAGGCTCTTGCCCAGCGGCACTATCGGATAGACGTTGGCCTCGGGGTCGATGCGGAAGTCGATCAAGAACGGGCCCTTGGTCCGCTCCGCGGCGTCCATCGCGGGGCCGATCTCCTCGAACTTGTCGACGCGGACGGCGGGGAGCCCGTACGCGTCGGCGAGCTTGACGAAGTCCGGCATGTGCGTGAGGTCGACCTGTGACCGCACGCCGCCGTAGAAGTCGTCCTGGAATTGGCGGACCATGCCCAGCGAGAAGTTGTTGAGCAGCACGATCTTTACGTCGAGCTTGTGCTCGACGGCGACCGACAGCTCCTGTGCCGTCATGACAAAGCCGCCCTCACCTGCGACGCACCACACCGGCAAGTCGGGCCGGCCGAACTTGGCGCCGATCGCGGCCGGAAGGGCGAAGCCCATCGTGCCGGAGCCGCCGGAGTTGAGGAAGAGACCCGGCCGGTCGTAGTTCCACCACAGAGCGGCCCAGATCTGGTTCTGGCCGACGTCGGCGACCACGATGGCTTCGCTGCGGCATCGCTTGTACATGTCGATGAGCACGTCCTGTGGCTGGAGGTGGCCATTCGAGTGCGTGTACTTGAGCGGGTGCTCTTCGCGCCAGGCATCGATCTGCGAGAACCACTTACCGCGGCCTTCGTGCAGCTCGCCGATGTGCGGGGTCATCGTCTCGAGGGCGTTCTTGGCGTCGGCGACCAGCTCGATGTGCGGCCGCACGTTCTTGCCCATCTCCGAGCCGTCGATGTCGATGTGGATGAATGTCTTGACCTTCGGGGCGAAGTCGGCGAGGCGCGCGGTGACGCGGTCGTCAACGCGCATGCCGACCATCATCAGAACGTCTGCGTTCTGCACCGCCTTCAGGTTCCAGCCCGTGCCCATGAAGCCGGTCATGTGCAGGGATAGCGGGTGGTTGACGGGGAACGCGCCGATGCCGAGCAAAGTGGTGCCGACCGGCGCTCCCGCCTTCTCCGCGAACTCACGCAGCTGCGGCTCGGCATGGCTGAGCAGCACGCCGTGGCCGGCGAGGATGACGGGACGCTCGGCGTTTGCCACCGCTTGCGCGGCCGCCATCGCTCCGTCGAGGTTCACGTGGCCGTTCAGCTGGTAGCCAGGGATTTCCAACCGCTCCGGAGTGATCCTCTCGGCGTCGGCCATCTGCACGTCTTTGCAGATGTCGATCAGCACCGGACCCGGGCGGCCGGTGGTGGCGATGTGGAAGGCCTCGTGGATAACGCGGGGGAGCTGGTCGATGCTCGTGACGAGGTAGCTGTGCTTGGTCACGGAGCTGGTCGCGCCGATGACGTCCGACTCCTGGAAGGCATCGCGCCCGACCTGTGTGCTGTTGACCTGCCCGGTGATCGCGATCATGGGAACAGAGTCCATGTAGGCGGTGCAGAGCCCGGTCACCAGGTTCAGAGCTCCAGGGCCGGAGGTGGCGAACACGACGCCTGGTTTGCCGCACGCGCGGGCGTAACCGTCCGCCATGTGCGCGGCGCCCTGCTCGTGGCGGACCAGGATGTGCTTGAGCTTCGGATGCTCGGGGAGGTGCTGGTAGATGGGCAGGTTGGCGCCGCCGGGATAGCCGAATATGTATTCGACTCCCTCGCGCTCGAGCGCCTCCAGGATCATGTCCGCTCCGGTCACTTGGCTTCGTTACTCCTTTAGAAATGAAGAAGCCCCCACCTCTCGGTCGGGGGCTTTTGCGATCTACTCTTGGTGGTCTGGTTAGTTCGCGCGCGCCCCCGTTCGTCCGAAGCCAATAAGGCCCAGGAGTCCAAGAAGGAGTACGAGGGTGCGAGAAGAACCGGCCATCGGGACATTGAATACTAACGATCGAGACCCTCGTTGGGTTGTGTCCCGGGCACAAATTTCGCCCACAGGGGTTGGGTAGAGTTGGCGTTCAATGCCCAGGACCCTCGCCCAGAAGCTGTGGGACTCGCACGTGGTATCGACCGCGCCGGGCGAGCCCGATCTGCTCTACGTGGACCTCCACCTGGTCCACGAGGTCACCTCGCCGCAGGCGTTCGAAGGCCTCCGGTTGTCAGGCCGGAAGGTCAGGCGGCCGGACCTGTCGCTGGCGACCATGGACCACAACGTGCCGACGCTGGGTGGCGTCAGGACGGCTGACGAGCTCTCGCGGAAGCAGATGGAGGTCCTGGCGGAGAACTGCCGCCGGGAGGGCATCCCCCTCTACCAGATCGGCAGCCGGAGACAGGGCATCGTGCACGTGATCGGCCCTGAGCTCGGCCTGACCCAGCCGGGGATGCTGATCGTGTGCGGCGACTCGCACACCTCGACGCACGGGGCGTTTGGGGCGCTGGCGTTCGGCATCGGGACGTCAGAGGTGGAGCTGGTGCTCGCGACACAGTGCCTTCCCCAAAAGCGCCTGGGTGACCTCGCGGTGACCATCTCGGGCGAGCTGCCGTTGGGCGTCACCGCGAAGGACATCGTGCTGGGCCTCATCGGCCGGACGGGCACTTCTCATGGGCAGGGACACCTGGTCGAGTACCGGGGTCCAACGATCCGCGGCCTCTCCATGGAAGGACGCATGACGATCTGCAACATGTCGATCGAGTGGGGCGCCAAAGCCGGGATGGTGGCGCCTGACGACACGACGTTCAAGTACCTGGAAGGCAGGCCGAGCGCGCCCAAGGGCGCGGCCTGGGAGGCGGCGCTCGATTCGTGGCGCGCACTCTCGACCGATGCCGAGGCCTCATTCGACGGCGAGATCGAGATCGACGCTTCGCACCTGGAGCCGCACGTCACGTGGGGCACCAACCCGGGCCAGGTGGCGCCGGTGACCGGACGGGTCCCACAGCCCCGGTCCGATACCGACGAGCGCGCGCTGATCTACATGGACCTGCGCCCGGGGATGGCCCTGGCAGACATCGAGGTGGACCGGGTGTTCATCGGCTCGTGCACCAACGCGCGGCTCGAGGACCTGCGCGCTGCCGCGAGCGTGATCCGGGGCAAGCATGTCCACCCCAAGGTCCGCGCGATGGTCGTGCCCGGATCGACGATGGTCAAACGGGCGGCCGAGGAAGAGGGGTTGGACCTGGTCTTCAAGGCGGCCGGTTTCGAGTGGCGCAACTCCGGCTGTTCGATGTGCCTCGGCATGAACACGGACATCCTGGCGCCGGGCGAGCGATGCGCCTCGACCTCCAACCGGAACTTCGAAGGGCGGCAGGGGTCGGGCGGGCGGACGCACCTGATGAGCCCGCCGATGGCGGCGGCTGCGGCGGTGACGGGACACGTGGTCGACGTGCGGGAGCTGCTGTAGTGCAGCCTGTTTCCAGAGTGTCCGGTCGGATGGCGCCGCTGGATCGCGCGGATGTCGACACGGACCAGATCATTCCCAAGCAGTTCCTGAAGCGAATCGAGCGGGCGGGTTATGGGCCGTTCCTTTTTTTCGACTGGCGGGCCGGCGGGGACTTCGTGCTCGACAAGCCGGATCACGCGGGGGCATCTGTGCTGGTGACCGGCGCGAATTTCGGGTGCGGGTCATCGCGCGAGCACGCGCCATGGGCGCTGCGCGATTTTGGTTTCAAGGCGATCATCTCGCCGAGCTTCGCCGACATCTTTCTCGCCAACTGCTACAAAACAGGATTGCTGGCGGTGGTGCTGCCGGCGAGTCAAGTGCGGCACCTGATCGACCTTGCGTCGGAGGACCCGGCTGCGCTGGTGACGGTGGACCTGGAGAAGCAAGAGGTTCGTGGCGAGGGCTTCGCTTACCGCTTCGAGATCGACCCGTTCGCGCGGGAATGCCTGCTGGGCGGTCTGGACGAGATAGGACTGGTCGAACGGCACGGAGCTGACATCACTGCTTTTGAAACTCGACGGGCGGCCTGGCTGCCGGCGGTGAAGTAGGCGGCCGAACCGTGGCGCGCCGCCACACCGTCCCGATGGCAATCCCGAGCGAAGCGCCGAACACGTAGAGCGCGAAGCCGGCCACGAAAGCAGCGACCACCACGAACAAGGACTCGATCCCGGCTCCTTTAGACCCGGACCATGACTGCTGTGCGAATGGAATATCGGCTCTACGAAAATAATCTCCGTAGCCGACGGCGATGGCCAGGGCGAAGGCGAAGACCGGCGTCGCGCTGAATAGAGCGAGCGTCAACGGCCATCGAATCAGCCTTGCTCCGACACAGCCGATGACCACGCTCAAGATGAGGACTCCGACGAGCCCCCAGTTCCAGGCGATCAGTCTCCAGTCCGGAGGCACCAGCACCGGTATCTCCGTGGTCACGCCGATGGCGTCGGCCGGGATGCCATCGAAGTGGCCGCTCAGCACATTGCCGCTGCGGCTCAGGCCGGGCCGGACCGCCGCGAGCCATCCGGAAGGCACGATGACCGAGACGTCAAGATCACCGAAGCCTTTCCACTGCCGCGCCGGCGACAGCACGAATGCAAGCTGCCACGAGACCGGCTCGGAATTAGAGGCAATTCCGCTGAGGACCGTGGGCCGGGCCTGGTATCGGGTCACCATGTTGTGCCGGCCTGGGCCGAGAAAGATGTGAAACGTCAGTCCGGCCGCGTTGTACACGTAGTACGGCAGGTCGGGCCCCCCTCGCAGACTAGGCGTGCCGCGAGGCGGCATCCAACTCGGCGGCACCGGGCCGAGCGGCCCCACCTTGGCCGGGATCGCCGCGCCGTCGAGAACCACCTTGACGCTGCTGACGTCATTAGAGGCGGTGATGAAGATGAGGTCAATCCCTTTTGCTTCGCCGTCGTTGCGAAGGGTATAGGTGGCGCCAATCGCCGCAGTGGGACGGCCATCCGGGTTGGATGCGTTCAACCCGGAGAGATCCATCGACAGGTCCTCGTGCTCGATGAACACGTCCTGAACCGCGCCCGAGGGAACTCCCACCGGATCACCGGGTGACCATGGCGAGGCAGCATCTGCCAGCGCCGGTCCGGCCGTCAGGATCGTCGCGGCACAGGCTGTGGCGACCGAGAGGAAGGCCAGCCTCACGCGCCGGATGCTAGGCCTTAGAGACCCCGATTACGCACCGTTGGCGCCAACGGGGCGTTTGCGGAGCGAAAATTCCGTACCTGTGGCGCCAACGGGGCGGATTGGGTTCCAGGTTTCGCCAACCCAGCTAGGGCTTGAGCATCGCCCCTTCGGAGGCCGAGCCGACGAGCAGCGCGTAGCGAGCCAACACACCCTTTCGGTAGTGCGGTTCGGGCGGCGACCAATTCTTCAGGCGGGCTTCGATGTCCACGCCCTCGACATTCAATCTGCGGCTGTCCACGTCCATGTCGATGATGTCGCCATCCTGAAGGGCCGCGAGCGGGCCGCCCACCGCAGCCTCCGGCGCGACGTGGCCGACCATCAGCCCCTGCGTCGCTCCCGAGAACCGCCCATCGGTGACCATCGCGACGGAGTCACCGAGACCCTCGCCGACAATCGCCGCCGTGACCACCAGCATCTCGCGCATGCCCGGCCCACCCTTCGGCCCTTCGTACCGTATGACAACGGTGTCGCCTGGCTTGATCCGACCCGCGTAGACCGCGGCGAAGGCGTCTTCTTCGCGGTTGAACACGCGCGCGGGTCCGCGGTGCGAAGTGGTCGTGTGCGCGGTGATCTTGACAACGGCTCCCTCGGGGGCAAGGTTTCCGCGCAGCACGACAAGGCCGCCCTCCGCGCGCAGCGGGCGGGAGAGCGGCGCGACGACCTCCTGGCCGGCGGTCTCGGTGACCGACTCGCACTCCTCGCCCAGTGAGCGGCCGGTGACAGTAAGCGCGTCTCCGTCGATAAAGCCCCCTTCGATGAGGCGCCGTGTCAGCAGCGCGATGCCACCGGCGCGGTGCAGCTCGACGGCGGCGAAACGCCCACCTGGCTTGAGGTCACATAACAAAGGTGTGCGCCGGCTGATCCGGTCGATGTCGTCGATTGCCAGCTCCACGCCAATTTCCCGCGCCAGCGCGAGCAGGTGCAGAACCGCGTTGGTGGATCCACCGCTTGCCGCCACTGCCGCGATCGCGTTGTCGAAGGCGCGACGCGTCAGGATGCGCGATGGACGCAGGTCCTCTTCGAGCGCGTTCATGACCACACGGCCCATCGCTTCAGCCGCAGGGTGCTTTTTTGGATCCATCGCGGGGATCGAGTTGAAGCCGACAGGTGAAAGGCCGATGACCTCCATGACCATGGACATCGTGTTCGCGGTGTACTGGCCGCCGCATGCGCCCGCACCCGGGCACGCCACCGCCTCGAGCTCGGCGAGATCGGCGTCGGTGATCTTGCCGGCCGCAGCGGCGCCGACGGCCTCGTAAACATCTCCGACCGCAACCTGCTTGCCTCGGAACATGCCCGCCATGATCGAGCCGCCGTACAGAAGGACTCCCGGTCGGTCAAGACGCGCCAGCGCGATGGCTGAGGCGGGGATCGTCTTGTCGCACGCGCACAGGGTCACCATCGCGTCGAACATGTGGCCGCGCCCCATGAGCTCGATGCCATCGGCGATGACCTCGCGGCTCACCAGCGAGGTCTTCATGCCCTCGCTGCCCATCGTGATGCCGTCTGAGATGGCGATCGTGTTGAACTCCATCGGGTTGGCGCCGGCGGCCTTGATGCCGGCTTTCAATGGCGCCGCCAGGTCGCGCAGCCCGAAGTTGCACGGCATCGTTTCGGTCCAGACGTTGGAGACCCCGACGAACGGCTTGTCGATGTCCGCGTTGGTCAGCCCGATTGCGTGCAGGAAGGAGCGCGCCGCGGCACGATCACGCCCCTGGTAGAGGGTGCGGCTGGGCAGCTCGCGTGGTGGCACGGTCAGGAAAGTCTAGGCCAGGGCGGATTCGAGGTCGGCGATCAGGTCGGCGACGTCCTCGACGCCGATCGACAGGCGGATCAGGCCGTCCCCCACTCCGATCCGCTTGCGCTCGGAGGCCGGGATCGACGCGTGGGTCATCAGGGCGGGGTGCTCGGCAAGCGATTCGACGGCGCCGAGCGATTCCGCCAGGGCGAACAGCTTGAGGCGCTCCAGCGTGCGCAGCGCTGTCGCTTCGTCGGCGACCTCGATGCTCATCATGCCGCCGAACATCCGCATCTGGCGCGACGCGACAGCGTGGCTGGGGTGCGATGCGAGTCCTGGATAGTAGACCCGCTTCACCGCTTTGTTCTTTTCCAGAACCTGCGCCACCTCCATGGCGTTCTGGCTCTGGCGGTCGACACGCAGCGCGAGCGTCTTGATGCCGCGCAGCAACAGCCAGCAGTCGAAAGGCGAAGGCACCGCGCCGACGGCGTTCTGGTGGAATCGGAGCCTCTGCTCCAACTCGTCGTTGTTGGTCATGATCGCGCCGCCCACCACGTCGCTGTGTCCGCCGATGTACTTCGTCGAGCTGTGCACGACGAAGTCGGCACCGAGATGGAGCGGCTGCTGCAGGTAGGGGGTCGCAAAGGTGTTGTCCACGCAGACCATCGCGCCGTGGCTGTGCGCCACCTCGCTCACCGCGTCGATGTCGACGATGCGCATGAGGGGATTGGTCGGCGACTCCAGCCACACAAGCCTGGTCGCGGGAGTGATCGACCGGTCCACGGCATCCATGTCCCCCGCGTCCACGGCGGTGAACGTCATGCCGTAGCGCTTCAGCACCTTGTCGAAGAGGCGGAATGTTCCGCCGTACACGTCCTCCATGTAGACGACGTGGTCACCAGGGTTGAGCAGCAGCATGAGAGTGGTCTCCGCACCCAGGCCGGACGAGAAAGCAAGACCATGCTTCGCGTCCTCTAGCCCGGCGAGGCATTCCTCCAGCGCGGCCCTCGTGGGGTTGCCCGAACGGGAGTACTCGAAGCCCCTGTGCTTGCCGACGCCCTGCTGCGCAAACGTGGTCGCGAGGTGGATCGGCTGGACTACAGCACCGGTGGCCGGGTCAGGTCCTTGGCCGATGTGCAGGGCTCGGGTCGCAAAGCCCCAGCCTTTTGCCCCGTCCTTCGACAAGCTCAGCCCTGGCCGCGGTGCGCGACGAACTCGAGCAGGTCGGCGCGCGTGATCATGGCGACCGGCTTTCCCGCCTCGACCACAAGCACGGCCTGCTCGCCGCGGAGCAGCGGCTCGAACGCATCGTCCAATGAAGAGTCGACGCCCACCTGGCTGAGCGGCGCATCCATCGCGGCAGAAACGGCGGTCGTGACCACCGCGGGGTCGCGGTACACACGATCGAGCAAGGTTCGCTCCTGCAGCGTGCCGATGACGCCGTGGCCGTCCGAATCGTCGACGACGGGCAGCTGCGAGATGCCGTACTGCTGCATCAGGTCGATCGCCGCGCCAACTGATGTGCGAGCTTCCACCGTAACGAGCTTCGGCACACCCTGGGTATGGGCCAGCAGGACTTCGCGGATCCGCACAGCGCCGAGTCGAGCCAGGTAGCCGTTCTGACGCATCCACTCGTCGTTGAAGAACTTGCTGAGGTAGTTGCGGCCGGTATCCGGAAACAGCACGACGATGACCTCGGCCGGCCCGCGCTCGCGCGCAACCACCAGCGCTCCATGCAGCGCGAGTCCCGACGAGCCTCCCACCAGGATGCCTTCCTCACGCGCCAGGCGGCGCGCGGCGACGAACGATTCCTTGTCGGTGACCTGGACGATCTGGTCGACCATCTTGATGTCCATCGTCCCAGGCATGAAGTCCTCGCCAACGCCCTCGACCTTATAGGGTGCGATAGGGCCGGAGTAGAGCGACCCTTCAGGATCGGCGCCGACTACGTGAACGGCCGGCTTGCGTTCCTTCAAGTATTTGGCGACTCCGGTGATAGTGCCTCCGGTCCCCATGCCGGCGACGAATACATCGATGCGACCTTCGGTCTGCTCCCAGATCTCCGGCCCGGTCGTCTTGTAGTGGGCTTCCGGGTTGCGCGGGTTGAAGTACTGGTTGGGCTGAAACGCTCCGGGCACCTCGCGCGCGAGGCGGTCGGCGACCGAGTAGTAAGACTGCGGCGACGAGCGCTCGACATTGGTCGGGCACACGACGACGTCTGCGCCGTAGGCCTTGAGGAGGCTGATCTTCTCGGCGGACATCTTGTCGGGCATCACGAAGATCATCTTGTACCCCTTGATCGCGGCCACCATGGCGAGGCCGTGTCCGGTGTTGCCGGAGGTCGGCTCGATGATCGTGCCGCCGGGGCGGAGCTGCCCGGTTCGCTCGGCCTCCTCGACCATCGTCAGGCCGATGCGATCCTTGACGCTCCCGCCAGGGTTCAGCTGCTCGAGCTTCGCGAGGATGGTTGGTTTGAGGCCTTTCGTGACCTTGTGCAGGCGCACCAGCGGCGTGTTGCCGACGATGTCGAGAATACTCTCGTAGTACTTCACCGCACCTTAGCGGGATTCTAGTCCCGCCACGTTGGCCCGGTCGGCTCGATGCTCGGCGCCGAACCAGCGGAAGAAGACCGCCAACGCGGCGACCGCCATGCTCGCCTTGCCCAGGACCATCAGCACCGCGCCCGCCACGGTCTGGTCGATCAAAGGGGTGATTGAGGCGATGAGCCGTGGAGCGTGGGTGTAGAACTCGTAAAAGGGCACGCGCGAGAAGATGAGCGCGAGCGCCACTCCGTCCTGCGGCAGCGTCGCGACCAGCATGTAAAGGAGCTTCGCTCCTGGCGACATCTGCCAGCGCGCATGCGCGGACGTCGCGACGAGCATCGGCCAGTAGAGCACCACCCCGGACGCGATGAACGCCAGGTGCTCGACCACATGCAGCGGCTCGGAGTAGAGGGTCGCGTTGTACAGCGGTGGAAGATGCCACACGATCATCACCAGGCCGGCGATCACCTGCGCCTGCACGGGTTCGGTGACCGCGCGCACGCCGGGCACGCGGAGGACGCGCTCGACCATCTGGGGCGACAGGCCGAGCAGCATCAGCGGCGGCGCGACGAAACCCAGAAGGACGTGCTGCAGCATGTGCACGCTGTCCAGGTAGCGGTCGCTGAGCGTGTCCAGCGGCGTCTCCAGCGCGAGCCACAGGCTGATCAGGCCAAGGCCGAAGTAGAGCGAGTGCCATTGCCGAGCATCCGAGACTGTGCCCGCGAGCCAGGCGTGTCCCAGAAAGAGGACCACCAGGCCCGCGTAGACAGTCAGGTCGACCGGCCAGGTCAACTACTCATCCGGCCTCTCGGGTGATGGGTTGGGCGAGGATCCACAGGCTGGTCATCGTGTACATGACCATGAGCAACAGCATGGGGTACTGGCTGAGCAGCGCGCGCTGAGCCGTCCGGAAACGCTCGCCCGCGCGTAGGTGCGCCAGGTACACCGCGATGACGTGGCCGATCACGATCAGCACGACCTGCGCGTACCAGACCGTCGAGGCCTGCGCCAGCGCGAAGTTTGGCTTGATTCCCGCCACCGCCGGCAGCAGATGCCATCCCTTCGCGAGCGGGTCGTTGAGCAGCGGGATCAGCGCCTGCGACTGCAGGACCAGGTAGGTGTAGTTGTGAGCCGCGTTGTAGACGAGAGCGATGGGCACGAGGGTCAGCGCGAAGGCGGAGATGGTGGCTTTCACGTCGACGTCGCGTTTGCCGAGGAAGATGACCAGCTCCATGAAGGTGATGAAGACGAGGAGAAAGGTGACCGTGAGCAAGATCAGGCCTAGCGTGCGGACGAAGAAGAATCCAAAGGCTCCCAATGGCAACCAGAGCGGCTGGAGGGCGACCGTGAAGTCCTGCCACTGGCGCAGAGCGATGATGCCGTCGAAGGCAAGAGTTGAGAGCATCAGGATCACGAAGATCACGCGATCCCAGCCGGCAGGCGACGGGCTGAGCAGGCCCACCCCCCACGGGCGCAAGTAGACCATGGTGATACGCCCCGTTTCATCGCGCTCGGCCTCGACAGGACCGAACCTGCCGATGATGTTGAAGAGGACCGTGAAACCTTCGCAGTGCTTGAGCCACTCGTCGCGCCCGAACAGGACCATCCCCGCAAGAGTCACCAAGGCATAGACGAGGGCGAGCGAGGCGACGAGCCAGGGCCGGTTGGACATCCCGCTGGTGAGCTCGAGGCAGGCGAACGCAAAGTACGCGGCCACCGCCGGCCAGATGCCGACGCTGGGCAATTTCCCGATAGGCCGCAGGGGCACAAACCGGGTGATTGCGTCATAGATGGCTGCCCACGGGTTGAGCAGGTACCACAGGTTTCCGACGAGCCCTGACAGGATCACCACGCCAGCCCAGAAGTAGACCCAGGTCAGATACTCGACCGGATTGAGCTCCGGTTTGGGGGATCCGAACAGGCCGGTGATGACGATGGCCAGCAGGCCGGCGACTCCGACAACGCCCCCGACGAGTCGGGGCCACCGCGAACGTGCGATCGGCACCAGCGCCGGCACCGGCCGGCGCGGGTACTGGATCGCTTTGCCGCCCACCTGATCGCCCGCGAAAAGGTAGACGAGGACGAACGAGACGACGACCACACCCGCCGCCGCGTACAGGTAGAGCGCGAGCGAGATGGGCAGGTCGTAACGCTGTCCGAAACCGTGGAGAAGAATCATGGACTGACCACCAGCCGGCCTAGCTCCGTGCTCGTGCTCTCCCATTCAATGGGGTAATTGCCCGACTTGTCGGCTTTGAACGTTTTGCTGACCGTCTGACCCGCTTTCGCGGCGAAGATGATGTCGTAGCCGTGCAGGTGCACCTCGCCGTCGGTGTCGCTGGTGACATTGATGGTCAGGTTGTCGTTTTGACTCGCGGTGAGATCGCTCGGCGTCATGGTCTTGCCGCCCGTAACGGTGACGTTGATGGTCACGTCCTGCCCGCCACCACGCTTGGCGTAGACCAGGATTCCGCCGACGATGACAAAGACAACGAGGACGCCGATCACGACGGCGATTCGATTCCGACTCATGATTTTTCTTCCATCTCTTATTTGTGCGCGCGCGTGCGCGCGTGCGATCAGTTACGAGCTGAAGCGCACGAAGGAAGGCGGTCCGCGCTTGGCGAGCGAAGCACCCGCCGCGGACCTGAGGATCCAGGCTCGACCGGCGTGGATCCAGATGGGGATCGCAATCCCAGGCGAGAAGAGCTGACTCGGGATGCTTGCGAGCGCGATGCGAATCTCGGTGATCGCGGCCTCAACGCGAGCCAGCAACCACTGCAGGCCCGCCGCGGCCACCAAAGCCACCGGAAGCTGGCCCAGCGTCCCCCACAGCAGGAGATCCGCCGCCGAGGTGACAGGCGCGCCGGCGACGAGGGCCTCGACCACCTCCTGGCCGGCAAACCAGGCCAGCTGGAGCGTGAACATCGCCGCTAACAGGCGCAAGAAAGGCGGGGTGGAGTCAGCTCGAATAGGGCGGCCGCTGAGAATCCTCGCCAGGCCGACCACGAACACCCCGGACAGGATCAGCATCGCGGCCACACCCAGGCTCGCGCGTACGAGGCCGGAGAAGTAGAGGTGTGCGCCGGAGCTTTGAATCTGATGGGCGGCTGCCCCGAATCGAAGCTGGTACGCGAGCAGGTGCCCAGCCTGTGAGGCGATCACCGCGAGCCCTATTGCCAGCCAGACGCGCTTAGCGGTCATCGGCTCTCGATGATAGGCCCGAACGATAAGAGACTGATCAGTGCAGGGACTCTCCTGGCGCGGCGCCTTCCCACGCCGTCGTCTCCCAGTTGTCCTGACGCTCCTCGAGCGGCATCCAGGGCGGCAGGTCCATCAACAGCTCATGACCCAGGGCGATGGCGTAGGGCTCGTAGCCCTTGCGCAGAGCCGTGAGCCGCTCGCGAAAGGTGGGCGGATCGACCTGTAAGCCCGCCTTGGTGAACAGTTCGCACAGCGCGTTGAGCTCGGCCTCCGACATGCGGTCGGGCGCGTCGAACTCAGGCGCGGCGCGCAGGACCTGGCTCAGATCGCCGAGTGCGTGCCGCCCGATCGCGTAGACGCGGCGCGCCTGCCACGAATGGCCGTGGTCCTTGGTCGCCTGCCACAGTGAAGAAAAATCCATGATCGCCGTCAGCGCGGCGAGCCAGGACTGGTTCTCGTGCTGGGAGCGGAAGTAGCTAAGGACCTGGTACGACAGGTGGCTCTCGAGCAGCTCCGCGGTCCATGCCTCCCAGCGGGCCATCAACGGGATGAGCTCGGCCATCTCGCCTGACTCGGCCGCCCGGCGCAGCAGGTCGCCCGCGCTGGGCGGTGAGCCCGCCCACTCGTCGAGCATCGAGATCGAGATCTCCCGCCGCGAGAAGCTCTGATAGAGGACGGGCAGGTAGGAGATGAGTACGGCCAGGAAGCCGAAGCCGGTGCCGGCTTCGATGACGGTCACGATTCGCGCCAGGTCTGTTTTCGGCGTGAAGTCGCCGATGCCCAGAGTCGTGAACGTTGTACCGCTGACATACAGATGGCCCAGGCCCGAGAGGTGGACGTCGAAGCCCGCCGCCCACAACAGCGCGCCAAAGCCGGTGATGAGGATGCCGCCCCAAAGCACGAACAGGACGATCATGGAGAGCGGGCCGTACGTGCTCAGGAAGGTTTCTCGCCAGTCGCTTGGGCGCATGCGGCGGCCGGCCGCCGCCCACGGTTTCCAGGAGAGCGTGAAGAAAATCTTCGATATGCGCATCCGGCTCGTCACGCGTCGCGGGAGGATGATCGTCTCGAACGCATCCCTGAGGGCGATCGCGACGAGGATGATTCCGAGCAGAGCGGCGGCGATTTGCATTGGAACGTCTAACCCTAAGGGTGATGGGGATATTCAGGCTTGCTGCTTTCCACCCCTCACCCGAGCCCTCTCAATTGAATGTGCGCCCTGCGCGCGCCCGGCCCTGCGGGGAGAGGGGATCTCATCACCCCTTGAGGGAGCCGGCGAGGAGGCCGCGGATGAAGTAGCGGCCCAGCAATATATAAATGACGAGGGGCGGCAGCGCCGTGAGGAGCGCGCCCGCCATCTGGATCTGGTACGCGGCGAGAAGCGAGCCGGCGAGCCCGTTCAAGGCCACCGTGATTGGCCACTGGTCTGGCTCGGCGACGATCACCAGCGCGAACAGGAACTCGTTCCAGATGCTCGTGAACTGCCAGATCAGGACCACGACGAAACCCGGGATGGAGAGCGGGACGAGGATGCGGCGGTAGATGCCGAGCACCGTTGCGCCATCGATTCGTGCCGCCTCCAACACCTCATTGGGGACCGCCGCGTAGTAGTTCCGGAAGATCAGCGTGCAGATCGGGATGCCGTAGACGACGTGGACCAGGATCAGGCCCGGGATGCCGCCGTACAGCCCGATCTTCTCGAGCACGAGGACCATCGGGATCAGGACGCTCTGGTACGGGATGAACATCCCGAACAGCAGCAGCGTGAAGAGGAGGTCTGCGCCGCGGAATCGCCACTTGGACAGCACGTAACCGTTGAGCGAGCCGAGCAGCGCAGACAAGAGCGTCGCGGGTACTACCAGCTCCACGCTGTTTATGAAGTTCGGCAGCAGCTTTTCGATCGCGGCGCCGTAAGGCTCGAGGGTGGGCGCCGAGGGCAGCTGCCACGGAGTGCTGTGAGAGACCTCGATGAACGACTTGAGCGACGTGACCACAATCACGTAGACAGGCAGGAGATAGAAGACGCTCACGACAAGCAGCAGCGCGTAGCCGACGAGGGTCCAGGGTTTGAGCCACCGCGGCCTGCCGCTTACGGTTGCCGTGCTCAACGCTCGACCTCCTGCCGCATGCTCCAGACCAGGTAGGGAACGATCAAAAGCGCGACCAGGCAAAGCAGAACCACGGCGATTGCAGCCCCGCGCCCGTAGAGGTTCTGGCGGAACGTGGCGACGAACATGTAGAGGCCAGGCATGTCGGTCGCGTAGCCCGGCCCGCCGAAAGTCATCACGTAAACGAGATCGAAGATCTTGAGCGAGATGTGGCCCAGGATGATGACGGCTGAGAGCGTGATCGGCCGCATCAGCGGCAGGACGACTCTCAGGAATCCTTGCAGCTCGCTTGCGCCGTCCACGCGTGCGGCCTCGCGCAGCTCGTCCGGTATGCCGCGCAGGCCGGCGAGGAACATCGCCATGCAGAAGCCGCTCATCTGCCAGGTCGCGGCGATCACCAGACCGTAGAGCGCAGTGCGCGTGTCGGCAAGCCACGGCGACTCCAAGAATCCGAGGTGCACCTGGTCGAACAACAGGTTGATGCCGTAGTTGGGGTTGAGCATCCACCGCCAGACCGTGCCGGTGACCACGAACGAGATCGCCAGCGGAAAGAGAAAGATGTTCTGAAAGAAGATCGTGCCGCGCAGCTTCATGTCGAGCAGGATCGCCGCGCCGAAACCGAGCACTATGCATCCGATTAGAAAGAGGATGGTGAACTCGATGGTGTTGGAGACATCGGCCTGGAATCGCGGAAGGCCGAAGAGGTCGGTGTACTGGCGGAGCCCGACCGACGTGTAGTCGGGGTTGATGCCGTACCACTTGGTAGTGGAGACGAAGGCGGTGTAGCCGATGAACCCGTAGACGAAGACCGCGATGAGGATCACCGACGGGGCGATCAACAGAAACGGAGTGAGCGAGTCCCACGAGAAATGACGAAGGGAGCGACCTCTTAAAGGAGGCCGCTCCCTCGCTGCGGTGCCCGTCGAGGCAACCGCCACCTATTCCTTTTTTGCCCTTACTTGAGGAACTGGTCGGCTAGTTTCGCGATGTTCGATGCGCTGGCGTTGACGTTCTTTTTCTGCACGAACTGGCCCATCTCGTCGTTGAGCCCGCTGGCGAACGCTTCCGGCGCCGCCGAACCGTGCGCGATGCTGGGTGTCAGTGACGCGTTCTTGAACTCGCCCATGAACCTCTGGGCGATGGAGTCGAAAAGGCTCGCCGGCACGTCGGTCCGAGCCGGAATCGAACCTTTCTTGGGGTTGAAGGCAGCCTGTCCATCCCTGGAGCCGCATACCTTGACCCAGTTGAGCGCGTTGTCGTGGTCCGGGGCGCCCTTGGGCACGCCGAACGTGTCGCACACGATCATGTAGGTGCCCTGCGTGCCTGGATGCGGGATGCCTGTGAAGTCGGTGTCGGGCTTCCAGTTGTTGGCTGTGAAGTAGCCCTTCGCCCAGTCGCCCATGATGGTAGCCAGCGACGTGCCCGCCTGCACGCGGCCTGCGGCCTGGTCCCAGTCGATCGTCGCGTGGTCTGAATTCACGTAGTTGAGCATCTTGCTGATGTAGTTCAGCGCCGTCTTGATGTTGTTGTCGCTCCAGGAGCTCTTCCCGGTGAAGAGCCCGCGGTAGAAGTCGGCCCCGCCGACGGCGACGAGGTTGTTCTCGAAAAGCATCGTGACCTGCCAGTTGCCCTTGGAGCCCAGGGCAAGGGGCGCTGTTACGCCGGCCGCCTTCGCGGTCCCGAGCGCGCCCAAGAAGTTGTCGAGGCTGGTGGCGGCTGACGAGGCAGATGCTGCCTTGCTGCTGACCCACAGCGCGTTGCCGCGGTGCACGTTGACGGGTACCGACCACACGTCGGTACCCGAGCTGACGATCGTCTTCAGGTCCTGGGGGATGACCTTGTCCCAGCCCTCCGACGCCCAGACGCTGGTGATCGGCTCCATCTTCGAAGCCTTGACCCAGGTGCTGACAAGCTCCTGGCCGGCGTGGACCTGGAAGCTGTCGGGTGGCTTGCCACCCTGCATGCGCGTCGCGAGCACCGCCTTCGCGTTGCTGCCCGCGCCCCCCGCCACCGCCTGGTTCACGATGGTGACGCTCGGGTACTTCGCCTTGTAGATCTTGTACATCTCGGCGAGGCCGTCTGCCTCTCCGCCGGCGGTCCACCAGCTGAAGATCTCGAGCTTGGTGGCCGTGGTGCCGGCGCTGCCGCCGCACGCAGCGAGGAATTCGGCAAAGGTGCCGCCGAGGGCGAGAACGCCGGCGGCTGTGCCGACGCGTTGGACAAACTCACGGCGAGTCCAGTTGGCCTTCATACCTTTCCTCCGAGGATCGGACTCAGTCCACACCTCTAAGATGTCGCTCCTGCTGCCTTCTTCC
>DATGVE010000020.1:0-9702 GCA_035300725.1 Candidatus Eiseniibacteriota bacterium | reverse complement strand
TCTTGCCGACCGCGATCAGGTCTGCCGCGGCGTTGCTGGTCATGTGGCAGTTGAAGCGGATCCAGTCGATCGCGCTCACAAATCCCTCCTCGTCCCAAACGTCGGAGGCTGCAAAACGCGTTGCCAGGCGCGAGATTCGCAAATCCCGCCCGTCCCTCTCACGGCATTCGCGGATGAGCTCGTCACGCACTTCGGCGTCAGTCACGTGATTCATTTCGAGGTCGACGGCCGCGTCCATAAGCCGATCATACGAACGCATGTTCCAGAGTCAACCCAGCCTGTTAAGCCGCTAATGAGTCAAACAGTTTCGTGTTAACTTCCCAAGCAAGCTGTTCATTCGGACAGGAGGTGGGGGTCGATGGGGTTAGCTGCTGCGCGGCGTGGTTTCGGGGCCCTGGTCGCCATCGCAATCGGTCTGCTGCCGGCGCTGGTTCAGCCCGTCTCGGCGGGCGCCGCAAGCACTGGAACGTTGTTCGGTATCACGGGAATGGACCGGTCCACCCTGTCCAAGATCGATCTTGGCCCTGGAGCGGTGACGGTGACTCCGATCGCCCAGCTCGGGCTCCCGCCGAACTTCAACGCCCAGGTCACCAACATCACCGGCGACGCGGCCACTCACCGCATCTTCGCCCTCCGGCTTTCCGTCATTTCCCCCAATCCGCCCGCGAACATCACGATGATCTTCGAGCTGCTCACTATCAACAGTCAGAGTGGCGCCCCGATCGCCATCACCACGGTGAGCGCTCCCATCGGCGACCTCCAGTTCGATCCGTCATCGAACACTCTCTACGCTCTCACTCAAGGCGGACCCCAGGGCGTCCGCAGCGTCGTGCGGCTCGATCCCAACACAGGCTCCATATCCCCGGTCGCGAGCCTTCCGCCGGCCGGCGCTGTCATCGACTCCATGGCGGTATCGGGTCAAACGCACACGATCTACGTCAACCGCGAGGACATCAGCTTTCCGCGTCCGCCTGAGCCCCCCACCCGGATATTCGCCGTGGACACCGTGGCCAATGCAGTCGTGTCGACCAGCCCGGTTCTGAACCGCGCGATCAGGAGCATCAGTTACGACACCTCGTCCAACAAGCTGTTTGGCGTCACCGAGTGCTGCCCTCAAGACGTCCTTCAGATCGATCCCGCGTCGGGGACGCAGACTTTCATCGCCAACGTCAACAACAGCACCCAACAAGGCTTCTTGTTCTACCAGGCGGTCGACCCGCTTTCCCACACCGTATTTCTTCCCTTCGAATTCACCGGCGTCTTCCCCAGCGAATCCCACATCGTCTCCGTCGACACACAGACAGGGGTGCCGATCCTGAGCCCTGCAATCCCCACGGGCGTCGCCTCGATCTACTTCGAAACCGGCGCAACGCCGCTCGACACCTCGCCACCGACCACGTCAATCACCTTCTCCCCTGCAGCTAACGCCGCGGGCTCGAACAACACAAACGTGAGAGTGAATCTTTCGGCCACCGACCCTGATGGCGTCGCAGACGTCGCCACGATCAATTACAGCGCCACAGGCGCGCAGACCATCGCACCCACCGTTGTCGCCGGCAGCTCGGCCTCCCTCGTTGTGAACACCGAGGGCGCCACCACCGTCACCTACTTCGCCAAGGACAAGGCCGGCAACACCGAGGCGGCACACACCCAGGTGATTCGAATCGACAAGACGCTCCCCACTGTCACCTACACCGGCAACGCCGGCATGTACGCCGTCGACCAGACCGTCACCATCACCTGCACCGCGGTCGACCCACCCAACGCCAACGGCACCGCAGCCTCCGGCCTCGCGTCGACCACCTGCGCCAACGTCAACGCGCCCGCCTTCTCCTTCCCGCTCGGGCTGAACACGCTCTCGGCCTCGGCCACCGACGTCGCGGGCAACGTTGGCACCGGAACCGCGACCTTCACCGTCCAGATGACCAACTCGAGCCTCTGCGCACTGACCGTGCGGTTCATCGAGGGCTCACCCGACGCCCAGACCTCGCCCGCTCTCGCCGAGGCGCAAGGGCTCCGGCTCTGCAAGCTGCTCGCGAATGCCGGATCTGTGCCCAATCCCGAAGCGAAAGAGGCCCTGGTCGGCGCCTACCAGAACGGACTGACCACCCTGGTCGACATGGGTCTCCTGACGCCTGCCCAGGTCGCCATCCTGCTCACACTCTCTCAAGCTCTGTAAGTTCCCCGGGCTGGCGCGGCACCCCGCGCCAGCTCACTTACCAGCCGACCGGATCGCTTCCCACACCCTCATCGGGTGCAGCGGCATGTCGATGTGCCGCACCCCGAGGTGCGACACGGCGTCGATCACCGCGTTCTGCACCGCCGGCGTGGCCCCGATAGTGCCCGCCTCTCCCACCCCCTTCGCCCCCAGCGGGTTGTGCGGCGAGGGTGTCTCGGTATGCAGGGTCTCGATCCACGGCAGGTCGCCGATGCCCGGAATCGCATAATCGAGAAGGGAAGTCGTGAGCGGGTTGCCCTCGGCGTCGTAGACGAACTCTTCGTACAGCGCCTGCGCCGCGCCCTGCGCCACTCCCCCGTGCACCTGGCCCTGCACCAGCATCGGGTTCAGGATCGTGCCGCAGTCGTCGACCGCGACGTGCCGTACGAGCTTCGCCTCGCCCGTCTCGACGTCGACCTCCGCCACCGCGATGTGGCAGCCGAACGGAAAGGTCTGATCCGCCTGCAAGAAATCCTCCTCGGCCACCAACACGCCTGAGGAAGCCAGCTCCGCCCAGCTCAGCGCCGAGCCGGGAACTCCCTTGACTCCGAACCGCCCACCGTCGACCCGAACGATGTCTTCGACGCCCGCCTCCAGCCGTCGCGCCGCCTCCTCCCTCGCCTTCTCGACCAACGACATGGATGCCGCGTGCACCGCACTGCCGCCCAGCTGCAGCGTCCGCGATCCGTACGTCCCGTCACCGCTCTTGACGACGCCCGTGTCGGACGTCACCACGCGCACTCTGTCCATCGGCACGTCCAGGATCGTGGCGGTGATCTGCGCGAACGCAGTCTCGTGCCCCTGCCCGCTCGCCGTCGTCCCCGCGTGCACCACAACCGTCCCGTCCGGCTCGACACGAATCATGGAAGACTCCATCGGCGTGCCCGCGCCCGTGATCTCGACGTAGCAAGAAATGCCGATGCCCAGCTGCAGCCGGTCGCCCCGGGTCCGCCGCGCTTTCTGCTCGGCACGCAGCTGGTCGTACCCCGCCGCGTGCAGCGCGACATCCAGGACGCGCGCGTAGTCACCGGAGTCGTAGGTGACGCCGCCTGCCGTCGTGTATGGAAACGGACCCGTGATCAGGTTGCGCCGGCGGAGCTCGGCCGGGTCCATCTTCAACTCCAGGGCGAGCATGTCCATCGCGCGCTCAATGAGCGAGGCGGCTTCGGGACGCCCCGCCCCGCGATAAGCCCCCACCACGCTCGTGTTGGTGGCGGCGGACACAGCGTGGAAAGAAATCTTTGGAATGTCGTACACGCCGGACGACATCTGCCCCGTGTACATCGGAAGCAGCGCGCCCAACCCCGGGTAGGCTCCCGCGTCGGCAACGACGCTGGCCTCGAGGCCGACCAGCTTGCCCTCGCGCGTCGCCCCCAGAGCCACGTCCTGAACCTGACCGCGTCCGTGTGTCATCGCGACCATGTTCTCGGTGCGATACTCGAACCAGCGCACGGGTCGCTTGAGCCTCAACACCAGCGCGCCGAGCACGCTCTGCTCTGGGTAGGTCATCAGCTTGGCGCCGAACCCGCCACCGACATCGCCGGTGATCGCGCGGACTTTCGGCTCGGGTAGGCGGATCGACTCCGCTACCTCGTCGCGCACGCGAAATGTCACCTGCGTGGAAACCCACATGCGAATCCCGCCCTCGCCATCCGGCTCCGCGAGCACCGTGTTGGCCTCGACCGGCACTGCGGCAAGGCGCTGGTTGACAAACCTCGCGCGCATCACGACCTCGGCGCCATCCAGCGCGCCGCTCTCGCCGATCTCGGCCGAGAACACGACATTGTCGCCCTTGTCGGGATGAAGCACCGTCGTGCCCTCAGCCAGCGCAGCGGCGGGATCGACGACCACCGGCAGCGGCTCGTAGTCGATCATCACCGCCGCGGCGGCGTCGACAGCGTGCGCCCGCGAATCCGCCACCGCGACAGCCACGATGTCGCCGACAAACCGCACCACCTTTTCAGCAAGCGGTGGGCGTGCCATCGAGTCAGGGGCCGGAAACGCCGCTCGCGGTTTGAGTCCGAGGTCCGCGGCGACAAACACTCCCACCACGCCCGGCAATGATGTCGACATCGTGACGTCGACATTGATAAGTCGCGCGTGGGCATAGGTCGAACGCACGAACACCGCATGCAGCGCATCGTCGCGCCGCACGTCGTCCGTGAACTTGCCCGCGCCGGTGATCAGCCGGGGGTCTTCGCGTCTCTTGACGGCGCCGCCCAGCCCCCGATGAACCGCCACTAGAGTTCCTGCAGGTTCTCCACGATCGCTTCTTGCGTGGTCCGAGCGATCACGACGACCGCGTCTTCGTCTGAATGAGCGTTCGACTCGATGTGGTGGGCGAACGGCGGGATGTAGATGTAGTCGCCAGGCTTGGTCCGCACGCGGACTTCGCGGTCACCTTCCTTGTAGATGAACTCCGGGTGACCCGAGACGATGTAGATCCCCGTCTCGCTCTCGCCGTGGTGGTGCGGGCCTGATGCGACACGTGGCGCGACGTGCGTCTCACCCATCCAGATCGCGCGGCTGCCCACCGACTCGCCCGACAGCGCAGCCAGGCGCGTCATTCCGGACGTCTGCGCAGTGCCCGACGTGCAGGCCTCCGACGGCACGTGAGATAGCCCGCCCATCCGGGCGAATGGTAGCTTGGCCGGTACATGCTTGATCGTGCCGCGCGCTGGGGGATCCTGCCCTCCTATTACGGTTGGCAGGGCAACCTCGTCGAGACGACTCGAGCAACCAGCGAAGCCATCCTCGCCGCCATGGGCGCCACGCAAGAAGATCAAGAGATCAAGCCACCTCGCGTCCGCCGGCCCAAGCTCTCGAGCGAACCTTGCGCCGCCCCACCGGAACGCACCTGGGGCTGGGCGATCCAGCTGTACGCATTGCGCTCGCGCGACAGCTGGGGCATCGGGGACCTCGGCGACCTGCGCCGGTTCGCGCGCTGGTCGAAAAAGCGCGGTGCCTCGCACATCCTCCTCAACCCGCTCGGTGCGCAGACGCCGACGCTTCCCTACGAGCCGTCGCCCTACTACGCCTCCTCCCGGCGCTTCCGCAACGTCCTCTATCTGAGGATCGAAGACGTAGAAGGCGCGGAGAAGGTCCAGCAAGAGCTTCAACCCCAGCGAGAACAAGCGCTCAAGCTCAACCAGCAGCGCCTCATCGACTACGACCAGGTCTTCCAGCTCAAGACGAACGCGCTCGAAGCGATCTTTCAGGCCGCGCCCGAGCCGCAGGGACTCACCGCCTACGTCCGCAAGCAGGGACAGGCCCTGCGCGACTTCGCCACCTTCAATGCCGTCGCCGAGGAGCGCGGACGCGCGTGGCGGAGCTGGCCCGACTACCTCCGCCACCCGCGCCTCGAAGGGCTCGAGCCCAGCCGGCGCCGCCTCGCCGACCGCATCGCGTTTCACGAGTGGATGCAGTTCCACCTCGATCGCCAGCTCGCCCGCGCCTCGAAAGAGATCGGCCTCGTCACCGACGTCCCAGTTGGCTTCGCCTCGGACGGCTACGACGCCTGGCGCTGGCAGGACCTCATGGCGCCCGGCATGCGCGTCGGCGCGCCGCCCGACGAATTCTTCCGCGACGGCCAGGACTGGGGCCTTCCCGCCTTCAACCCATGGATGCTGAGCGGCGCGCACTGGGAACCATTCGTCGACGCCATCCGAAGCGCCGGGACTCATGTGGCCGGCATCCGCCTCGACCACGTGATGGGGCTCTTCCGTCTTTTCTGGATCCCCGAAGGCATGACCGCCGCCCAGGGCGCCTACGTTCGCTATCCCGCCGCCACGTTGCTTGCGCTCTTGGCCAACGAAAGCCGGCGCGCTCGCGCGTTCGTCGTCGGCGAAGACCTCGGCCTCGTGCAGCCGGCGGTGCGCAGGCACCTGCGACGGCGGGGATCGCTCTCGTATCGCCTGCTGTGGTTCGAAGGCTCCGAGCCCAGGCTCTGGCCTCGCGACGCGGTCGCCGCGGTCGGCACTCATGACCTGCCCACCGTGGCCGGCATCTGGACCCAAGACGAGCCCGAGCGCCGCCTCCACCACCTGCGCGAGAAACTGGTCACGATGACGCAGCTTCCCGACGCCACCGCGCCGGTTGACGTCGCGGTCGCTGCCTACACCGAGCTCGCGCGCGGACGCCCCCGCATCGTGCTCGCTTCGCTCGAGGATGCGCTCGGCGTGTCTGAACGCCCCAACGTCCCGGGCACGACGACCGAATTTCCCAACTGGCGGCTCGCGCTGCCGGCCTCTCTCGAGGAGATCGAAACGGCAGACGGCGTGAACCGCATCGCTAACGCGATGGCAGCCGCCGGCCGGTCGGCTAACCTCTCCCGTGTGCCGGGCGCGCGCAGGGCGCACTCTTAATTGAGCGGAAGCTTTGCCGCCACAGTCGGCAACGGCCGGATCCTGGCGAGGATCGGCCGCGACGGAAGTCTCATGAGCCTGGCGGCCCCTCACCTCGACCAGCAGTTGATCGATGCACGCATCCATGGCGTCGTCGAGTCGGCCACCGGCAACCGCAGCCTCAGCGGTAAGTCCTGGAAGCACAAGCTCGACTACCTCCGCGGCACCAACGTCCTGCGTGTGATCTCGATTCACTCCACCGCAGGCACCGTCGAGCGGCGCCTCGCCGCCGTCGAGGAGAGCCTGCGCTTCGCGTACCGCTCCGCCGGCAACGTCACGGTGGGCTGGGATAGCGACTTGAAGGGCTTCCTCCCTCAGGCAGGGCTCCGTGTCGACGCCGCGTGGCCGGACGAATTCGATCCGCCGCCGCTCGGCGGCGCGACGCGCGCATCGGTGGTCGCGCGCGTTCCTGGCCTCATGGATCGCGCGGCGGTCACCGACCTGTATGCGCGCAGCGTCCTCGTGATCGCGCAGCATCACGACCGTTCGGGTGCATTTGCCGGAAGCCTGGAAGACGGCGTCGTGCTGGCTCATGCGCTAGACGCATGCGGTGAGCGCGGCGCGGCGCTGGCTTTCTTCGAGCGGACCGGGATTCAACCGCATGCGTCGCTTCCGCCGGCGCCCGAAGCGGGCACGTCCGCGATGCTCTGGAAGACCTGGCACGACGCCGTCTCTGGCCACCGGATCGACGCGGTCGCCGGCCTTCACCGGGCCGTGCTGAAGCGATCTTCCCTCGGCCTCTTTCTCACCGCAGGCAGCGTCGACCTTCTTGCCCATGCCTATCTCCTGCTCACGATCCAATCGTTGATCCCCGCGGTGACCGCCGGCGACGACGGATTCTTCGAACACGAGGCCACGGTGCAAAGGGTGCGGCACTCCCGCGCGCTGTACGGCGGCGCGTTCCATGCCGGAATGCCCGAGGCTCACGAGCCAGTGCTGCAAGTCGAGGTGCGTCCGGATCTGGACGTGAAGTCGGTCACCGTGGAGGTTGCCGGCCGGCCTCCCGGCCAGCTCGCGCCGGTGGCAGCCAAGCACGGCCACCCTGTTCGCTGGAGCGGACCGGTGCCGCCGGCCGAGCCAGGCGAGGTTTCGCGCTACAAGATCCGCGTCCACGTAAGCGACCCGGACGCGACGCCTGTGTGGGCCTCCGATTCGGATCCACGACCCGGCGGGCAGGAGTTCGCGTTCGAGACGGATCCGCCGCCGCCGCCGGAATGGGTGCGCGACGCGCTGTGCTACCACGTCATGGTCGACCGGTTCGCGCGGCCCGGCGAACGCCTTCCCGCGCCCGCCGATCCCACAGCGCTGTACGGCGGGACGCTGGACGGTGTCCGAGAGAATCTCGATCACATCGCGGGACTCGGCTGCAACGTGCTCTGGCTCAGCCCCGTGCACTCGAGCCCGTCGCATCACGGTTACGACCACGAGGACTTCCTCACCGTGGAACCTCGCTATGGCGGTGACGCCGCTCTGATCCGTCTCGTGGAGGCGGTGCACGAACGCGGCATGCGCGTGCTGCTCGACTTCGTGCCCAATCACACCGGTCGCGGACATCACCTGTTTCGCGACGCGATCGCCAACGGTGGCGACGCCGCGAGCTACTACCGCTTCTGGCAGTGGCCTCACTACTACCGCTGCTTCTTCGACGTCATCTCGCTGCCCGAGCTCGACACCGGCAGCCCCCATGTACAGCAGCACCTCGTCCGCGCCGCTCAGCACTGGTTGACGGCTTACGGAGTGGACGGTCTGCGTTGCGATCACGTGGCCGGGGTCGACCCAGCGTTCTGGGTGGAGCTCCGGCGGGGCTTGCGCGAGGTCAAGCCGGACGCCCTGGTCCTGGGCGAAGCCACCGGCACCGCCGAATGGCTGCCGCGTTACGCGGGCCGCCTGGACGCGATCTTCGACTTCGACCTTGCCTACTACATGCGGCAAGCGCTGGCTCGAGGCCGGATGGACGCCGCGGCATTTGCCGCGTGGCTCGAGCAGCACGAGCGCGCCTACCCAGGACTCGCACTCGCGACGTTGCTGGACAACCACGACATGAACCGCTTCCTGTGGATGGCCGGCGGCAACACTGACCGCCTCAAGCCTGCAGCCACGCTTCTTTTGACGCTGCCCGGAATGCCCGTCATCTATTACGGCACGGAGGTCGGGCTCAGCCAGCGCTACGACAGCGTGATCGAAAACGCCGAGGCGCGCCTCCCCATGCTGTGGGGCGCCGACCAGGACGAGGACGTGCTGGCGCATTTCCAGCACCTGGGCCGGATGCGGGCCGAGTCGGTCGCACTCCGCCGGGGCGCTATGCGGACACTGCTCGCCGACCGCGAAGTATTTGTCTTCGAGCGTGCCTTTGGCGATGAGAGCGTGACCGTGGCGCTCAACTTCAGTGAATCAGCGCAGACCCGCGAGATCGGTGGGCTCGCCATCGAGCTCGGACCGCTAGGTTCCGAGGTCAATCGGACAGGGCTAGTACGATCTCAAACGTGATCTCACGCTCGAAACTTTCCGGCACCGACCTCGACTTCTATGCCCTCAACGATCTGCCCAAAGCGGGAGTGCACGACCCATCCGGCCTGCCGATGACGGTCAAGGTCCTGCTCGAGGGCCTGGTGCGCCTAGTCGAGGCCGGCACCACCGAGGCTGAGAACGTCAACGCGCTCGCCGCGTGGCCCGCCGCGCCGCCGAAGGACGCCGAGCTTCCCTTCCTCCCCGCGCGCGTCCTTATGCAGGACTTCACGGGCGTGCCCGCGGTCGTAGACCTCGCGGCTATGCGGTCGGCGATGAAGCGGGGCGGCAAAGATGCCGGCAAGGTCGATCCGCTGGTGCCGGTGGACCTGATCATCGACCACTCGGTGCAGGTCGACTCTTTCGGGTTCCGCGATGCATACACGCGCAACATCGAAAAGGAGATCGAGCGCAACCGTGAGCGCTACTCGCTGCTGCGCTGGGCGCAGCAGGCGTTCCACAACTTCTCGCTGGTCCCGCCCGGCATGGGCATCTGCCACCAGGTCAACCTCGAGTACATCGCCAAGGTCGTGCAGGTGCGCGACACCGGCGGCCGCAAGCTCGCCATCCCGGACA
>DATGVE010000019.1:0-16832 GCA_035300725.1 Candidatus Eiseniibacteriota bacterium | reverse complement strand
TACACCGCGGCAACGCCCGCCGAGCTCACTCTGCGCCGTCTCGACCCCGAGCTGCGCCGGTTCGTCAGCGCGTACGCGAGGAGGCGGCCCGAGCTGTCGCTCGAGGTGAGGGTTCAGCTGGCGAGCCAGGTCCAGCCGAGTTTGCGCAACGCGGTCCCGGAGTTGTTCGCGCAGGGCGGTCCTCTCGCCGCGCTCGATCACCTCGCGGATCTGGAGAGGCAATAGGTCGTTCTGCTTTAGACCCCTCACCCTGGCCCTCTCCCCAAAGGGGAGAGGGAACTAAATTACACCCCACACACTCCCCTGCGGGGAGAGGGGACTTAAAACGAGGACGCCGCCCCGGGGGTAGTCAGGGCGGCGCCTTTACGCCTCAAGGAGCCGGGGGTCGATTTCCGTTCCTTTCAAGAAATAAAACGACCGAGCCCGTAAAAGGCTACGCGGCCACTTGTAAATCCCCCCGATGGGTGGGAGAGTAGTCCCTCCATGCCCAAGTCCTCGATCACTTTCGTGTGCACCGACTGCGGCGGCGAGAGCCTTCGGTGGGCCGGCCAGTGCCCTCACTGCCAGGCCTGGAACACGCTCCAGGAATTCCAGGTACGCAAGGCGGCAGCGGGTCGCGGAAGCACAAAGCCGAAGGCGAGCGCCTCGCAGCCTGTCGCGCTGAGCGAGATCGCGAGCGACGGCGCGCCCCGCCGCGCGGTGGCGTGGGACGAGCTCAACCGAGTTCTCGGGGGCGGAATCGTGCCGGGCAGCCTGGTGCTTGTCGGCGGCGAGCCTGGCGTTGGGAAGTCGACTCTGCTCATGCACGCGGCGGCCCAGGTCGCCCAGGGCGGCGGCCGTGTGCTCTACGTCTCGGGCGAGGAGTCGCCGCAGCAAATCCGCATGCGGGCGCAGCGGCTGGGTGCACTGCAGGCGGGCATCTTCCTCCTGGCGGAAAACGACCTCGATGCGATCTGCGATTCCATCACCGCCGAGCCGCCTCTCCTGGCGATCATCGACTCAATCCAGACCGTGACCGACGCGGGATTCGAAGGCGGCGCCGGCAGCGTGACGCAGGTCCGCGAATCCGCCGGCCGCCTGATGCGCCTCGCCAAGGAGATCGGGGTGCCGATCTTCCTGGTCGGACATGTCACGAAAGACGGTGCGATAGCCGGACCGAGGGTCCTGGAGCATATCGTTGACACCGTGCTGTACCTGGAAGGTGACCGGCGGCAGGAGCTTCGCATCCTGCGCGCGATGAAAAACCGATTCGGCTCGGCCGAGGAGATCGGTGTCTTCGCGATGGGCGAAGCTGGGCTCGTGGAAGTTCCCGACCCCTCGGCAGCGCTGCTCAGCTCGGCCGCCACCTCCTCGCCTGGCACCGCCATCGTGGCGGCGCTCGAGGGAACCCGGCCTCTGCTGGTCGAGATTCAGAGCCTCGTCAACAAGAACGACAACAGCATCGTGCGGCGGATCGCCAACGGCATCGACATCAACCGCCTCCACATGATCGTCGCGGTCCTTGAAAAGCGCCTTGATCACAAGTTCGGAAATTCGGACATCTTCGTCAGCGTCGCGGGCGGCATCCGGGTGACGGAGCCGGCCGCCGATCTCGGTCTTGCCCTGTCGATCGTCAGCAACCAGAACAACAGGCCACTGCCAGACGGCCTGGTTGTCATCGGTGAGCTGGGGTTGACGGGCGAGGTGCGCCGCGTGGGCCAGCTCGAGCGCCGCCTGCAGGAGGCGGCTCGTCATGGCTTCACGAGCGCATTGATTCCGGCCGGCCTGAAAGCCGGACGGCCATCCGGCCTCGACGTGGTCGAGGTCAGGACCCTGGCGGAGGCCGCCTCCGCCGCCTTTTCTACACCTATGAGGTCTGGCGCATTCATCAGGGGGGCCGGAGTATCGGTCTCTTGAGGAGGTAGTCGTGAAGCGTTCCGAGCGTCTCGCCCGTTGGATCGGGACGGGGCTCGGAGTGATCGGTGGTTTCGTGCTCGGTTATGGCCTGGTCCGACTGGCGGGCCCTCCGCATCAGGGCTGGGTCATCATCCTGCTGACCACGCTGGAAGGCACGATCTTTGCCTACCTGGGCACACCCTATGTGCTCGGTGGCTGGCGGTCGTTCAACTTCCGGTTGACGAGCACTCCGCTACCCGACCTCTTGAGCGGCCTTCTCGGCATGGTGGTCGGTCTTGTCATCGCGGTCCTCATCGGCTTTTTCGTGCGCGACCTTCCCTTTGGGATCGGGTTGTCGTTCGTGCTCGCGCTCTTGCTGGCGGCTCAGGGCGCGTCGGTCGGTCTGACCCGCCGTGCCGAGCTGACCTCGCTGTTCTGGGGCGGGGCCCGCGAGGTGGACGGGCATAGCACGCCGTCCGTATTGCTCGACACGTCGGTGATCATCGACGGCCGAATCCAGGACATCGCCAAGACCGGTTTCGTGGACATGCCACTCGTAGCCCTCAGCTCGGTCCTGCGTGAGCTCCAGATGGTGGCTGATTCTGCCGACGCCACCAGACGCCGTCGCGGCCGGAGAGGCCTTGACGTGCTGACGGAGATGCAGAAAGACGATTCAATCAACCTGCAGATCGAAGAGGACGACCAGCCGCCCGGCACGGAGATCGACGCGCACCTTGTGCGCACCGCCAAGCGCAAGGGCTGGGCGATCATGACCAACGACTTCAACCTCAACCGCATCGCGCGCCTTGAGGGCGTCGCGGTGCTGAACCTCAACGAGCTCGCGCAAGCGATGCGGCCTGTCGCGATTCCCGGAGAGGAGATAGTGGTCACCGTCGCGCGAGAAGGTAAGGAACCCGGCCAGGGAGTGGGGAGCCTCGACGACGGCACCATGGTCGTGATTCAGAACGGCCGCCGGCTCCTGAACCAGACCATCACCGCAGTCGTGACTTCGGTGATCCAGACCTCGGCCGGCCGGATGATCTTCGCCGAACCAGCGGGCACCAACGGGCGGCGCCCGAACAGCCGCGCCAAGCCCGAGGACCCTGTTTGACCGTGACTGTCGGAGCCATCGTCGCGGCCGCGGGCTCCGGCTCGCGCCTGGGCAAAGGGAGCAAGGCGCTGGTCCAGCTCAACGGGCGGACGACTCTGGCGCGCGTGCTCGAGCTGTTTCTCGCCCTGGACGAGGTGGACAGGATCGTGGTCGTTGGTCCGCCGAGCCGGCTCGAGTTCGCCGAGCGTGAGGTGCAGTCGCTGCACCCGCGAAAGCCGGTGATCGTCAAGGCCGGCGGCGAAAGTCGCCAGGAATCGGTCCGGGTAGGCCTCGGCGCGCTGGGCGAATGCGACTTCGTCCTCGTCCACGACGCGGCGCGGCCCCTGGCTACGGCAACGCTGGTGCGCAGGGTGCTGGCCGCGGCGATGGAGTCGGGCGCAGCGTTCCCGGCCATCTCTCCGCGCGACGCAGTGAAGCGAGTCGAAGGCAACCGTCTCGTCGAGAGCCTGGACCGATCCCGCATCGTGCTCGCGCAGACGCCGCAGGCCTTCTCGTACGAGCTTCTCGCACGAGCCCATCGCGAGGCGGCTGACGCCGGCCTGGTGGGTGACGACGACGCGCAGCTTGTCGCCGCCACCGGTCACGCGGTCACGATGGTGGAAGGTGAGCCGGCAAACATCAAGCTCACGACACCGGAGGACCTCGGCGTCGTCGAGGCGCTGATCAAAGAGCAGGAAGCCGCTTCCAGGTGAGGGTGGGAATTGGATATGACGTCCATCCTCTTAAGGCAGGCCGGGACCTGATTCTTGGCGGCGTGCGCATCGACCACACCGCCGGGCTCGACGGGCATTCGGACGCCGACGTACTGACTCATGCTGTGATCGACGCGTTGCTTGGAGCAGCGGCGCTGGGCGACATAGGGAAGCTGTTTCCAGCTGACGATTCGAAATTCGAGGGAGCTTCAAGCCTGGATCTGCTTTCGACAGCGGCGGATGCGGTTCGCGCGGCCGGCTTTCGGGTCGTCAACATCGACAGCACCGTGATCGCCGAGGCGCCGCGGCTGCAGCCGCACTTGCTGGAGATGCAGGACACACTGGCGAGATGCCTGACGATTGACGCCGGTCGGGTGAGCGTCAAGGCCACGTCTCCAGAAGGGCTTGGCGCGTTGGGACAGAGAGCCGGCATCGCGGCGCAAGCTATCGCCCTGGTCGAAGAAACGTGACGGTCAGGCTGCACAACACGCTCAGCGGCACCAAGGACGTCTTCGAACCGGTCGAGGAGGGGCGAGTCCGCATGTACACGTGCGGGCCGACGGTGTGGAACTTCGCGCATGTCGGCAACCTGCGCGCTTTCCTCTTCTACGACCTGGTGCGGCGGCACCTGCAGGTGAGCGGTTACCGCATGACCCACGTCATCAACCTCACCGACATCGACGACCGGATCCTCGATCAGGCGATGCATACCGGGACCACGATCGCCGAATACGTAAAGCCGTATGTGGCGGCGTTCTTCGAGGACATGTCGGCGCTGCGCGCGCAGCCGGCGGAGCACTTTCCACGCCCGACCGAGCACATTCCCGAGATGGTCGAGATGATCGGCAGGCTCATCGAGGAAGGGCACGCCTACGTCGCCGACGGCGACGTGTATTTCCGCATCGCGAGCTTTCCTGCGTACGGCGCCTTGTCGCACCTGGACCGCGATGGGCTGAAGGCCGGCGCTCGTGTGGCGCAGAGGGTGCGGGGGCTTTCCCCCCGCATTCGAGAGGACAAATATGACAAGGAGTCGGTGAGCGACTTCGCATTGTGGAAGCACGCACATCCTGGGGACGAGAAGCTGGGCGCGGCCTGGGACTCGCCGTTCGGGCGCGGCCGGCCGGGCTGGCACATCGAGTGCTCGGCGATGAGCAAGCGATACCTCGGCGACACGCTCGACATCCACGCCGGCGGCGTCGACCTGATGTTCCCGCATCACGAGAACGAGATCGCGCAGTCGGAAGCGGCGAACCACAAGCAGTTCGCGCGCGTGTGGCTGCACTCCGAGCATCTGACCGACGCGACCGGCGAGAAGATGTCGAAGAGCGCCGGCGGTTTCACCACGCTGCGCGACCTCGTTGATGCGGGTTACGACCCGATTGCAGTCCGCTTCTTCCTGATCGCCAACGCACACTACCGCGCGCGACTGCGCTTGAGCAGCGAGGCGCTGCATGCGGCGGCAGAGCAGGTGCGGCGCCTGCGCGAGTTTGCCGACCGCGTGAGGCGGACGGTGCCCGGGCCTACGGAGGATGAAGACTTGCTGCGCCGGATCGGCGAGGTGCGGTCCGGCTACCGCGAGGCCCTGGACGATGACCTCAACCTGCCCCAGGGCATCGGGCTGGTGTTCGAGCTGATCCGCGAGGCCAATGCGGCGCTGGATGGCGAGCGCGTCGGCGAGAGGGGCCGGCAGGCGCTGCTGGAGCTGATCGACGACGTCGACGCCCACCTGGACATCGTGCGCGCTGATGAGCCGGGGCTCGCTGAGGAGGTCGAGCGTTTGATCGCCGATCGCGAGGCGGCGCGCAAGGCCCGCGACTTCGGCAGTGCCGACCGGATTCGCGACGAGCTTCGCCGGAAGGGAATTGCCCTCGAAGATTCCAAGGATGGTGTGCGATGGCGCCGCGTCCGGTAAGGCGCCCAGTCCCACGCACTCCAGGTCCTGCGCCCAACCGCGCCCCTTCGCGAATCCCCGCGGCTGGTCTCATCCATGGGCGCAATGCGGTGCTCGAGGCCGCCCGCGCGGGGCGGGTCGTCAAGGTGTACCAGGCGTCGGGCCTGGGCCACGATCCACGCCTGGACGAGCTCGCGAGCTTGACCAGGATTGAGGTGGTCCCTGCAGAGCGCCTGGACGTCATCGCCCCGGGCGTGCACCAGGGCGTTGCCGCGGAGCTGCAGCCCCGGCGTGAATGGCCGCTGAAGGAACTGCTCGCCACCAATCCGACGCTGCTGGTCGCTCTCGATTCGATCATGGATCCGATGAACCTGGGCGCGATCCTGCGCAGCGCGGAGGTCGCCGGCGCCGAAGGAGCGATCATCCCCGAGCACCGCAGCGCTCCGCTGTCGCCCGCGGCGGTCAAGGCGAGCTCCGGCGCGAGCGAGCTGCTGCGCATCTCTCAGGTCTCCGGGCTGCCCTCGGCGATCACCGAGGTCAAGCGCTCGGGTATCTGGTGTGTGGCGCTCGACCCGCGAGGCGAGATGCCGGCGTGGGACTTCGATTTCACGCAGCGCGTTTGCGTGGTCATCGGGAGTGAAGGCGAGGGAGTGCACCGGCTGGTCAGGGAGAGGTGCGACGCTCGTGTCCGGCTGCCGGTGAAAGGCCACATCGCGAGCCTCAACGCTTCTGCGGCAGCCTCTGCGCTGCTGTACGAAATCAGTAGGCAGCGAGCCGGGCGCGCTCAGGGCACAGATTCAAACAAGACGGCTTCGTAAACTGGCTCGCTGTGCCTGACGCCACCACCGAGCTCGAGCGTGCGGTCGCCGACATTCCGCTGACGCGGTCGGCGCGCGAAATCCTCGACAGGGCCCTGGCGGCGGCGAAGTCGCGCGGAGCGAGCCCCACCGCGCGCGACATCCTCGAGGCCACGCTGTCGACGCGCGGCACGCTGGCCGACCAGGCGATCCGCGCCCTTGGCGCCGACCCGGCATCCATCGCGTCAGCGCTGCCACCGGTCGACAGCGAGGCCGCGGCGACGATCCCCCTCCGCCAGCTCCTGGTCAATGCGAATCGCGAAGCCCAGGTACTCGGCCACTACCAGGTCGACTCGATCCACCTCCTGCTCGCGATGCTCTACAGCGATTCGCCTGAAACCTCCGCGCCGCTGCAAAAGGCGGGCCTGACCATGTACGACCTGCGCCGCCATTTGCAGGCGGGGACGAAGGCGGATTTCCAGCCCGGGGAATCGGACAGGGCCTCGGCGACGCGGTCCCAGCCGGCGCCCGCAGTAGCCCGGGCGCGCATTCAAAGCCCGCCCCCAGGTGTTGCTTCCCGCCCGGACGCCGCGCTGCGCCGCAGACCGTTGCCCTCGCTGCGTGGCGCGATCAGAGTCAGCCCGGTGTTCCTCGCTCTTGTCGCCGCCACCGCGGCGACCGGCGCGCTGCTCTGGTATGGAATCCTCCCCGCCTATGCCGGGCCGCTGACGATCCTCTTCGTCACCGCGGGTTGGATCACATCGGTGTGCGTTCACGAGTTCGCGCATGCGCTTGTCGCCTACCTCGGAGGCGACCTGAGCGTGAAGGACTCCGGCTATCTCGACATGAATCCGCTGCGCTACACCAACGTGCTGCTCAGCCTGGTCATGCCGGTTCTGTTCCTGCTGCTCGGCGGCATCGGCCTGCCGGGTGGAGCGGTTTACATCAATCGCGCCGCGCTGCGCAGCCGGAGCTGGGATTCGGCGGTATCGGTCGCCGGCCCGGTGGGCACTCTGCTGTGCGGCTTGCTCGTCGCGCTTCCTTTTGTCATCCCCGGTCATGGATCGTGGATCAACCAGACAAACCTCAACTTCTTCGCGGCGCTTGCCTTTCTGGGATTCATCGAGGCGGTGGCGCTGGTGTTGAACCTGCTGCCGGTGCCGGGACTGGACGGATTCGGCATCATCCGGCCTTGGCTTCCGTACTCGGCTCAGGGTTTCGCGATCCAGTACGGACAGCTCGGGATCCTCGCTGTGTTCGCCGCGCTCTGGCTCGTTCCGCCGGTCGGCCAGGCCTTCTTCGGTTTCGTGTTCGACATCACGAATCTCATAGGCATCGATCCGCGCTTCATCATTTACGGCCAAGCGCACATGCGTTTCCGCTGAGTGTCGGGACACTGCTGATGGAACGCGTGATCGTCGACGGGTACAACGTGGTCCACGCGTGGCCCCAACTGAAGCGACTGCTTGGCGAGGCGTCGCTGGAGGCGGCGCGTGACAAGTTGATCGAACGCCTGTCGGTTTTCGGGATGGTAGTAGGAGCGGACATCACCGTGGTCTTCGACGCGCACCATTCGGCCGCGCGGACCAACAGCGAAGAGCTGGTCGACGGCGTGCATGTCGTGTTCACGCGCAAAGGTCACTCGGCGGACCATGTCATCGAGCGCATCGCCTATGACGCGTCGCAAACCGGCGACGCGATCACCGTCGCGACCTCTGATCGCTTTCAGCGCGACCTCGTGCGGGGGATGGGCGGGGCGGTGATCAGCGCGCCGGAGCTGGAGCGCCGCGTTGTCGACGCAGAGCAAGAGCTTGGCCGCCGAGTGCAGAGGTACCAATGAGCCAGATCCGCAGCACGCGCATCGTCTGCACCATCGGGCCGTCGAGCTCATCGCCGTCGATGCTCCGCACGATGATCCACGCCGGCATGGACGTGGCCCGGCTGAACTTCTCGCACGGCGACCATGCCACCCACCGTCAGGTCGCCGCCGACGTACGTGAAGCCGCCGAGGCGGCGGGGCGTCCTATCGCGCTGCTGGGCGACCTCCAGGGGCCGAAGATCCGCACCGGTCCCCTCGCAGCCGCCTTCCAGCGACTGGTTCGCGGCCGAACCGTGTTCCTGACCGGCGCGCAGCGCGCAGCAGGCGTGCCGAAGCCGGAGAACGAGATCGAGGTCAGCCACTCCGAGCTGGTCATCGCGCTTCGCCGTGGCGACAGGGTGCTGCTCGACGACGGCCGCATCGAGCTGATGGTGCGGGGCGTCGCCGAGGGCCGTGCCGAGTGCACCGTCATCCGCGGTGGGCTGCTGGGCGAGAGGAAGGGGGTCAGCGTTCCCGGCCGAACACTGCCGATGCCCGCGTTGACGGAGAAAGACCTGGAAGACCTGCGGCTGGCGGTGGAGCTCGACGTCGACTACGTCGCCCTCTCGTTCGTCAGGCATCCCGAGGACCTGCTCCTGTGCAAGAAGCATCTCGGCTTGCTGGGGTGCGGGACTCCGGTGATCGCAAAGCTCGAAAAGCTGGAGGCGATCCGCAACCTGAGCAAGATCCTGGAGGTCGCCGACGCAGTGATGGTGGCTCGCGGCGACCTTGGCGTCGAGCTCAAGCTGGGCGACCTGCCCGCTGTTCAGAAGGAGGTGATCGACCGTGCGAACCGTGCGGGCGTCCCGGTCATCACCGCCACCGAGATGCTCGAGTCGATGGTCACCTCCAACCGTCCGACGCGAGCTGAGGCGTCGGACGTCGCGAACGCGATCTGGGACGGCACCGACGCGGTGATGCTGTCGCAGGAGACGTCGGTTGGCGCGCACCCGATCGAAGCGGTCCGCGCGATGGCCAGGATCTGCCAGTCGGCGCAGAGGCACCCTGCATTCCAGCGCGCGCGCCAGCCGTGGCGCGAGCCGGGGCAGGTCGGAAGCGCCATCGCCCACGCCGCCGCTGCCGCGGCCGACGAGCTTCGCGCGCGGGTCATCATCGCGTTCACAGAGTCCGGGACGACGGCACTGCGGTGCAGCAAGGCGCGGCCACGTGTGCCGGTGATCGCCGCGAGCCCGCACGCGGAGGTCCTCCGCAAGACAGCGCTGTATTCGGGGGTAATCCCCCTGCTGGTCAGTCCCGGCAAGGACACCGACCAGATGGTGGCGAACGCGACCGAGGCGGCCCGGCTCGCCGGCCTGGTCAAGACGGGCGACACCGTGGTGGTGGTGGCGGGCGTCCCTGTGGGCCTCGCGGGCCAGACCAACCTGCTCAAGGTCGAGACCGTCTAAAGCCGCCTTTAGAGGGCCGTCTCGCCCCAAAATTGGGGGAATGCCCGCCATACACGGCCTCCTGGGCCGGATTCAGCGTGCCAACGTCGATGCGTCGCGGCGCTTCGGGCCGAACACGGCTGAGGTCGAAGCGTTCATCGAGGCGGTCGCCAGGCTCTCGCCCTGGCAGTGGAGGCAGGTCCTGGCAAATCGGAGGCTGGTCGCCTCGGTGACCAAGGAGGGCGCCGGCCAGCCGAGCGAAACAGCCGGCGCGATCCAGGAGGCGATTCGCAGCAGCGATGGGCGCATGTCGGAGTCGATGTCGAAGGCAGGCGAGGTGCTCTTCGACTCGCTGGCGAAGAAGAATGAGGAAAAGCAGGTGGCCGCCTGGCAGGCGATGTCGGCAGTGGTCAACCGGCATCAGCTTCCGGCGTTGAAATTCGCTGCCCATTACGCGCCGTTCGCCACGTTGATCCCCGCCTCGGGCTCGGACGTGCTCGATCCGATGACGCTGAGATTTCTCACAGCGTTGGAGGCGCTCACCGCCGCCCAGTGCGAGGCGCTTGCCCACCGGCTGCGCATCGAGCCGGCGGCCTCGCGGGCGCTTCTCGAGGCGGTGGCCAAGCACCCTGAGGTCAAGAGCGAGGAAGCGGTTGCCATGGCCGCCCTGACAGTGATCCCGGCGCACATCACCGGAGACTCTGGCTGGGCGGCGGTCCGCATGGCGGTCCACGGAGGTCGGGTGCTCGGCTGCATGCCGGACCTTTCGCACGAGCAGATCGCGATCCTGTGGGCACCGCTTGAAGCGGTGATCCCACTCGCCTCGCTGGCGAAGGAAGAGCACCGGCCGGCCGCGGAACGGATGAAGGATGCGGTGAGCAGCGCGATCCGGACCATGAAGGCGCCCAAGAGGACCCGCCTACCTGCAGCTGCGCCGGTCAAGGCGGTCGCCCCGTTTGGGCGCAACACCGCTGAGGTCGCGAGCTTCATCAAGGGCGTCAACGAGCTCACACCCATTCAGTGGATGCGGGTCCTGGATCGCCGCAAGCTCGTCGCGAGCGTCACACGCGACAGCAGTGTCGAGCCCGCCGGCGTGGTGCGGTCGATCCTTGCCACCATCGAAGGGACCAAGTCTCTCGACACCTTCACGCGCTGCCGCGCGTTTGCCGCTGTCGAACGCGCCGGATATGCGGTCGAGTCCAACGGCAAGCTGAGCACCGACCAGGTGGCGGAGATGTACGCGCCATTTGCCCAGTCGATACCGTTCGGCTACGTCAACGGGAGCGGATTCGCTCACCAGCTCGCCGCTTTGAGCAAGGACGACTGGCGGAAGGTCGCCGCGGACGCGCCGCCGGCGAATGAGGAAGCTGTCGCTCCGCTGGTCAACGCAGGCACCGCGCTGATCGACTTCTTCGGCGGCAGATCCGATGACGAAGCGGTGGCCGCGTGGCATGCCGTCTCGGCGCTGGTGCGCCGGCACCACCTCACGCCGATCAAGTTCGCAGCCTCCTACGCTCCATTCGCATCGGCCATCCCTGTCACCAGTCCGCGGGCGTTGGGGGCGATGGTCTCGCGCTATGTGACGGCGCTGGGCCGCCTCGGGGCGGCTCAATGCACGGTGCTGGCGAAGCAGTCGGAGGTCGACCAGGACGCGGCGAGCGCGCTTTCCAAGGCAACGGTTGACGGAAGCGCACGGTCCGCAGAGGAGGCCGCCGCGCTGGCCGCTGTTGTGAGCGTGCCGATGCGCGTGGCCGGGAGCGTGGGCTGGGCGGCGGTGAAGACCGCAGCGTACGGCGGCAAGGTCATCGCGTCCCGCGCGCGCCTCACCCAAGAGCAGCTGGAAGCGTTGTGGAAGCCCATCGAGCCCGCCGTCCCGCTGGCTTCATTGGGAGCGCCCACCAAAGTCCGGCGATAGAGCCAGGCGATAGGTCCGCACGGAACAGTCGGTTTGCTCGATCGCTTACATTCAAAGAAGTGGCGACGAAGAAGAAAGCAATCAAGAAGGCGACAAAGCCCAGGTCGAGGACAGCTTCATCCAATGGCCAGTCACCGAAGTTCGACAACGTGCTGGTGGTGTCGGCGCATCCTGACGACCCGGACTTCGGCGCCGGTGGGACTATCGGAAAGCTGGTCAAGGACGGCGCCCGCGTCACGTACGTGATCGTCACCGACGGCTCGCAGGGCGGTGAGGACCCGAGCCAGAAGGATTCCGAGCTTGTTGCGATCCGGGAGAAGGAGCAGAAGGCCGCAGCACGCGTGCTGGGCGTGAAGAAGGTCGAGTTTCTCGGCTACAAGGACGGCCACCTTTCACCCGATCTGAAGCTGCGCCACGACATCGTCCGCATGATTCGTAAATACAAGCCCGAGCTCGTGATCACGCACCTTCCGGGGCGGGTGCTGGACGGGCCGATGGGCGGGTCGCATCCCGACCACCTGGCGGTCGGCGAGGCCACACTGGCGGCCGTGTATCCGGACTCGCGCAATCCGCGCGCGTTCCGCAGCCTGCTCAAAGAGGGGTTCGAGCCGCACGTGGTGAAAGAGGTCTGGATCCCGTACTGGACGTCAGGCGACTACCTGGTCGACATCAGCTCGACGCTCGACCAGAAGATCGAGGCCTTGAAGAAGCACAAGAGCCAGGTGGCCAAGCCAGGGAACACGTGGGACTTCGAGAAGTTCATGCGCAAACGGCACCGTGAGGTGGGGAAGAAGGCCGGCTACAAATACGCCGAGTCGTTCAAGAGGATCACGGTCTGACGTGGCGCAGCAGATGCCGCCGGGCCCGCCAGTCGCTCCGCCACCGGCGCCGCCCAGGAGGAGTTTCTTCGACGATTTCCGGGGCCGCACCTGGTGGGAGCTGGTGCTGATCCTGTTGCCAGTGGGCCTTCTGCCGATCGGTGGGCTTCTGGGCGGTGCTTGCGCCGGTGCCGGCCTCGCGGTCAACCTCTGGCTCGCGAAGAAGAGCTTCCCGGGGGCAACCAAGGTGTTCGCGATGATCGGCGTTGTGCTGGCCAGCTATCTGATCTTCTTCATCCTCGTCACGATCCTGTACGTGGCGATGCACCGGGGCCAGTAGCCGGTCTTACTCCCACCCCTGGCGGATGCCGTGCCAGATCACCTCGGCCCACGCGGCGTACTGCCTGTCGCCGGGGTGGAGGCCGTCGGACGCGATCCAACCCACCGTACCCAGTCCCGAGATGCTTGCCGCTGTGATATCCACCCATTTGTAGCCGCGCGCCTGGGCCTCTTCTTGGGCGATGTCATTGAAGGCATCCGTGAGGTGGCGTATCCCTTCCGGGTCACCGTATTCGCGGGCGGCGGGTACCACTGACCAGTTGGGGATCGAGATGGCGAGCGCGCGTCCCAACGGAAGATCGAGCGTGGCCACCTCGTCGTAGATGGTCTCCAGCGAGGCTCGGTACTGGTCGGTCTCGCGGCCGCGCACGAGGTCGTTGACGCCGATCAGGACGGTGACCAGGCCGGGCTCGAGGCGCTTGATGAAGGCGAGCTCCTTGTCGATGAGGTCAAGGGTGGTGAACCCGTTGACGGCGGGGTTGGTGACTTCGACCTGGCGGCCGATTCGCAGTGCCAGGCGCTTTGCCACGATCTCAGGCCAGCTCTGGTCAACGCCGGAAGCGCCCGTGCACGTCGTGTACGAGTCGCCGAGGGCGAGATAGCGGACGGGTTCGGAGCTATCGCTGGACGTCTGCCAACGCGCTCCAAACATCGATCTTCGTCCGCACGCGGCGGATCACCTCGTCGGTGAAATCGGTGGTCGAGGCGTGCCCGCCAAGGTCGGCCGTCCGGACGCCGTCGGAGACAGCTTCCAGCGCCGATTCGTAGACCGCTCGCGACGCCTGACGGGCCTTGTCCTCTTTCATGTATCCGAGCAGTGATGCGACGGCCAGGATCATGGCCATCGGATTGGCGACGTTCTTGCCCTGCAGGGCAGGCGCGGTCCCGTGTGGCGCCTCGGTCATGGCGACGGTGACGGCGCCGGCGTCGTCAAACGCAAGCAGGACCGACTCCGCGCCCGCGATGGTGCCGAACATTTTCATCACGAGGTCGGACAGGGTGTCACCGTCACGGTTGAGGGCCGGAATGACAAGAGACTCACCCGACGTGGACAGCAAAAGGGCGTAGGTGGCGTCGATGAGCTGGGGGTCGTAGCTGACGTCTGGATGGCGCTTGGCGGCCGCGTCGAGCTCCTCCTTGAACATGCCCTCGTAAACGGGGCTGACCGTGAACTTGGGGCCGCCGAAGACCTTGGCCTGGATCCGCCGAGCGTGCTCGAAGGCGTACTCGGCGACGATGCGGCTAGTTCGCCGGCTGATCTTCTCGGTCCGGAACGCCCACTCGTCCAGCCCGTGGCCCTCGCGCCACTCCTTCGCGCCGTAAGCGTCGTCGACCGCCATGCGGATGACGGAGATGGGGGAGTGGACACCTGCGAGAGGCCGGACGCCAGGGATGCGGCGGCCGGTCCGCACTATGACCTTGCCGTCGACCTGCTTGCGGAGGATGGCGTTGGGGCTCCCGACGTCTCCGGCTCCTTCCGGGGTGATCGTGGCGGCTTTGATCCCGAAACCGAACTTGCGAAGCGCCTCGGCTGCGGTCAGGACGATCTGGTTGCGGGTCTTGCGGCGTTCCTCCAGGGAGAGGTCGAAATCGTGTTTTTCAACCTCCAGGCCGATTGCGGCTGGTTCGAGCAGGCGAAGCGCCTCGCGCAGCAGCTCCTCGCCGGTCTGGTCGCCGTGCAGGACGGCGATCTTCGTAGGCATGAGGATGATTCTGAGGGCTCTGCTACTATTGACAGCGCCTAGGTAACCTAGGCTTTTTTCTTTTCAGCCCCACCAAAGAGCCAACTATGGAAGACATAATCACCCTCGCGTGCGGCGTGTGTAAGCGGCGCAATTACACCACCGTCAAGAACAAGAAGAACGATCCCGACCGGATCGAGATGAGCAAATACTGCAAGTGGTGCCACAAGCACACGCCCCACAAGGAGACAAAGTAAGCCGTGGCGGTTACAGCCGACAAGAGCGCGGAAAGGCCGTCTTCGGACTTCGGGCCGGCACGATTCCTGCGCGAGGTCTACGAGGAGCTCCGCAAGGTGGTCTGGCCGACGCCCGCCGAGCTGTACCGCTACACGCTGGTCGTCATCTTCACCGTGCTGGTGCTGGGCACCTTCATCGGCGGAACCGACTTCCTTCTCGAGCAGCTCGCCAAGCGAGTGATCTACAACGGAGTGAGCCACTGATGGCGGTCGAAAAGAGCGCAACGCCGCAAGAGCAGGAGGCCCAGTGGTACGTCGTACACGCATACTCGGGGCACGAGGAAAAGGTCAAGAAGAACCTCGAGAAAAGGATCGAGTCCATGGACATGCAGGACAAGATCCTTCAGGTGCTCGTCCCGATGGAAGACGAGATCGAGATCAAGGATGGCAAGCGCCGCCACGTGCAGAAGCGGATCTTCCCCGGCTACATCCTCGTCCGCATGGTGATGTCGAACGAGTCGTGGTTCGTGGTCCGCAACACTCCGGGCGTGACGAGCTTCGTCGGGTCCGCGAACAGCCCCGTCCCGCTTCAGGAAAAAGAGGTTCGGGCGATCCAGAAACAGATGAAGCAGGAAGCGCCGAAGATCCGGGTTGAGTTCCAGGTCGGCGAGTCGGTGCGCGTGGTCGACGGACCGTTCACCGACTTCCACGGCAAGGTGGACGAGATCAACCCGGAGAAGGGCAAGCTCAAAGTGCTGGTCAACATGTTCGGACGCGAGACGCCGGTAGAGCTCGACCTGCTGCAGGTCGAGAAGGTCCACTGAGCGCGCATCACAGATAGCAACTAGATAGACAGATAAAGGAAGAGAACAGCTAACTCAGATGGGCAAGAAAAAAGTCCGGGCGATCCTCAAGCTTGAATTGCAGGCCGGCAAGGCCACTCCCGCGCCGCCCGTGGGCACCGCATTGGGCCCGCACGGCATCAACATCATGGAGTTCACCAAGGCCTACAACGAGCGCACCCAGGCGCAGTCGGGTGACGTCGTTCCCGCCGAGATCACGATCTACGAGGACCGCACCTTCACGTTCATCCTCAAGACTCCTCCGACGGTGAACCTGTTGAAGCGCGCCGCCGGCATCGAGAAGGGATCGCCGAAGCCGAACCGCGAAAAGGTCGGGCGGGTGACCATGCAGCAGGTGCGCCAGATCGTCGAGACGAAGCGCAAGGACCTCAACGCGTACGAGACTGACGCAGCAATCAAGATGATCGAGGGCACGGCGCGCTCGATGGGCCTGGAGGTCGTCGAGTAATGCCGAAGAAGAGAGGTAAGAAGTACATCGAGGCCGCCAAGAAGATCGAGGCGGCTGTGGCGAGCAACGGAAACGGCGGGCTCGATCCGGACACCGCTGTGATCCTCGCGAAGGAAGCGTCGATCTCGAAGTTCGACGCCACCATCGAGGCTCATATCCGCCTGGGGGTCGACCCTCGCCACGCCGAGCAGATGGTGCGCGGCTCAGTCGTCCTGCCGCACGGAACTGGCAAGAAGGTGCGCGTCGCCGTCTTCGCCACCGCCGACAAGGCGAAAGAGGCTCAGGAGGCGGGCGCCGACTTCGTCGGTGGCGACGACCTGGTCAAGAAGGTTTCCGAGGGATGGACGGATTTCGACGCCGCGGTCGCGACGCCGGACATCATGTCGAAGGTCGGCCCGCTGGGCAAGATCCTCGGTCCCCGCGGCCTGATGCCGAACCCTAAGTCGGGCACGGTGACGTTCGACGTCGCCCGGGCGGTGCGCGAGGTCAAGGGCGGCAAGGTGGAGTTCCGGACGGACAAGTTCGGCATCATCCACGCGCCGATCGGCAAGGTCTCGTTCGACTCCAAGCAGCTGCAGCAGAACCTGACCGCCCTGGTCGACGCGCTGATCCGCAACAAACCGTCGACTTCGAAGGGCCAGTACCTGCGCACGTTCTATCTCGCCGCGACGCAGGGCCCCTCGGTGCCGGTGGACGTCAAGGAAGCCGCGAAGCTCCACACCAGCAGCTAGCTAGACCCTTCCCATAAGGTGCCGTTGGCGCCAGAGGGGCGGAATCCGGGCGGCGAATTCAATCGGTCGACGCAACAGCGGGCTGACTGGGCGACTCAGAGAGTAACTGCGCGAGGACCTCGCTGGGCTCCAGCCAGTCGAGAGTCTTGCGAGGCCTTTGATTCATTTCGTCGGAAACGAACTCAAGGTGG
>DATGVE010000018.1:0-2352 GCA_035300725.1 Candidatus Eiseniibacteriota bacterium | reverse complement strand
TCTACTCTTCGGTCCCTCCGCCGCCGGTGGCGCCTACATACCAGCCTTCTGCGACATCGTCGTGATGGTCGAGGGCAACGCTTCGATGTACCTCGGCTCGCCCCGCATGGTCGAGGTCGTCGTCGGCGAGAAGGTGAGCCTGGAGGAGCTGGGCGGCGCGCGCATGCACTGCACCGAGAGCGGTTGTGGGGACGCGCTGGTCGCCGACGACAAAGAGGCGATCGAGTTCGGTCGCGCCTACTTCAGCTACATGCCTCTGCGTTCGAGTGAAAGGCCGCCGGCTGGCGATGCGAAACCTCCGCGGGCGCTGTCGAAGCCGATCGGAGAGCTGATACCCGAAGAGGCAAACCGCGGCTATGACATGCGCAAGCTCATTGAAGCGGTCATCGATGAAGGCAGCTGGCTGGAGATCAAGAAGCTCTTCGCCAAGGAGCTGCTCACGGGTTTCGCACGCCTGAACGGGCAGGCGGTTGGAGTCCTGGCGAACCAGCCGATGCAGAAAGGTGGCGTGCTGTTCAACGACTCGGCGGACAAGGCCGCGCGCTTCATCTGGCTGTGCGATGCGTTCAACATCCCGCTGCTGTTCCTGGCGGACGTGCCCGGCTTCATGATCGGCACGGACGTCGAAAGGCGCGGCATCATCCGCCACGGCGCGAAGATGATCAGCGCCGTGTCCGAGGCCACGGTGCCGAAGATCTGCGTGATCGTTCGCAAGGCGTACGGGGCGGGCCTCTACGCGATGGCCGGCCCGGCGTTCGACACCGATTGCGTGATCGCTCTGCCGTCAGCCCAGATCGCCGTCATGGGTCCGGAGCCCGCCATCAACGCGGTCTTCTTCAACAAGCTCGCGGAGCTGCCAGATGAGCAGAAAGCCGCGCGCCGGAAGGAGCTCGAGGATGAGTACCGCGAGGACGTGGATCTCTACAAGCTGGCCGCCAACCTGATCGTCGACGACGTCGTCGAACCCGAGCTGCTGCGGGAGACGTTGATCGCGCGCTTCAAGGCGTACGCGGCTGGCGTGTCATCGCGCCCCGACCGCAAGCACGGAGTCCCGCCGGTCTAGCTAAATTCCCTCTCTCCATCGGGGAGAGGGCGGGGTGAGGCAAGCTGCCTTAGCCCACTCGGTGAAACGGCGCCGCGAACTGGACCACGACCACATAGAACGTGACGCTCGCGCTGATCACGGCGAGGTGAAATACCTCGTGATACCCGAACACGCGCGGCCACAAGCGCGGCCGCTTGAAGGCGTACGCAGCGGCGCCTAGCGAGTACTGGAGACCACCAAGGGCGATCAGCAGCCCTGCCACCCACCCAAGCGCTGCGGTCAATGGAACGAAGGCGACCACTGCCACCCAGCCCATCGCCAGGTAGAGACCCGCGAGCAACTTCCGAGGAATCCGCAGGAACGGCGCGGCGCCGGCAACCCCGGCGATCGCGCAAATCCAGATCGCCGCCAGGACCGCGACACGCCACCATCCGACGAGCACGTTGAACACCAGCGGCGTGTACGTCGCCGCGATGAAGATGAAGATCGTGGCGTGGTCGGCGCGGCGGAGCCAGTCCTTCACTTTCGGCGGCCAGTTGAAGATGTGATACGTGGCGCTGACCGCAAACAGAAGGACGAGCGCCATCCCATAGATGAGCATCGAAATGAGCTTTGCCGGGTCGTTGCGGGTAATCACGATCAGCGCGACGAGGCCGGCCATCGCGACCAGCGCGGCGGCCGCGTGCGACCAGCCACGCAGCAGCGGCTTGGTGAGGACGTCGGCCGGCTTCATAGCACCACGCAGGATACCGGCGTCAGATTAAGCGCGAGGTGACCAGAGCAAGAGCTAGCGCGACGACCCCCCAGGAGGCAGCAGCGAGGGCTCGCTCGAGCGGGCGCAGCAAGGTCGGCTTGTCCAGGGAAACCTGGGATCCATCGTTCATCGTCACAGCTCCGGCCACCGACCTGCTGCGCCGGCGAAGCAGCCTGGCCGGAGTGCTCAGCATTCGCTGGGCATAAGAGAGCGCGTATCCAGCAACAGCCGCCCCAACTGCGGCGAGCGATAAACGGCCGGTCTGAGCGAAGTACGCGGTGAGCACAGGAAAGGCTCCCCACGAAAGGGCGAACCAGAAGTCTCCATGCACCCGCCCGCGCAGCAGCTCGAGGTTGTAGGCAAAGACGAAGAAGACCCCCAGGGCAATGAAGGGAAGGAGCCACGGCCCCAACACCGATACTCCCGCGATGCCGATGACGACCGCGCCACCGAGACCGATCACCGCCGCCGCCCACAGCAAGCCCGCGGGTAATCGAGTCTGCAGCGGGCGTCCTCTGAGCTCGTCAAGCGCGTGCGCTGAAATCCCGACCGC
>DATGVE010000017.1:0-4527 GCA_035300725.1 Candidatus Eiseniibacteriota bacterium | reverse complement strand
CCGCCACTGGCAGCACGGAGTACCTGGCGGATCTCGGCATCTTGATCTCGCATCTGCTGCCTGGGACCGCTGCCGATCCGGGCGCCTGGCTCTACGACCATTTCGGTTTGGGGACGTTTCGTCTGGCGCAAGCGCTGCGATTGCATTGGCTGCTCGCTTACCTCTTCATGACGGTCGGACTCCTCTACGCGATCGGGCTCGCATTGGGAGGTGGGTTCAAGGCACTGTTGCCGCGGCGCTCCGACGTCGGGGGTGCCTTCGCGATGCTGCGGTATTACCTCGGCGTGCCCACAGCCAGGCTACTGCGGCGCCCGTGGCCGCATCCGCCGGTCACGTCCAAGTACAATCCACTGCAGCGCATTGCCTACCTGGCGATGCCGCTGCTCGGCGTCCTTGCGGTCGCGAGCGGCTGGGCGATGCACAAGCCGGTCCAGTTGAAATGGCTCGAGGGGCTCTTCGTGAACTACGAGGGGGCACGCGTCATTCATTTCTGGACGATGGTAGCATTCGCCACCTTCGTAATCCCGCACGTCATCCTGGTGCTCGCCGACGGCTGGGACACTCTCCGGTCGATGGTCACAGGCTGGTCCTACCTGGTCCGAGGACGGCATGGACGAGAGTGAGCGCCCTGGTGAGCGCCGCCGGATGGCACTCGCCAAATGGCTGGCCGAGCCCGACGAGTCGTCGGTCGAGCTTCCGCTCTCGAAGGTTCGCACCAGGACCCGACGGGATTTCCTTCTCTGGAGCGCCGGAGCCCTGTTCGCGGCGGGAGGGTCCTGGTGGCTCCTTCCCGACGAGACCCGTGAACACCATCTGACGCCGGCAATGCGCGACTGGATCGACTCGCTCGAGGCGCGTCTAGGCGCCGACAGCCGCCGCCGCGAAACGTTCCTGAACCGCGTCTTGACGCTCGACGACGACGTAGCTGAGGCCCTCTATTCGCCGACGCGATCGGTGCGCACGTACTCCAGGTCGGACGTCACACCGCTCAGGAACAACTACAACGGAGCAACGCCCACGCCGGCCTATCTGCCTGGGTGGACACTGACCGTCTCCGGCCTGTCCTCGGGGCGCGTCGAACGCCTCGGGATCGCCGACATGCACGGCCGGTTCGCGCACCACGACCAGGTCACCCGGCTATTCTGCGTCGAGGGATGGAGCGCAATCGCTTGGTGGGGCGGGCTGCGCTTCGCCGATCTCCTGCAGGCTTATCCCCCACTGCCCGGCGCGCGCTGGGCGAAGCTCGAATCCTCGGTCAACCTGGACGCCGTCGGCAGTCCCGATCCGTATTACGTGTCGATCGACCTGCCGACCGCTCGACACCCGCAAACCCTGCTCGCTACGCATCTGTCCGGAAAGATGCTCCAGGTCGAACACGGCGCGCCCCTGCGGCTGCTCGCGCCGATGAAACTCGGACTCAAGAACATCAAGGCCATCACCTCGATCGCCTACTCCGTCGAGGCGCCGGCCGACTATTGGAACGAGCGCGGTTACTCCAGGTACGACGGGCTGTAGACCAGCTACCCGACGCGTGTTTGCCACGAGGAGGGCAGTCGGGGGTTGATGGATCGCGATGAGGGAAGAGCGCCTCGCCGCCGTTTACCGGGAATGCGACGGGCCGCCAAGAGAACGAGGCGTGGCGCGACGCTTGCACATCGCAACGGATAAGGGAGACAAGACAATGAAGGTCATCGAACATTACAAGAGCGCTATTGAAAGTTCGGACGAAGATCTATTGAAAGAGGTGTTTGCTCCGCAAGTCCGCATCGAAATCCCGGGTGGAGCAAGCGACAGTCATGCAGCGAGCACAGCATCTTATCTTCTGAGTCAAGTCGCCAAGATCGCTTCTGGAATCAAATATGTTTTAACGGCGGACGCAGGGAACAATTGGTACTTTCTTGGCTTTGAATTCCAGATAGAGGACCAGAAGCTTCAGGGGATCGATCAGGTGCACCTCAACGAGGATGGCAAGATCGATCGGCTCATTAACTACCTGCGACCCATTCCGGTGGCCCAGAGGTTTTCGGAACTCGTCAGTCGACGACTTCAGCCTACGGCGTAGGCAATTACCGTCTTCGTTGCGGGTGATCGGTTCTGAGCAGCGACGTGGCTCTAATTGATCAGCGGAGCGTCCAATTCGACGTGCCGCCGAGGGAAGGAGGCGCGGCGCAATGCTTGCACGTCACCGCGACACGAGGGGCAAACCGATGAAAACAGCAATCGTGACCGGCGGCTCGCGCGGCATCGGAGCAGGTGTCGTCACGGCGTTTTTGGGCCGCGGCTACAACGTGGTCGCAAGCTCGCGAAACATCACCAGATCGCGTGCGTTTGAAGCGTCGGACAAACTCGCCTTGATCGAGGGAAGCATCGCCGACGCTGCAACGGCGGAGAAGATCGCCGGAGCCGCCAAGAGCAGATTCGGATCGATCGACGCGCTCGTCAACAACGCTGGCATCTTCTTCACGAAGCACTTTACCGATTACACGATCGACGATCTGCGGTCTCTCGTGTCGGTCAACATCGAAGGTTTCCTCTTCATGACCCAGCTGGCGATCAAGCAGATGTCGGCTCAGAAGGCCGGCGGAAGCATCGTCAACATCACCTCGACGATGGTGGAGCACCCGATCGCGGGAATCAACTCCGCGGTTCCGATGATCACGAAAGGCGGCCTCGAGGCCGTGACGCGGAGCCTCGCGATGGAATACGTGAAACAAGGCATCCGCGTGAACGCCGTCGCGCCGGGCGTGGTCGATACGCCCATGCACGACGATCACCCAAGGGATTTTCTCAAAACGCTGCAGCCGATGGGACGGATCTCCGACGTGAAAGACATCGTGGATGCGATCGTTTATCTGACGGAAGCCGGTCAGGTGACCGGGGAGGTGCTGCACGTGGACGGCGGTGCGCACGTCGGCAAATGGTGACCCGTGAGGGCTCTCGGCCTCCCAGCGCCGAACAGCGGTTGAACGAACTCGGCATCAAGCTCCCCGCGCCGCCTGAGCCGTTCGGCGCGTACGTAGAAGCCGTGCAGACGGGCAATCTGCTCTTTCTTAGCGGAATGCTTCCCACGGAAGGCCGCGGGGCGAGATTCACTGGGCGCGTCGGCGCGGAGCTCGACTTGGAAGCCGGTCGCAAGGCGGCTCAGCTCGCGGCGCTCAACGTTCTCGCTGTGGCGAAACAGCACTTGGGATCGCTCAACAGAGTGACGCGCATCGTCCGCCTCGGCGTGTCGGTGGCCACTTCGGGAGATGTCCGCGATCAACCGAAGGTCGCTGACGCCGCTTCCGAGTTGTTGCAAGACGTCTTCGGAAAAGACAAGAGCCCTTGCCGCTTGGTGTATGGCGTCGCAAGCCTTCCGCTCGGCGTGCCGGTCGAGCTGGAAGTCATTTTCGAGGTGTCGGCGTCACATCGAGCATGACGGGGGCAAGATCAATGGCGGCGAACCTCCAACGCAACGTGGTAGCGATTCCCGTGATGCTGGCAGCGCTTCAATTGTCGGTCCCGACTCGAGGAAAAGAGCGTCCCGTGGAACACCAGACTTTTTATCGCTCGACACGCATCGATGGGGCCTCCATCTTTTACAGGGAGGCCGGCCCCAAGGAGGCGCCGACGCTTCTCCTGCTGCACGGGCTTCCCTCTTCATCGCGGATGTTCGAGGCTCTCTTCCGCCGGTTGTCCGACCGCTATCACCTTGTCGCGCCCGACTACCCGGGCTTCGGACACAGCGACTGGCCCGACCCGAAAACCTTCGCGTATACGTTCGATCACTACGCGGAAGTCATGAATCACTTCACCGAGGCGCTCGGCCTTTCGCGATACACGCTCTACATGCAGGACTACGGTGGCCCGGTCGGTTTTCGCATGGCCCTGGCCCATCCCGACCGGATCGAGGCCCTCATCGTCCAGGACGCGGTGGCCCACAACGAGGGCCTGGGCGCGAACTGGAAGGCGCGGCGCGCGTTCTGGGCCGATCGCGCCGCCAACGAGAGCACGCTTCGAACCAATCTTTTGTCGCTGGCGACGACGCGGACGCGCCATGTCGGAAACGACCCCAACGTGGAACGCTACGACCCGGATCTCTGGACCGATGAATTCGCCTTTCTCAACCAGCCCGGCCAGGCCGACATCCAGAGCGACCTCTTCTACGACTACCGGATGAACGTCGAGGCGTACCCTCGGTGGCAGACCTGGATGCGCGAGAAGCAGCCTCGCCTTCTCGTCCTCTGGGGCAAATATGACCTGTCGTTCGAGCCTTCAGAACCGGAGGCCTATCGCCGCGACGTGCCGAAGGCGGAAGTCCACGTCCTCGATGCAGGCCACTTCGCGCTCGATACCGCGGCTGATCAGATTTCGCAGCTCGTGCGGAGCTTCATGAAATAGCCCGTTCCGGCTTCCCTGCCTGCTACTTCTGCATCAAGGCGTTTTCGGAGACCGACCTCACCGAGGATCTGAGGAAGTTGGACGTTCCGACGCTGATCATCCATGGAGACGACGACCAGATCGTGCCGATCGCTGACTCGGCGCTGC
>DATGVE010000016.1:0-14753 GCA_035300725.1 Candidatus Eiseniibacteriota bacterium | reverse complement strand
TTTGACAGCTAGCGCTCCACATCGCACAGCCCTTTATGACCGGCACGTCGCGCTGGGCGGGCGCATGGTCGACTTCGGTGGTTGGGAGCTGCCGCAGCAGTACACGTCGATTCGCGACGAGCATCTCGCGGTGCGACAGGTAGCCGGCCTGTTCGACATCTCACACATGGGCCGGCTCGTCGTCGAGGGCGCGGGCGCAGAGGCATACCTGCAGGGTCTGCTGACCAACGACATCTCTTCGCTCGCTTCGGGTCACGCGATCTATAGCTTGATGTGCAAAGACGACGGCGGCGTCATCGACGACCTCGTCGTTTATCGCGAGGCCAAGGACCGCTTCCTCGTCGTTGTCAACGCGGCGAATCGCGAGAAAGACAGCGCGTGGATGCGCAAGTACGTTCCGGCATCGGTGTCGATGGAAGACCACACCAAGGATTTGAGCCTGATCGCGTTCCAGGGTCCACGCGCCCACGCGCTTCTGCCCAAAGGCTCGTCGGCAACGGATGACATCGCCTACTTCACGTTTCGCCCTGGTACGGTCGCGGGCATTCCCGCTCTTGTCTCGCGCACCGGCTACACGGGCGAGGACGGTTTCGAGCTCTTCGTCGACTCGAAACACATCGGCGACGTCTGGGACGCCATCCTGGCCGAGGGCAAAGCAGCGGGCGTATTGCCCGCGGGCCTCGGCGCCCGCGACGCGACGCGCCTCGAAGCCGCCCTCCGTCTTTACGGAAACGACATGGATGAGACGGTCAACCCGTACGAAGCAGGGCTCGGCTGGACGGTGAAGCTCGGCAAGGGCGACTTCATCGGTCGCGACGCTCTCGCCAAGGTGAAAGAGCACGGACCAACCCGCAACCTCGTCGGTCTGAAGACTGAGGCCGGCAGCATTCCACGCCATGGTGCAGCGGTCAGCCGCGAAGGCCACCGCGCCGGGACGGTCACCAGCGGTACGCACTCTTTCTTCCTCGGCTACCCGATCGCGCTCGCCATTGTGGAAGTCCCATCATTGCGAGTCGGGGAGAACGTCACGGTCGAGGTTCGGGGTCGAGAGGCCTCGGCTGAGGTGGTGAAGCTTCCTTTCTATCGTGGCTCGGCGCGATCCGCAGTCGCCCCGGCCAAGTCTTAGCCGCCGGATTCAGCGAGGAGGAGATTGGATGGCTGACCGTCGCTACACCAAGACACATGAGTGGCTCACTGTCGACGGCAAGACCGCCACCGTCGGCATCACCGACTTTGCGCAGGCTCAGCTGGGCGACGTCGTCTTTCTCGAGCTCCCCGCAGTCGGCCGGAAGCTGGCCGCGCGCGAAGGCTTTGGCGTGATCGAGTCGGTCAAGGCCGCCAGCGACCTTTACGCGCCTGCGGCTGGACGCATCACCGCTGTCAACGACAAGCTGACCTCCAAGCCGGAGCTCGTCAACTCGGATCCCTACGGAGAGGGATGGATCCTGAAACTGGAGCTTACAGGCGAGCTGCCCTCGGACCTGCTCGATGAGGCGGAGTACAAAAAGTCGGCGGAGGCCTCGTCCCACTAGGTGCCCTACCTGGTCCACTCCGATGAAGATCGGGCGTCGATGCTCGAGGCGATTGGGGTCCAGTCGATGGACGACCTCCTGGTCGACATCCCTCGCTCGCTGCGGATCAAGAGCCTGGAGCTGCCGGCGGGGCTCTCGGAGTTCGAGACGATGTCGGAGATCAGCTCCCTGGCAGCTCGGAACAGGGTTTTCCCCGACCGGCTGACGTTCCGGGGAGGCGGCGTCTACCGGAGGTTCATCCCGGCCGCCGTCGCCGCCGTCACCTCCAAACCCGAGTTCTACACCGCCTACACGCCGTATCAACCGGAGGCGAGCCAGGGCACGCTGCAGGCGATCTTCGAGTTCCAGACGCTGATCGCGGAGCTGACCGCTCTCGACGTCGCCAACGCCTCGCTCTACGACGGCGCAACCGCTGTCGCCGAGGCGGCGATGATGGCCCACGTCCAGACGGGCCGCAACGAGTTGGTCGTCGCGGGCTATCTCCACCCGGAGTACGTCGAGGTCCTGCGCGCCTTTGGTGACGGGCGCGGCCTGAAGGTACGAAAGGGGACCGACCCAGGACCGAAGACCGCCGCGGTCATCTTCCAGCAGCCCGACTTCGTCGGTCTGCTAGTTGACGCCAAGACGCTTACCGAGCGCGCTCACGCGGCCGGCGCCCTAGCCATCGCCTGCGTTGACCCGATCAGCCTGGCCGTCCTCGCCCCGCCCGGCGAATACGGTGCCGACATCGCGGTGGGCGAGGGCCAGCAGCTTGGTTTGAGCCCCAGCTATGGCGGGCCGCACGTCGGCTTCATCTCCTGTCGCAAAGAGCTGGTGCGGCGCCTCCCCGGGCGCCTCATCGGCACTGCTTTCGACCAGCAGGGTCGCCGCGGCTTCAACCTTGCCCTGGCTGCCCGCGAGCAGCACATCCGGCGCGAGAAGGCGACCTCCAACATCTGCACCAACCACTCCTTGTGCGCCCTGGCGGCGAGCGTCTACATGACGTACATGGGCCCTGACGGCCTGCGCCACGTGGCCGAGGTGAGCTTCCAGCGCGCGCACTCGTTGGCGGAGCGCCTCTCGGCCCTTCCGGGCTGGGAGATGGCGTTTCCGGATCGCCCGTTCCTGAACGAGTTCCCGATGCGCGTCCCGAAGGCTCCGGCCCTGGTGCGCAAGCTCGCCCGCATGGGGATCCTGGGTCCCCTCGAGATGAATCGATGGTTTCGCGAGCTCAAGGGGGTGGTCACCTTCACGTGCACCGAGGTAAACGACCCCCGTGCGCTCGACGAGCTGGTCGCGGCGGCCGCGGGATGACCGAGCTCCTCAGCTTTGAGAAGAGCCGGCCCAGCGCCGGCGGCCCTCGCCTTCCGGAAGCGGGCGTCACGGCGCCCGGGCCGGCGGAGGCCCTGCCGCACGAGCTTTTGCGCGCGAAGGCTCCCGCTCTTCCGCGGCTGAGCGAGCCCGAGATCATGCGGCACTACAGCCGGCTCGCCTCCATGAACTACTCGATCAGCGAACAGTTCTATCCGCTGGGCAGCTGCACGATGAAGTACAACCCGGTCCTCAACGAGGCGGTGGCGGCGCTGCCGGGGTTTGCCGGCCTGCATCCCTACCAGGGCGAGGAAACTGTCCAGGGCGCGCTCGACCTCATGTGGCGGCTGGAACGTGCGTTGTGTGAGGTCGTCGGGGTGGAAAGGGTGACGCTGCAGCCCGCGGCTGGCGCCCACGGTGAGTGGACGGCGCTGCGGATGATCAAGGCCTACCACACCTCCCGCGGCGAGACCCGGACCGAGGTCCTGGTGCCCGACTCTGCGCACGGCACCAACCCCGCCAGCGCCGCGCTGAGCGGCTTCCAGGTGGTCGAGGTCACGTCGGGCTCCGACGGCCGGATCAGCCTCGCTGACCTGGAGTCGAAGCTCTCGCCGAGAGTTGCGGCCCTGATGCTGACGAATCCCAACACTTTGGGCCTGTTCGAGCGGGAGATACTGGATATAGCGGAGATGGTGCATGCCACTGGCGCCATGCTGTACTACGACGGGGCCAACCTGAACGCCTTCATGGGCATCTGCCGGCCCGGGGACATGGGCTTCGACGCGGTGCACATGAACCTTCACAAGACGTTCACCACGCCGCACGGCGGCGGGGGTCCAGGCGCCGGCCCCGTTGGCGTCAAAGCGGAGCTGGTCCCGTTCCTTCCCACCCCGACCGTGGAGCGCACCAACGGGCATTTCGCTCTGGACTTCAAGCGTCCCAAGTCGATCGGCCGCGTGCGGAGCTTTTACGGCAACTTCGGCATGCTGGTCCGCGCTTACTCGTACATCGTCGCCATGGGCGGCGATGGCCTCACCCAGGCCTCGCGCGACGCGGTGCTGTCCGCCAACTACCTGCGGAAGCAAGTCGAGCGCGACCTCGAGATGCCGCACGAGGGCCCATGCATGCACGAGTTCGTCGCGAGCGCGCACAACCTGGCGCCCGACGGCGTCAGGGCCCTTGATATCGCCAAAGCCCTGCTGGACCGCAATTTCTACGCTCCCACCGTGTACTTCCCGCTGGTCGTGCCGGAGGCGATCATGGTCGAGCCGACGGAGACCGAGAGCATGGCCACCCTGGACGCCTTTGCGGGCGCGATAAAAGATATCGTCGGGCAGGCCAAAACCAACCCCCAGGCCCTCCACGACGCGCCCCAAACCCTGCCCGTCGGGCGCCTGGACGAGGTCGCTGCCGCGCGCCGGATCAATGCCTATTTGCAAGGCCAGAGCGAGGATCCCGTGCTGCGCTGGAAACCGCCCGAGAAATAGGGCCTGTTAAGACCCCGCCGAGGGCCATTTCGAACTCGAAATCCGGTAAAATTAGGCACCTGAACCTCTGCCCAGTTGATCCCCATGAGTTCTCCGCGCTGGGAGGGCCTTTTTAACCGGTGATGGCGGCCAAAAACCCCTCTCCGGAGCGCGCGGCTAGCCGCAGGCCCCACCCCTTAGGCGCGGACGTTGCGTACACCGCCGAGCAGATCCAGGTCCTCGAAGGCCGGGAGCATGTCCGGCGGCGTCCAAGCATGTACATCGGCTCCACCTCCACCGAGGGCCTCCACCACCTGGTCTACGAGGTCGTCGACAACGCCGTGGACGAGGCTCTGGCCGGCTACGCGACCAAGATCATGGTCACCATCTTTGCCGACGGCAGCGTCCAGGTCGAGGACAACGGCCGCGGCATCCCGGTTGACATCCACAAGAAAGAGGGCCTGTCCGCCCTCGAGCTGGTGCTGACGCGCCTCAACGCTGGCGGCAAGTTCGGCGGCGGCGGCTACAAGGTGTCGTCCGGGCTGCACGGCGTGGGCGTCTCGGCGGTCAACTTCCTCAGCGAGAAGCTCCAGGTCTGGGTCCACCTCGGCGGCAAGGTCCACCACATGGAGTTCGCGCGCGGCGTGCCCAAGGGCTCGGTCAAGGTCGTGGGCAAGACGGACCACACCGGGACGATCGTCCGGTTCTGGCCAGACCCGCAGATCTTTCCTGACACCAAGTTCGACCGCGAGATCATCCAGCGCCGCCTGCGCGAGATGGCCTACCTCAACAAGCGCCTCGAGATCGCGCTCGCAGACGAGAACCTCGGCTTCACCAACACCTTCTACTTCGAAGGCGGGGTGGTCTCCTTCGTCCGCGCCCTCAACCGCGACAAGCAGGTGGTCAACCACGTTCCCTTCTATGTCGACCGCGAGGTCGAGGGCACGCAGGTGGAGATCGCACTGCAGTACAACGACACCTTCGTCGAGAACGTGCTCGCTTTCGCGAACACGATCCACACGATCGAAGGCGGCACCCACCTCACCGGTTTTCGTGCGGCGCTGACCAGCGTGCTCAACCGGTACGCACGCAAGGCGGGCATCCTCAAGGAACAGGACCCCAACCTCTCCGGCGAGGACGTGCGCGAAGGCCTCACCGCCGTGATCAGCGTCAAGGTCATCGACCCGCAGTTCGAAGGGCAGACAAAAGGCAAGCTGGGCAACGCCGAGGTGCAGGGCCACGTTTCGATCGCCCTCACCGAAGGCCTCACGCAGTACCTCGAGGAGAACCCGTCCGAGGGTCGCCGGATCGTCGAGAAATCTCTGACCGCGGCGCGTGCTCGAGAGGCGGCTCGCAAGGCTCGTGACCTGGTGCAGCGCAAGAGCCTGCTCGAGTCCAGCACGCTGCCCGGCAAGCTTGCCGACTGCTCCGAACGTGATCCCGCGCTGTGCGAGCTCTACATCGTGGAGGGTGACTCGGCCGGCGGCACCGCAAAGGGCGGGCGTGACCGGCGGACGCAGGCCATCCTGCCGCTGCGTGGCAAGATCCTCAACGTCGAGAAGGCGCGTCTCGACAAGGTGCTCACCTCCGACGAGATACGCAACCTCATCACCGCGATGGGCGCGGGCGTCGGCGACAACTTCAACGTCGAGAAGATGCGCTACCACCGCGTGATCACGATGACTGACGCCGACGTGGACGGCAGTCACATCCGCACTCTCTTGCTCACCTTCTTCTATCGCTACTTTCCGGCGGTCATCGATAAGGGCTACCTGTACATGGCTCAGCCGCCGCTGTTCAAGGTCTTCAAGGGCAAGCAAACCGTCTGGTGCCGCTCCGAAGGTGAGCGCGACAAGGCACTGAGGCAGCTGGGCAAGAACGCCGAGTCGGCACGGATGAAGGGTCTCGGTGAGATGAACGCCGAGGAGCTGTGGGAGACCACCATGAACCCCGCCACGCGGGTGCTGCTGCAGGTCAACGTCGAAGACGCGGCCGCAGTGAACGACACATTCGAAAAGTTGATGGGGCCGGATGTGGAGCCTCGCAAGAAATTCATTCAGGCGCACGCCAAGAGCGTCCGCAACCTCGACATATAGGTAAGGTGCGAATAGCAGTCGACGCCATGGGCGGCGACTTCGCGCCGGCCCAGGTCGTGCTGGGAGCCGCGCAAGCCGCCACGGAGTTTGGGATCGACATCTCACTGGTCGGCTTGCCGTCTATCGTCCAGCCGCTGCTGGACCCGCATCCACGCCTCCAGCTCGTTCCCTGCTCGCAGGTGATCACGATGGAGGAACACCCCGCGCAGTCGGTGCGGGCAAAGACGGACTCGTCGATGTCCGTGTGCGCGCGGATGTGCAAGGAAAAGCAAGCCGACGGCTGGATCTCGGCCGGCAACTCGGGTGCCATCCTGGCCGCCGCGCTGTTCATTCAGGGCCGCATCAAGGGCATCGAACGGCCTGCTCTTGGCTCCATCGTGCCGACGCAAAACGGCTTCGCGTACTTTCTGGATGTCGGCGCCAACGTCGACTCCAAGCCTGAGTACCTGGTGCAGTTCGCGATGATGGGAGCGGTCTACGCCCGCGAGATGCTCGGACGTGCCAATCCTCGCGTCGGCCTGCTGAGCAATGGAGAGGAGGAGGGCAAGGGCGACGAGCTGGTCAAGGAGACTGCCAAGCGCCTCAAAGGTTTGCTCGACGGATTCATCGGCAACGTCGAGCCCAAGGACATCTACAGCGCGAAAGCAGACGTCATCGTCGCCGACGGCTTTGTAGGCAACGTGGCGATCAAGATGGCCGAGGCAACCGCGGAGTTCCTTTTCCGCAACCTTCGCGAGGAGATCCCCAAGACCATGCGCGGCAAGCTCGGCGGGATGCTTATCCGGCCTGGGGTGCGGCAGCTGCGCCGCCGCATCGACTGGCGCGAGTTCGGCGGCGCGCCTCTCCTCGGCATCGATGGTGTGGCGGTGATCGCACACGGACGCTCGGACGCCCGCGCGATCAAGAACGCCATCCGGGTCACTCGCGATGCGGTGCAGAATCACCTCGTCGGTAAGATTCGGGCAGAGGTGGGGAAGTGAACACAAACGGGCGGACACGCGTCGTCGTGACCGGGATGGGGACGGTGAATCCACTCGGGAAGAACCTCGAGGAGTACTGGCATGGGCTAATCGAGGGGCGGAGCACCGCGCGGATGGCCGAGAACTATCCGACGGACAAGCTGACGACGAAGTTTGCTTGCGAGGTCCCCAACTTCGATCCACAGGACTTCATGGACCGGAAAGCGGCCCAGCGCATGGCGCGGTTCTCGCAGATGGCAGTCGCCGCGTCGACGATGGCGCTCGCCGACTCGGGCCTTGACCTTGCCAAGGAGGACAGCTTCCGCGTAGGGGTGGATATGGGCACCGGGATCGGGGGCTTCATCGAGATGACGCAGGGCGCGATCTCCTTCGCCACGAAAGGACGCCTCAACCCGCTCTACGCGCCGATGATCATCCCGAACATGGCGGCGGCGTCGGTCGCAATGGCGTTCCATTTGCGAGGCCCCAACACGACGGTCACCACCGCCTGCGCCGCCTCGACGCACACGCTCGGCGACGCGTCACGAATCATCCAGCACGGCGACGCCGACGTGATGCTCGCGGGCGGCTCCGAGGCTTCGCTTTGCGAGGTCGGTATCTCGTCTTTCAACGCGATCCGGGCGCTGTCGACGCGCAACGAGGCGCCGGAGAAGGCGAGCCGGCCGTTCGATCGCGACCGCGACGGATTCGTGCCCGGCGAAGGCGCCGGCATCCTGGTCCTCGAGTCGCACAAGCACGCGGTGAGTCGCGGTGCGCGGATCTACGGCGAGGTCCTCGGCTACGCAACCACGTGTGATGCCTTTCATCAGGTCGCGCCTGACGAGACCGGGGAGGCGCCGGCAATGGCCGTCATGCTCGCTATGAAAGACGCAGGCATTGAGGCGAAGGACATCGACTATGTCAACGCGCATGGCACTTCGACGCAGCTCAACGACACAGGCGAGACCAAGGCGTTGAAGATCGCGCTTGGCGACCACGCATATAAGGTCGCGATCAGCAGTACCAAGTCGATGATCGGTCATCTGCTCGGCGCCGCCGGCGCGGTGGAGGCCATCGCCACGTTGCTCACCATCAACCGCGGCATGATCCACCCGACCATCAACTACGAAAATCCCGACCCGGCGTGCGACCTCGACTACGTGCCCAACCAGGCGCGGCGTCAGGAAGTGCGTATCGCCATCTCCAACGGTTTTGGTTTTGGCGGGCACAACGCCGTCGTGGTCTTGAAGAACTACGAGGAGTGATTCGACAAAGCAGTGACTGACGAAACCAGCATCGGGACCATCATCGGGCGGAGCCTCCAGGAGGAGATGCAGACCTCCTATATGGAGTACGCGATGTCCGTCATCATCAGCCGGGCCCTGCCCGACGTGCGTGACGGGCTCAAGCCGGTGCAGCGCCGGATCCTATACGCGATGCACCGCAGCGGTGCGACCAGCGGCAGCCGTCATCGCAAGAGTGCTGCCTTCGTTGGGGACGTGCTCAAGCTGTACCACCCCCACAGCAACGACGCCGTGTACGACGCGCTAGTGCGCATGGGGCAGCCCTTCTCGCTTCGGTATCCGCTCATCGATGGCCAGGGCAACTTCGGCAGCGTCGACGGCGACCCGCCGGCTGCGATGCGGTACACGGAGGCGAGGCTTTCCGCGATCACCGGCGAGCTGATGGCCGACATCGAGAAGCAGACGGTCGACATGGTCCCGAACTACGACGGACAGGAAGAGGAACCATCGGTCTTGCCGTCTCGCATCCCGAACCTGCTTATCAACGGCGCAACTGGCATCGCGGTCGGCATGACGACCAACATCCCGCCGCACAACCTTGGCGAGATCGCCGGCGCGATCAAGCACCTGGTGGAGAATCCGGAAGCGACCGGCGAGGATCTTCTCAGCTTCGTCAAAGGTCCCGACTTTCCGACTGGTGGATTGATCATGGGCACGGCGGGGATCAAGGCCGCGTACGCGACAGGACACGGCCGGATCATCGTCAGGGCGCGGCACACATTCGAACAAGCGCCCAACGGACGCGAGCGGATCATCATCGATGAGCTCCCGTACGCGGTCAACAAAGCAACGCTCGTGGGGAAAATCGCCGAGCTGGTGGCAGACCGGAAGCTGGAAGGGATCGCCGATCTCCGCGACGAGTCCGACCGTGACGGCATGCGGATCGTCATCGAGCTCAAGCGCGACGCCCGCGTGTTCACCGTGTTGAACAACCTATACAAACACACCACGCTGCAGACGACGTTCGGCGTGATCATGCTCGCGATCGTCGACGGGCGTCCGGTCATCCTGAGCCTCAAGCAGGCGCTGCAGCTTTTCATCGACCATCGCCGCAACGTCATCCTCCGCCGGACCCGATTCGATCTCGACCGCGCCCAGGAGCGGGCGCACATCCTCGAAGGCCTGAAGATCTGCCTCGACCACCTGGACGAGGTGATCAAGACCATCCGAGCGGCTGCTGACCCGGACATCGCATCAACACAACTGCAGTCGAAGTTCGGCCTCAGCGACCGGCAGGCGAAGGCGGTGCTCGCCCTCACGCTGAGCCGGCTGACCAAGCTGGAGCGCGGCAAGATCGACGAGGAGTACGAGCAAGTCATCAAGACCATCGCGTACCTGGAGTCGATTCTGGCCAGCGACCACAAAGTGCGCCTCTTGATCAAGGACGAGATGGACGACCTCACCAAGAAGTACGGCGACGCACGCCGGACCGAGATCACCGACCAGGAGGCGTCTGAACTTTCGGCCGAGGACCTCGTGCCCAAAGAAGAGGTCGTGGTCACGTTGACCCATCGCGGTTATGCCAAGCGCCAGCCGCTGCGCGTCTTCCGCGCCCAGAAGCGTGGTGGCGTCGGCTTGAAGGGAGCAAAGCCCACGGCTGGAAGTGACGCGCCCAGCGGGACGCGCGAAGAGGACTATGCGCTTCACATGATCACTACACACACGCACGCGTCGATGCTCTTCTTCACGCAGAGCGGACGCGTGTTCCAGCTGCGCGTGCATGAGGTACCGGAGCGTGAGCGCCAGGCGAAGGGCATGCCGCTCAACAACCTGATCGACATCGGGGCGAACGAGCGGATCACCGCGGTCTTTGTGCGGCCCGAAACGGAGACCGAAGCACGCTACATGCTGATGGTCACGAAAAACGGTTACATCAAGAAGACGGCGCTCGCCGAGTACGCCAACGTTCGGCGCAACGGCTTGATCGCGATCAACCTCCAGGAAGGCGACGAGCTGGACTGGGTGACCCCGACCAGCGGCTCCGACGAGATCCTGATCGCGACCGAGCTCGGCAAGGCGATCCGCTTCAGCGAAACAGAAGTCCGCGCGATGGGTCGCGACACCCAGGGCGTGATCGGCATCAAGCTCGGCAAGGGCGACGCCGTGGCGGGCATGGCGGCGGCGACTCCGGGCGGCGACCTGCTCGTGGTCACGCAGCGCGGCTACGGCAAGCGAACGCCGATCTCCGAATATCCGATGCACCACCGCGCCGGGCAGGGTGTCTTCACCTTGAAGGTGACCGACCGGGTCGGCAAGCTCACGGCGATGCGAGTCGTGAGCGACCCCGAAGAAGAGGTGCTCGTGATCAGCGCTAGCGGCATGGTGCTTCGCACTCAGGTCGGGGCCATCTCGCAGATCGGCCGCCAGACGCAGGGCGTGATCGTGATGCGGATAGCGCCCGACGACCAGATCGTGGCCATCGCGCCGGTGGCCGCCATCGAAGAGGGTGACGGCAAGGAGTGACTTCGCTCGGCTGGATCGGCGTCTGGCTTCTGGTGGCAGGCGTTGTGGCGAGCGTGGCCGAAGGCGTGCTCTTAGCGGTGTGGGGTATGGCCGTCGCCAAGCGCTCTCGCGCCCTTCAAGAGCTTGTTGAAACCGAGCGTGGTTTGATCGAAGCCGATCTCAAACGCCTGCAAGAGGCGCTTGAGGAGACACGAAGGCTGTGGAGGCCTTACCGCCGCGTCTTGCGCTGGCTGCGCCATCCGATCACCATCGCGCTGATGCAGTCCTACGCCGGGCGGCGGAGCCGATGACCGAGACGCGCGTCAGAAAGGTCGAGTCGCAGGCCGACGGCTTCGCTCACCAGGCGGTCGAGGACGCTATTGCACGCGAGCGCTCGCACATCGCACGCGAGCTGCATGACGGCATCGCGACTGACCTGGCCGGCGCCATCTCACTCTTCAAGGTCTACATGGAGGGCAAGAAAGGCCAGCCAGACGAGAACCTGAAGAACGTCTTCGAGATCCTCGAGCGATTGCTGAAGCACGTCCGCGAAACACTTGCTGACCTGCGGCCTGCCGGAATCGGACCGGATGGCCTTGTTGGCGATCTTCGCAGTCAGGCCGATGAGTTCGCCCGGCTGTATGGCATTCGCGTCGAGCTCTCGAACAATGGGACCGAAGACCAGCTTTCCCCGCACCAGCGCGAGGTGGTCGCCCAGGTGGTGCGGGAGGCGCTGACCAACGTGCGCCGCCACTCAGGGTCGACGATCTGCAGGGTGAAGACGGCGTTCGACGCTCGACCCTTCCTGGTTGAGGTGTCCGACGAGGGCAAAGGCATCCGCGGGGGCGGGAAAGACGGCTACGGCTTGGTCGGGATGAGGGAGCGGGCGGCTGGCATCGGCGGCCGGCTGGAGGTCGTCAGCACCGAGGGCCGCGGCACCACGGTCTTCCTGTTCGGCCCGACCTAAGTTTCTCCCAGGTCATAGCCGGAACGACCGCCGTCGCGGTCGCATTTCCTCTAGAGGCAATGCGAGCTCGTCGGTCACGACAGAGTTGAGCTTGCGGGAGACGCTCTCGATCAGAGCGCTTGTTTTACGGTCATCAACCTGGATGGCTCGCGCGATCTCTTGCGTCGAGAGCCCATAGCTCAGCAGCTGTGCGACCTCACCCTCACTTTCGTTGAGCCGACCGAGCGGGCCGCGGAGCGCTGCCACCAAAGGCGTGAGCGTGACGCCGAGGGCGCTCGCGTAATCGACGTCCTCGTCCGTATACCAGTGGTCGCGCCGGCAGCCAAGGACGAGGAGGCCGATTGGTCGCGCGCCCGCTTCGCCCACCGGCGCGTAGAGCAGTGCCGGCCAATCCAGCTCCCAGTCGTACCCCACAGACGGGTTCGGGTTTTCGATCAGCGAGTTCATGACCATCGCGCGCTTCTCGTACAGGGCGCGACGCGCGAGCGGCATGAGTGGCCTGCCCTGGAGAAAGCGGCGCGAAACCTCTGATGCGGCGATGGGCTGCACCCAGCCGGCGCGGAGGTAGCCGAGGACCCACCGGTCGTGAGAGATGCCGTTTAGGGCCAGTCCCAAACGGCGCCTGGCTTGCTGGAGCTGAGGGAGCTGGCCCATGTCTCGACCTTAGGAGCCGCCCGCGATCCTGACCTCACCGCAGGTTCAGCGTTTCCTCAAGAAACCTTGAGCTTTCACCTCCCGCCTTGCGCGGAGGTCGGCCGCCGCTTGCGGCGGCCGGGTGGGGAGTTAGGGACAAGCCATGCGGTTCACTCAAAAATTTCTTGAACCTGATAGGTTGCCGAGGGGTTAATGGGGCGTGACTGCCAAGCTGCTTGTCGTTGACGACGAGCCTCGCACCGCCGAGCTGACGGCGGAGCTGCTCCGGCGCGCCGGCTACACGGTCGAGGTCGCCATCAGCGGCACGGATGCGCTCGAGCGGGTTCGATTGAACTCGCCAGACTTGATGCTGCTCGACTACGAGATGCCCGACATGGAAGCGCCCGAAGTCCTCGACTCACTGCGCTCCGGAGCCGATCGGATCGCATTCCCAGTGATCATCCTGACCGGCGCTCGCCACGCGCCGGGCGACCAGGTCGTCGGCATCGAGCACGGTGCTACCGACTACATCGTGAAGGGCACTGATCGGCAAGTGCTGCTGGCTCGCGTGCGAGGAGCGCTGCGTGAGCATGCCCCGGACGCGAAGGTGACCGCCGTCGGACAACTGCGAATCGATCTGGCGCATGGCCAGGCGTCCCTTGGTGAACGTGCGCTGAAACTCGAGCGCCGACCCCTTCACATGTTGCAGCTGCTCGCCAGCCGTCCAGGTGAGGTGGTTGGCCGGGCGGAGCTTCTCGAGCGTGTCTGGGGCACGAACTACGCGGGGTTCGAGCACAGCGTCGAGCAGGCGGCGCATCAGATTCGGCGCGCTCTAAAGAACCCCGCGTGGATCGAGACGGTTCGTGGGATCGGCTACAGGTTCGTCGCCCAGCCCTGAGCTGGCGTCGGCCCTGCACCGGCTACGCTCGACGCTGGCCAGGCTGAAGGCCGAGCTGGAGCTGGCGCAATCGGAGGGGACGGAGCGGGCGCTGGCAGATTTGGATGAGGCGCTCTCGCTTCTTCGGGCGGTCGAGGTGGCTGCCCTCGGGCTGGTTTCTGTTCTTGTGGTCGATGACGACGAGCGGCTGGCCGAGCTCACCGCGCGAGGCTTGCGACGCCTGGGCTACGACGCGGAATCGGCGGGAACGCTCCGCGAGCTGCGACCGAATGAGGTCTTGGTCTTCGATCTGAGCCTTGCGTCAGGGCTTGACCCCAGGACGCGTTCGGCGCTGACCGCTGCTCGTCCCATCGTTGTTACAGGAGCCACCGATCCGGGCTCGCGGGCCCTGGCCGAGAGACTTGAAGCGAGTGACTACCTGGTCAAGCCCGTCGAGTTGGAGGACCTGGTCGCCGCGATCAGCCGTCGAATGGCGGCAGGGTGACGGTGAACACTCCGCCTCGCCGGTTCCCCTCGTAAATGAGTTGGCCTTGGTGCTCTCTAACGATTCCGTAAGACATGAAAAGACCGAGTCCAGTACCGCCCTCTTTGGTCGTGAAGTGTGGTTCGAAGAGGTGATGCCGGTTGTCGTCCGTGACGCCGGGCCCGTCGTCCACAACGCTGAAGTAAGGCCAGCCGTTTCCGCGGCGGCCTGCCCGTAACTCGACGTGACCGTGGACTGGAACAGCGTCGATCGCGTTGTTGACCAGGTTTGTGATGACCTCGCGGATGAGCAACGGGTCAGCTCGAACGTTCACCGGTTCCGGTGACTCACGTAGCGCCAGCTGAACTTCCTTGGAGCGGGCCCTCGGCCGTGCCATGCCGAGGGCACGGGTGATCAGCTCATTGAGGTCGATCGGCTCTGAGGCATAGGTGACTCTGGGCGTGGCTCCTTGCGAGAGGGTCTTCAACACCGTCACCGCGTCGCTGGCGGCCGCGGTCGCCGTTTCGATGCTCACGCGGTCAACGGGATCGAGCCGCCGAGGATCGACCTCCTTTAGATACCCGACTGCGTTCGCCATGTGATTGCGTAGGTTGTGAACAACGCCTTCGACGGCACGGCTATGGAAGAGGTGGCGATCGGCGTCAGAGAGCTCTGACTCGAGAACCCGGCGCACGCGCCGGCC
>DATGVE010000015.1:0-3828 GCA_035300725.1 Candidatus Eiseniibacteriota bacterium | reverse complement strand
ATGCGTCGTGGACCGCATCCCAGGTCGACTTAGGGAGCGTCTCACCCGCCGATACGCAGGCGCGCAGCGAGGTCAGCCGGGCTGCGCCCAGGTCGGGCACCATCGCGCGATACGCGGTGGGAGCTGTGGCGAGCACGGTGATGCCATGGCGCTCGACCGCCTCCAGCAGGCGCAGCGGTGCGGGCTGCTCGAGCAAGTAGACGGCCGCGCCGGCCCGCAGCGGAAACACGACGCTCTGGCCAAGCCCGAACGTGAACGCCAGGGGCGGGCTCGCCGCGAACAGGTCCTGCGCGCTCGGCCGCAGCACGTAGCGGGAGAAGGTATCGGCGATGGCGAGCACATCCCGGTGAAAGTGCATCGTCGCTTTCGGCTTCCCCGTCGTGCCAGACGTGAAGGCGAGCATGCAGACGTCGTCCGCAGCGGTGGCGACGTTTTTGAAATGCGCGCGCTTGGTCGCGGCAACCTTCATCAGGTCGTCCTGGTCGGCGCCTCCATAAGCAAAGACCTGGAAACCGTTCGGGGCCGCGGCGTCGAGATCTTCGATGAATCGGTGGTCGCAGATCGCCATGGTCACGCCCGCGATCTCCATCATCGTTTCGAGCTCGTGTTTCCGGAACAGCGGCATCGTCGCGACTGCCACTCCCCCCGCCTTGACGACGCCGAACCAGCTCGCCACCAGCCACGGGTTGTTGGGGCCGCGAAGCAGGACGCGGTTGCCTGGCACGAGTCCCATCTCATCGACGAGCGCGCGAGCGACCTGGTTCGACCTCGCCAGCAAGTCCTTGTAAGTCCAGGTCTCACTGTCGGTGACGATGCACCGCCTGTCTCCGTTGCCCGCGTTGACGTGGCGGTCGAGAAGCTCCTCCGCGCAGTTCAGCGCCTGCGGGTAGGCAAGCTCGCGAAGCGTGAACAGGAATTCAGGCCACTCTTGTAGGGGAGGAAGGTTCTCCCGGGTGAAGGTGTCGACATGAGCCGATCGTGCGACCTGCTTCAAATCCTCTGCCTCGACATACTAGCTTCATGCAACCGGGCGGTCGGCCTCGGAACGTGAACCCAGAAGAGCTGGCTCCGGCCCGCGGTTATTCTCACGCCACCGTCGCCGGCGACACTGTCTGGGTTGGCGGTCAGGTCGGATCAGATGCCACCGGCCGGATCGTCGAACCGGATGACTTCGTGGCCCAGTACGGCCGCGCTATGCACAACGTGGCAATCGCTTTACGGGCGGCGGGCTTCGCGCCGGAGGATACCGTCAAGCTCACCTACTACGTGACCGACATGCAGGCTTACAAAGACAATCGGAGCGCGCTCGGAGCTGCGTACCGCAAGTTCTTTCGCACTGACTACCCGGCATCGACTCTCGTCGAGGTGCGGTCGCTTGTCAACCCAGACGCGTTGGTCGAGATCGACGCCGTGGCGGTGCGAAGCGCGTGAAGCGTTGGGAGCATTTCGATTACGAGGAACGAGATGAGGTCGCGACCCTCACTTTCTCGAGGCCGGAGAGGCTCAACTCTCTGACCTTCGACGTGTACGCGGACATCCGCGAGCTGACTGATTCGCTGCGCCGGCGCCAGGACGTCTGCGCGCTGGTGATCCGGGGCCGCGGACGCGGGTTCTGCTCGGGCGGGGACGTCGACGAGATCATCGCCGAGCTCCTGAAGATGGGCACGCGCGACGTCTACGAGTTCGCGCGGATGACCGGCGCTTGCGTGCGCAACCTGCGCGAGATTCCTCAGCCGGTGATCGCCGCGGTCAACGGCCTCGCCGCAGGCGCGGGCGCGGTCCTGGCGGCCGCGGCTGACATCCGGATCCTGGCCGAGTCGTCGAGCTTTCGTTTTCTCTTCACCAGCGTCGGACTCTCGGGTGGCGACATGGGGATCTGCTGGCTGCTGCCGCGGATCGTCGGGCTCGGCAGGGCGACAGAGGCCCTTCTGTTTGGCGGCGAGATCAAAAGCCAGGAGGCTCTCGCCTGGGGCCTTGCCTCGAAGGTCGTGGCCGACGATCAGCTGGACGCCGCGGTCGCCGAACACGTCAGCCGACTGAAAGGACTCGCTCCGTGGGGCCTGGCCATGACGAAGGAGATGCTCAACCGCGCAGCCTCAACCGACTACTCGAGCGCGATTGAGATGGAGGCGTTCACGCAGACAATGCTGATGACGGCCCATGACTTCCGCGAGTTCCACACAGGCTTCACCGGCAAGCGTAAGCCCGAATATCGAGGTCGCTGAGTTCCCGATGTCCGACAACTCCGTGCAAACTGACCTCGATTACCTGACTGCGCTCAACCGCGACTATGTCGATTCGGTGCAGCACGGCGATGTCAGACGGTTCGACGAGATCCTGGCTGAAGATTTTCTTTGCTCAAACCCTGATGGATCGCTGGTCGACAAGCGACAGTTTCTGGACCAGACCGCGCGACCAGTGACCATCAAAGGGCTCGCGGCGCAAGATGTCCGCGTGCGGGTGCTTGGCGATCTTGCCATCATCCACGCCCGCACAACCTATGTGACAGCTGGCGGCGAGGAGCGCAGCGGCCGTTACACGGACGTTTGGGCGCGCCGTGACGGAAGGTGGCTCGCGATCTCAGCCCACGTGACGCGCTGACCGACCGGATCAGGCCTTGGAGGGGAGCGCGACCACGACCTCCAAGCCTCCCGCGATTCCAGGTTTCGCGCGCACCATCCCGCCATGCGCCTTGGCGATCGCCGACACGATCGACAGGCCAAGGCCGCTGCCCCTGCGCGCGCCGGTGCGATCGGTGCTGTGGCGTCGAAACGGCTCGAACAGCACCGGCACCACCTCCGGCGGCATGTGCGGTCCGCCGTTGCCCACTTGCAGAGTTGCGATGTCGCCAACCGCGGACGTGCGCACATCGACCCATCCGCCGGCGACGTTATGCGTCAGCGCGTTGTCGACCAGGTTGAAAGCCATGCGCTCCAGCAGTTCCGGATCGCCGCGAACGGGAGCTCGATCCAACGCCTTCGTCAGCCGGACCTCTGCAGGATGCTCCGTATGCCCGGCGGCGTCGATCGCCCGCGCAGTCACCTCTGCGAGGTCCACGGTTTCGAACCGATCGATTCCGCGTTCTCCGCGCGCCAAGGTGAGCAGTCCATCGATCAGCCGCTCCTGCTCATCCACCGCGACTCGCACCCGTTCCGCCATCGCGCGTAACGAGGCCACACTCGCATGCGGATCGGCGAGCGTGACGTCGACCAGCGCACGTTCGCGGGTCAGCGGCGTTCGCAGCTCGTGCGAGGCGTTCGACACGAATCGCCTCTGAGCGTCGAATGCCGATGAAAGTCGATCGAGCATCGCGTCGAGCGTGTCGGCGAGATCATGGAGCTCGTCGCGCGGGCCTTCGAGTGCGATCCGTTCGCGCAGGTTCTCGTGCGTGAGGCGTCTCGCCGTGTTGGTGATCGAGCGCAGCGGCGCGAGTGCGCGCCCCGCCGCGAACCAGCTCAGAAGCACAGCCAGAGTCAACGTAGTGGCGAGCGCGATCCCTCCTGACCGGTAGAGGTCGTCCAGTGCCTTCTGTCGAATGTTTGCGGCGGCCGTCATTGCGTCCTGGATTTGCCTCCCGTCAGTGAGCGGGTCGCCTGGAAAGACCGTCGTCAAGCTGCCCTGCGCCGCGATGAAAACCTGGCCGGACGTCAGGGACAACCCCAAGCCGGGGAAAACCAAGTCGCCATGTGCGGTCAGACCGAGCGTAATCGCCATCAGAGCCACGCCACACACGGCGAAGATCGCTGCGTAGATTGCGGTGAGGCGCAGCCGGACGGTGGGGTGGATAAGGGCGTCCCAAACTCTCGTCGGCAGGCTCATTCGCTTGCC
>DATGVE010000014.1:0-23539 GCA_035300725.1 Candidatus Eiseniibacteriota bacterium | reverse complement strand
CTTCCGTTGTTCAGCTTCACGTAAACGTCGAAGGCGTCCATCATCCATTCGTCCGTGTAGTTCACCGTGAGGACCGAGTAGCCGGGCGCGCCGGCGGTAAGCGTTACGCTCGTGATGATCGAGTTCTCGTTCCTACCGCTGGTCCCGATGCCGGGGACCGAGCCGCCGCCGTAGCCGTTGCGAAAGTCCAGCGCACCACCCCTGGCCCCGAAGAGTGTGACGCTGTAGGCGAGGATCTGGCCCTGGATCGCGGGCAGTCGTTGTCCGCTGACGTTCGAGCCGGCCATGCTCGGGTCGAACTCGACACCGCCGCCGGTGGCGTTGGGCGTCTGGTAGATGATCCCGCTGGTTGTGTTGGGCGGAACGCCGGAGCCCGGCTGCGACGAGTCCAGGTGGATGAAAGAGCTGTTCTCCATGTCGAACAGGAGCGGCGAGCCGCTGACCGAGGCCAGCGCGCCGACGCCCGCTCCCGCAAGCGTCAAACCCGTGACCTCGTGCGTGCTCACAAACCCACCGGAACCAGGCTCGAACCTGAAAACGACGCCACTTCCGCTGATGACAGTCAGGTCACCGCCGCCCCCACCGCTGCCGGCCACGCCGTTCGTGCAGGAGCCGGGCGTCGGGCCCGAATACGCCGCGAAGGATCCGCCGCCGTGGCCGATCCACACACCCGCCGTAAGCCCCGGGCAGGAGTTGGGCAAGCCACCCGTGCAGAGGTCGAAGTCGGCAGCGTTCTCCCTGCTGTGGTCAATCCCGGTGGCCGTGTAGCCGGCGCCGGTCGCCACGTTGACAGGGGCGGTGCCGGTGATGTCATAGAGGCCCGAGCCGAACTCGTAGTTGCCATGGTTGATGACGATGGAGCTGTAGAAGCCTGGCCCGATGAGGTACGGCTCCGACGGGTTGGCGCATGGTCCGTACATCGCTTGGCCGTTGAGGAGCAGCGACCCACAGTTCGTCAGCCCGCTGGTGCTGACCGTTGGGTACCAGTAGGCGGGGGTGAACCAGGCGCCCTGGTTGGTGTACATCTGGTTCACCGGCGCTTGACCGACCGGTGTGCACGGCGTTGTCGCCGCTCCAACGATCGCCGTGCAGTAGAGGTTCGCGCCTGCTGGCACGGCGAAGCCCGACGGTCCGACCGCGGTGCCGGCAGTGCATGTGAGTCCGTTATACGGATCACAGATCGTGGTCGCGTCCTGGATGACCATGTCGCCGTTCGAGCGCACCGCGGTGTAGTCGCCGGCCGGGTTCAGAACGGCCCCGTTGTAGCCGTCGATAACGGGCGCGGTACCCGATCTCACCCAGAATGTCGGACAGTTGTCGGTGGGTTTGGCGCACGACAGCAGGGTTCGCGCGACAGCCGTCGTCTCGTCGAAGCACTGCTGGGTGGCCGGGGTGCAGCCGGCCTGGGGCTGGTAGATGGTCATCGCGTTCGGCGGAGGTGCCGGGAACGACGAACTCGGGAGCACGGCCTGCGCGCTGGCGCCGACAATGACGTACGCGAAGCCGATGCCAAGCACCGAGGTGAAAAGTTGACCTACACGCGTCGTGATCACCACCTGGACGCATGAGAACTGGCCGGCGCCCACGCAGGCTTGAGGCACTGGAGAGCCAGGAAGTGCGACAGGAGGCGAGTGCAAACTGACTTTGTTGGTAAAACCGGTGGTTGCACCGCAGGGCATACCGCCCACGTCGAACCAGGTTGCGGTTAACGAAGTCGGAGTGCTCGTATCGCATGCCGTCGAGTAGATGGTGCTGAAGCCATTGCTTGCGGCGTAGTCGTGCGCAGCGACTTCAGTAGCGGAGTTGCTGGCGACTGGGACATTGAGGTTGCCCGACAACGTCATCTGTTTGGAGGCCGCCAGGACGGCGAAGTCAGCGGCATTCTGAGCGTTGCGCTTGACCAGGTAGTCGCGGCTGGTGTCGATAGCCAGCCCGGCGAGGGCGCACATGACAAGCATGGCCGCGGCCGCGATCGGCAAGACCTGACCGCGCTGGCGCTTTCGCGAGCTGCTGAGCCCGATCATTCGACCGTCACCACCGAGGTCGACTTGACGATGAGATTGGAGGCGAAGTTCGACCACAACGGCAGCACCGGCGCGAAGTGGAATTGCACCGAGACGGCAACTTGCTTCACCGACGGCGAGATCGCGCGCTGCTGGGCAGAGTTGCAGTTGGCGTCCGGTGGATTGGCCGTGGCGACGGCCGGCCAGATGTAGGCGTATGCACTGTTTGGCGGGGGCGTGGAGGGCCGCAGTGCCCCGGCTGGGTTGTTGGGGTCCGAGTTGCCGACCAGCGAGTTGGGGTCCATCTTCAAAGTGAAGCCCTGGCCGACCAGCTCGACTTGCTGAATGATCTGGCAGTCGCTAAAGGTCGCGCTGGCGAGAGAAGCTGTCCGGGCGCCATCTCGTGCAGCTGAGGAAATGGCTGTGTACGCGTAGAGCAACCTGCTGATGTCGATCGCGGAAAAGATCACCAGCAAGAAGAGGGGCGCCACCACGGCGAACTCGACCAGCGCCTGGCTCCGCTGCGATCGCCAATCCGGCCGGGGGTGGTACGCGGCGCGCGCGGACGAACTTCGACGCAGGTCGTTTGTGACCAATCCCATTTCCTCTCTCTCTCTCTTCGGACTCTGAACGTTCGTCCGGCTCCCAACCTCCGCGGCGGCCAGACCTCATTTCCTCTCCGCTCGAGCCAGTCCGGCCCGATGCTCCACTTAACGGATCAAGGGGCCACTTCGTGCGCTTCAAACCAGTTTTGACGGCAGTCACCTTTCAACGCGGATCGAGACTACTTGTTAAGAAAAAGATCCAATCCGATCTCGTAGCTGTCCGCGGCTGGCTCGGATGGGCGGCGTCGGTCGCTTGACCGTTTGACCTTGCGGCGCAGGCGTGCTCTGCGAGCTTCGAGCTCGGCAGCCTCGTGGGGCATGCGGTGCTGAGCAGCTTCGACGACGGCGAGCGCGCGTCGCGGGTCGCGCCGGCGCCATTCCAGGAGTCGCGCGCGGGCCAAGGACAGGCGAATGTCTTCGGTGACGCTCGACTCCAGCCAGGTCAGCAAGCCGTCGGCGGCGGCGATCGATCCTCGGCGTACAAGGCGACGGGAGATCAAGAGGCCTGCCGTGGCCGAGGCCTCTCCTTTCGCCAAGGAGGTTGCATTGCGCAACGCGCGCCACCCGTCTGCCCTGGCACCGCGCCGCAGGCGGTGACGGCCCAGCGCAAGCCAGTCGGCCGCGTCCATGTCAGCTTCATTTCCCTTGAGGCGAAGCAGGAGCCTCGAGTGCAGGTGCACGAGGCTTATCACGTCGAGCCGGTTGTGCTCGAGCGCCGCCTCCAGGAATTCAAGCGACCCGGCGCGCAGGTAGTCGAAGTAGGCGTCGGGCACCAACGCGCTGGGGATCGGATCGTCGCGCTCGTAGCCCAGGAGTCGCTCCTCGACCATGCGCAGCGTGCAGGTCTCGAGGCGGTGCCGGTACAGCGCACGCACGAGCGTCAGCAGGTCGACATGAGGAGAGTCGGTGAGCTCGCCCGGCATGCGCGCCATCACCCATCGAGTGCGGAGTACAGGCAAGTCGAACGAGCCCCCATTGAAAGTGGCGATCGAGTCTGCCGGTTCAAGCTCTTCGCGGAGCGCGTGCAAGAACGCGGGCTCCATGCCTGGTTGCGGAAGGAACACCTGGGCCACCCGCAAGCCGCAATCGATAGGACGTGCGACAGCGGCCACGAACACGTAGGTGCCCGAGCCCCCATTGAGGCCAGTGGTCTCGGTGTCGATATACGCGACGTTGCCAGGATGCGGCTCGATCGGCGGTAGTGAAATCACATCTTGCCGGACGATCGCCGTGCCGAATGGAGTCGAGATCTCCTCAAATCCCCGCGGCAGCTCAGAAGGTGGCTGCGGCCGCGGCTTGGGCGGTAAGCCTAGACGGGTAAGGCGCTCGCGGAGAGAAGATTGAGGCACGCTTTCTTGGCTCCTTCCACGAGATGCAGCGGTCCGACGCACGACGGACAGCCGGCAAGACATGGACATTCGCGCACCAGCGCCGCTGCGTTGTCGAGAAGCTCGCGGTGCAGCTCGTACATCCGCGCCGAGAAACCCACGCCGCCCGGATAGACCTCGTAGACGGTGACAGTCGGTAGCCGCGTAGTGACCGATCGGACTTCGGCGACAGAACCTAGGTCACGTGGATCGCACATCAGGTGCAGGCTCGCCACATGGCGCAGCGAGTGCGCCATTCCCTGCAGCCCGGCCTCCAATGTTTCCCGACCAAGCATTTGCCACAGGCCTTCATCGACCGTGATCCAGTAGCCCGTCGTATGCAGCGTTTGCTCTGGAAGGTGAATAGGGCCCGACCCGATGTTCTCGTGAGTGTGAAACCGGATCTTCTTGAACATGCTCGCGAGGCTCGTGATCTTGATCTCGCCGTGGCTGCGAGAGACTCCATCTGGCCTCCCCACTTGTGGGGAGGGTGACCCGGCCCATCGGGCACGGTCGGGTGGGGTGTCGGGCCCACCGAAGGTGTCGAGCACCTGCACTGTCACCGAGGCAAGCGCGTCCGTGTAGTAGTCGACCTCGACCGGTCGGACGTAGGCCTTCTTCTCCTCCCAGTCCAGCCTGTCGACATGGAACTGCGCACCCTCGTGGAGGTAGACAGCCTCTTCGTGCAGCAGCACCGGTGCCGTGAACTGGTCCATCTCACCGATGACCTGGGGCCGCGGGTGGGAGGTGTCGATGATCACGACGTTGTCGGCCAGGATCCGGCGCAGGTGAACCTCTTCCGCTGGGAAAGCCTGCCGGCTCCAGAACCAGCGACCCGCGGAATGAGTCGCCGAACCGTCGTCCTCAAAGAGGTGAAGGAGCTCGCGCACGTCTGCGCCACCGAGGCGTTCCTCTTCTTCGAAGGGCAGCTCGAAGAGCCCCGCTTGCAAGTGGCCGGCCAGCAGCAGAAGGTTGTCAGGGTCGATCAGGCCTTCCTCTGGATCGGCGCTCAGGAAATACTCGGGGTGTCGGACGATGAACTGGTCGAGCGGTGAGCTCGACGCGACGAACACTCCTACCGAACCGGACCTGCGGCCCGCCCGTCCCAGCTGCTGCCAGGTCGACGCTATCGTCCCGGGATACCCGACCAGCACCGCCGCCTGGAGGGTTCCGATGTCTATACCGAGCTCGAGCGCGTTGGTGCTCACGACGCCGGTGATCTGTCCGTGGCGCAGGCCGGCCTCGATCTCGCGCCGGTGCAGTGGCAGGTAACCCGCGCGGTAGCCGCGCACCCGCTGATTCGCGTCGAGGCGCGGCGCGAGGTCCTGTCTCAGGTAGCTGAGCATCACCTCGACTTGAAGCCGGCTGCGGCAGAAGACGATCGTCTGCACGCCCGAGCGGATCCACGGCGCCGCGATCCGCCGGGCCTCGAGCATCGAGCTGCGGCGGATGCCCATCTCGCGATTGACCAGCGGCGGGTTGTAGAAGACGAGCCGCCGCTCTCCGCGCGGAGCGCCGCTGCGCTCCACGAGCTCGACGTTCTCTTCTTCCAGCAGTCGTTTCGCCAGCTCGAGCGGGTTGGCAATTGTTGCCGACGCGCAGATGAACGTCGGCTTGGAGCCATAGAAAGCGCAGATCCGTTTCAGCCGCCGGATGACGTTCGCGACCTGGCTTCCGAACAGCCCGCGATACGTGTGTAGTTCATCGATGACCACGAACTCAAGGCTGGAGAAGAGGCGGCGCCATCTCGTGTGATGCGGCAGGAGTCCGGCGTGGAGCATGTCCGGATTGGTCATCACGACATGCCCGCCCTCGCGGATCGCGGTCCGGCGGCCAGGAGGAGTGTCGCCGTCGTATGTGTCGGCGCGGAGCTCGATCGGCAGGCCGTGCTTCAGCGCGCTCAGCTCCGCCAGCTGGTCTTGCGCGAGAGCCTTGGTCGGATAGAGAAATAGCGCTCGCTTTTCCGGGTTTTCGAGCAGCCGCTGAAGGACCGGGAGGTTGTAGCACAGCGTTTTTCCGCTCGCTGTCGGCGTCACCACGACCAGGTGCCGGCCCTTGCGCACTGCTTCGTACGCGTCCGCCTGGTGGGTGTACAGGCGCTGGATGCCGCGCCCGGCGAGCGCCGCGATGAGCTCGGGGCGCAAATCGGGCGGCAGTGCCGCAAAATTCGCCGAAGCTTCAGGAATCACGTGGTCAAGCGTTATTTCTCCCTGGAAGTCCTCCGGTTGGAATGACGGAACGCTGGCCATGCTGCGCAGGGAGGGTAGACGAACATTCGTTCGGAGTCAAGCGACCGAGCGCCGCTTGAGCAGTACGAGCCCGGATCTGAGGCCGACTTTGAGCGGCTCTACCGGAACACGTACCGCCGGATCCTCGGCACGTTGATCACCGTGCTGGGAGACAGGGCGGCGGCGGAGGATTGCGCCCAGGACACGTTCGAACGGGCCTACCGGAGCTGGAGCTCGTGGCGGCCGGACGCGCCGGTCGAAGCGTGGCTGCACAGAATCGCGATCAACGTGGCCGTCTCAGATCGGCGGCGGGCTCGGATTCGCCAAGCGGGAGAGCTGGTCCGGCGCCTTGGTCGGCCGTCGCCGGCACCCGATCCAACCGCACTGGCCGAGCGATCCGATCTCATCCGGGCGCTGCGGAAGCTTCCCACCAAGCAGGCGGCGGCCATTGTCTTGCGCCACTTCCACGGCTACAGCAACCGCGAGATCGCTGCCTCCCTGGGCGTGCCCGATCAGACCGTCGCCTCTCGTTTGACCGCTGCGCGCAAGCAGCTGCAGGCGGCGCTGAGGGATACGAGGGAACAAAGAATGGTTGATCGGGGCTAGTCAGGCGTTTGTTCTTCTCGATATGAGCGACTTCGAGCGGGAGCTACAAGACCAGCTGGGTATCGAGCTGCACCGGATCGTCGATCCGATGACGGCCGGTCCGATCCCGACTCGGAGAGCCACAGCACTTTCAGGAGGGACCATGAAGAGACTTTTGGGCGGCGCCGGGGCCGCACTCGGCGTGAAGATCGTTACCGGATTCGCGGTTGCCGCGTTGGCGGCGACGGCAGCGGTGGCGGCAACCGAGGTTGCGCTCACCGGCAGCATCAACCCCACCAACTGGGGCCAGCAGGTAAAAGAAGAAGTGGCTGACTGCAAGGCCAGCGCGGCACGCCTGGGGGTGCATGGCATTGGGCAGTGCGTCAGCTCGTTCGCCCGCCAGCATGGCGACGCGACCAGCGACGCGAACAATGACAAGGACAAGTCAAAAGACAAAGACAAGGACAAGTCCAAGGACAAGTCCAGGAGCCACGGGCAGGGTAACCAGCCCTCACGGCCGGAGACACCCGAAACCGTCGGGTCGACCCAGTTGGGCCGAAGTCGATGACCTGGCTTAGGTAGACAAAGACCCTTTCTCTCTCGTGGGGCCGAGCCGCAAGGCTCGGCCTCACTCATTTCTTGGGTGGACCGCTCTCCCGTCAACCTGCCAGCGCTGCCCATCCGCTGTATCCGTGACTGAAACGCCAAGCGCCGCGAGCTCTTTTCGCAAGCGATCGGACGTGACGAAGTCCTTCGCCGCCCGCGCTTTTTCCCGAGACTCGAGCAGGGCAGAGGCCCCATCCGGCAGAGAAATGAGGATTTGCGCGCGGTCCAGGTCCAGCCCGAGGACGCTGTCCCAGGAGCGCATCAGCGACGCCCTGGCGCGTGGAGGCACGTCGGAGCGGGGAAGCTCGGCGATGAGTGCCATCGCTGCCGGCAGATCCAGGTCGTCGGCGATCGCCGCCCGAAAGCGGGTTTCCAAGCGTTCGACTTCTCTTTCCGCTGCAATCGCGGGTCGAGGATCGCTCGACCAGTCCGCGATGCGTTCCCGGAGATGCCTGAGCGCCCGATCGGCTCCGGCCAACAGCTCGGTGGTGAAGTTCAGCTTGGTGCGGTACTTCGCCTGCAGCGCGAGGTAGCGAAACGCGAGCGGGTCGAAGCCCTGCTCTTCCAGCTCCGAGATTCGGAAGAAGTTGCCGGCGGATTTGGCCATGCGGGCGCCGGACAGCATCAGTAGCCCGCCGTGCATCCAGCAGGTGACCACCCGATGCCCGGTGACACCCTCGCTTTGCGCGATCTCCGCCTCGTGGTGGGGAAAGACGTTGTCGGCGCCGCCTGTGTGGATGTCGAACCGATCGCCCAGGAGCGACATCGACATCGCCGAGCATTCGATATGCCAGCCCGGAAAGCCAGGACTCCACGGACTGGGCCAAACCTGAAGGCGGTGTTCGCCGGCCGCCTTCCAGAGTGTGAAATCCCCCGGATGTCGCTTCCGCGGATCGACCTCGCCCCGTGACCCGGCGAGCAGCTTGTCCGTCTTGTTTCGAGACAGCTTGCCGTACGGGGCGAAACTCGCGATGTCGTAGTACACAGTGCCGCCGACCTCATACGCATGGCCGCGCGCGATCAGCTTCGTGATCAGGTCGATCATCTGCGGTATGTACTGGGTCGCGTGCGGGTACAGTGCCGCGCGACGGATGTTGATCTTGGCCGCGTCGTCCATGAACGCCGCGGTGTAGTGCGCGGCGATCTCCGCGGGAGATTTGTTCTCCAGGCGAGCCGAGACGAGCATCTTGTCTTCGCCGCGATCGAACGTGTCGTCTGTGAGGTGACCAACATCGGTGATGTTCATCACCTGTTCGGTCTGGTAGCCGAGATATTCGAGGCTCCGGCACAAGAGGTCCGGCAGCATGAAGGTGCGCAGGTTTCCCACGTGGACGTAGCGGTACACGGTCGGTCCGCAGGAATAGATCCTCACGATTCCTTCACGCACCGGCTGAAGATCCTCCTTGGCGCGGGTGAGGGTGTTGTAGATCCGGAAGCTCTGCGTGGTCGACCCCATGTCGTATCTATGCTGGCATCAAGTGAAGGCGATTCGATTAGCGGGTGCTTCAGCCCAGGGACGTGACGTCGACGGCCGGGTCCTGGTCCACGACCTCGGCCCGGACCTGCGCAAGGGAACAATCTTGGGGGGCCGCCACCTCGAACGCGTCCGCCAGGCAGCCGAGGTGCACCTGGTCGAGCTCGAACCCGGCGACGTGCACGAGGACGAAGCCGCGAGACGGTTGGCCGCCGCCCTGTCGGGTCCCGACCTCGCGGCCCAACGGCCCGTCCAGAGCCAGGCTCGACTCATCGCGCAGCGTCGCGGATTGGTCCGCGTGCATGCCGACCTGGTGGACGCGATCAACGCCCTCGGCTATATCTCGGTCTTCACCCTCATGGATGGCCAGGCGGTGGCGGAAGGAGAGGAGGTCGCCGGCTGCAAGGTGACACCTGTCGCGGTTCCAGGCACCTTGATCGAGGCGGCTGAAAAGCTGTGCCGCGAAAAAGGTCCGGTCGTCGAGCTGGTTGCCTTCCGCCCGCTGAAGACCTTCGTCGTCGCGACCGAGCGCCTCAAGCCGAAGGCACGCGAGCTCTTCAGCGCCGCGGTGACCGCAAAGCTTGGGTGGTACGGCGCCGAGCTGCTGGGCGTGCGCGAGGTGGCGCGGACGGGCGATGCGGTCCAGGCGGCCTACAACGACGCTGTCGACTTGGGTGCGCAGCTCGTCCTCTTCGCGGGCGCCTCGGCGATCGACCCTCTGGACCCCGCTTACGCGGAGCTGACCCGCGTGGGCGGTCGCCTGCTACAGCTTGGCGCCCCCATGCACCCGGGCAGCATGCTGTGGCTGGGAAGGCTTGGCAAAGCAGCGGTCGTCGGCGTCGCGTCCTGCGCAGGATTCGGCCGCTCGAGCTCGCTTGATCTGCTGCTGCCTTTTGTTTTCGCCTACGGCCGCGCGGACGCCAAAGACCTGCTGCGTCTTGGCCACGGCGGCCTCATCGAATCGGCCGCCGGCCGGCGTTTCCCGCCTTATTCCTGAATCGTCCTTCGCCCCCTTGTGAGGGGAATGGACGGGGGCGTTTTCATTAGGTACTCTTGAGAATCAGCGACCTGAGTTGCGCGACCGCGCAATGAACAGTCTCGTTCAAGTTGGGGGGGAACTATGAGTCGCATTGCCCGCTCGCTCACATCTGCAGCTATGGCCTTTGTTGCCCTGCCGCTAACGACTTTGGCCGCGGCCCCCCCGGTAGGAATTGTCCAAAACTTCGGGCCCAACCTGCTCGCTGACTGTCCGAATCCAGAGGGGATCGCCATCGACCCGAGTGGCAACCTTTACGCGGCATCCTTCCCGGCCTTCCAGGCTGTTCGCACGCTTTCCGCCAACATCTGCGTCATCAGCCCGGCTGGGGCGCTGATCGACAAGATCTCGGTTCCACCAGGACCTGCAGGTGTGACCAACCTGCTCGGAGAGCTGTTCGAGCCCGGCCAGGGGCTTTACGTCGTCGACTTCGCGAACGGCACGCCCGGGTTCGGTCGTCTGCTTCGCGTGGACCCGGCGACCCACAGCATCACGACCCTGGCCACCCGCTTTGCCGCCGCCAACGCGATCGCCCAGGATCGCCACCGCAACCTCTTCGTCTCGGACTCGTTCGAAGGCAACATCGTCAAGGTGGCCCCTGACGGATCGAGCAGTTCGGTCTGGGTCTCCAGTGCGCTCTTGGCGCCACAGGGCTTCCCACCGTTCGGCGCCAACGGCGTCGCCTTCGATCGCGATCAGAAGAACATGTACGTCGCCAACACCTCCAACGACACCATCGTCCGAATTCCCATCCTGGACGACGGCAGCGCCGCCACCCCGGTGGTCTTCGCCGCCGGCAGCGACGCAATGGGCGCGCTTGACGGTGCCGACGGGATCTTGTTCGACGCCGATGGCAACCTGTTCGTCTGCGCCAACCAGGCCAACGAGATCCAGGTGCTGGCGCCGGACGGGACGCTGGTCGCGCGCTACAAGGGACTCGGCGCCAACGCGCTCGATTTTCCCGCCAGCCTGGTCTTCAAGGGACGCGACCTCTACATCACGAACCTTTCCCTCTTCGACGGAGGCGTGCACTCGAAGTTGTCGGTGATGGTCGCACCCAACCCCGGTCTTCCCCTGAGGCCCTGAGCCGCCCTCAGTCAGGATTCGGTTTCGATCAGCGGCATGCTCAGCTCGGGCCACTCGTGCGGTTTCATCGCGGCCAGAAACCCGTCCACCGTCGCCACAAGCGGCCCCAATCTCACGCCGTGATTCGACGGTAGATATGGACGAAGGTAGTCGGCGCCGCTGCGCCACTTGTTCACCGCACCCCGGCGGTTGTGCCGGCCGTAGTGCAGGCACCCTGCCGCGATCTGGATCAGTCCCTTGTAAAAGCCGGCGTCCGGGCCTTTGCGGTCGGGCATCCAGACTTCCTCCCAGGCTTCGTGCGCGTCCCAGAACCTGCCGCTGTTAAAGAGGTCGATACCGTGCTGGAGACCGGCGCTCATGGGGATAATCGCCGGGTGGCGCATCCCCCGGCGGAGTATTCGCGAGTCAACCTGTCCAGCGATCCCATCTATCGATACCTTCGCATCACGAAGGGCGGTCCTGGCGGCGTGGCCGGGCAGGCATCGGAGCAGGACCTCGTCGACGCCGCGTGGATGCAGCGCCTCAGGCGGATCCATCAGCTGCAGAGCGCCTGGTGGGTATTCGCCACGGGGGAGCACTCGCGCTTCCAGCACGCACTTGGCTCCATGCACCTCGCGGGAGAGTGGGCGCGCCACCTCTATCCGTCGCTGAGCGCGGCATGCGAAGGAACGCCTTCAGCTCAGCTCGTCGAGGAGACGATGCGCATTGCGGGCCTCCTGCACGACGTCGGCCATGGACCATTCGGCCATTTCTTCGACGAGAACTACCTCGACACGTGGGGCATCGACCACGAGGTCATCGGGCGTGCCCTCATCACAGGACCTCTTGCCGACCACATCGCGTCGCTCGGCGCGTCTCCCACCGCCGATTTCGGCGCCGGAGAGCAGATCGACCCCCGCTGGGTGGCCTATCTCATGTCGTCGGCCGAGCTGGACGGCTTCCGCGCGCCATCCTGGCTGGCAGCCCTGAAGCCGGCCCTCGTCGGCGCCTATTCGGCCGACAATATGGACTACGTCCCTCGCGACTCTTATATATGTGGTGTCGCGACAGGCCCGGTCGACGTGCAGCGCATCATTCACTACTCGTTCATCTCGGAACGCGGTCTGACGCTGCACTCCCATGCCGCAGAAGCCCTCTACATGTTCCTCAACGCGAGGTTGTACCTGTATCACCAGGTCTACTTCCACCGCACCGTTCGCCGCATCGATCTTCAGCTGCGAGAGGTTTTCCGCCCGACGCTCGAGGTCTTGCTGGGCGGCAACCCTCTTCAGCGGCTCGACAAGTACCAGCAGCTGACCGAGTGGTCGCTGCTGACCGACGTCCAGCGCTGGGGTCTCGGACAGGGCGACGCCATGCAGCGAGAGCTTGGAGCTGCGTGGGCCGACGTCGTCGCGCGCAGGCTCAAGTGGAAGCTCATCTACCAGGGACACTCGGACGCGCGCGACATTCCAAGCGGCGCGCTGAACGTGACCCGCGAGCAGTTCGCCCGAGAGCTGCGAGAGCGCCTGCCGGCAAAGCTTCGCAACATCGTGTTCGAGGTCGACGTCGCCGCCCAGGAGTCGCGCGCCTTCAATCCCATGACGGAGACCGCCGACATCCTGCTGTACGAACCGCTCGAGGACCGCTACCAGCAAAGCCGCGTGCTGGACCTGTTCAAGCGGCTGCCGGTGCGCATGGCGCTGTTCAGGATCTTTGCGCACGACGAAGCGCACCGCAGCGATCTGATTCGAGCCGCTAACGAAGTCCTGGGACTTACCGGCTAATAATCGTCGTCGTCGCCGCCGCCATAATCCCCGCCGCCGAAGTCATCACCACCACCCATGTCATCGGCACCGCCTTCACCGAAATCATCACCGCCATCGCCCTCACTCGAGCTGACGGTCGCGAACGTCGAAACCAGGCGATGAAGCGATGGCTTGCCGCAATGGGGACATGCGGGGTCGGGTGCCGAGTAGCTCGAGAGCAGCGCCGACGACCGCTTGCCGCATGCCTCGCATTGGTACTCGTAGATGGGCATCCCTACGATTATCCCGATGTCTCGGATGATTGGCGTCGATCGGATACGAGCCGCGGCCGAGCGCGCCCGACCGCACGTCCTGCGCACGCCGATGGTGCCTGTCGAGGGTGCGCTGTTGAAGCTCGAGTGCCTGCAGCCGACAGGCAGCTTCAAGGTTCGCGGCTTTTTCGCCACGGCGCTCGCACTCGAGCCGGAGACACTTCGAAGGGGCATCATCACGGTGAGCGCAGGCAACGCCGCGCAGGCCTGCGCCTATGTCGCGAAGACGCTGGGAGTTCCGTGCCGGGTGTTCATGTACGACACAGCTCCGCCGCTCAAGCTCGAAGGTGTCAAGCGCTGGGGCGCGACGCCGGTTCTGATGTCGCGAGACGCGATCCTCGAGTGGATGGCGAAGGAAGGCTGGACGAGCGAGCCGGAGACCTTCATCCATCCTTTCGCCGAACCAGCAGTGATGGCAGGTCATGGCGGCCTCGGGCTTGAGCTGCTGGAGGATGTGCCGGACCTCGCGCGGGTCCTGGTGCCGGTTGGCGGTGGCGGGCTGATCGGCGGGATCGCCTCCGCTATCAAAGGCCTTCGACCTCATGTCGAGGTGATCGGAGTGCAGTCGGATGGCTACGCGTCTTGGACCAGAAGCCTGGCTGCGGGGAGTCCGGTGTCCATCAAGCCAGACACGATCGCGGATGGAACGACGGCGCCGACCGACCCCAGGATGCTCGAGCTGCTCAGGGAGTGCGTGGATCGTTGGCTTACGGTGCCCGAACCGAGGCTGCGCTCGGCAATTCCGGAGCTGGCCTCCGGCGCGAAGGTCGTGGCCGAAGGCGCAGGGGCTCTAGCCTACGCCGCTCTTGAACAGCTGGAGCCGGGTCTACCCACGGTCGCGGTGGTGAGTGGGGGCAACATCGACCCCAAGGTGCTGGCGAACCTTCTCAGCTGACCGTTGGGGCAACCTTCTTCATCGCCCATGGACCGCGCTTCACGAGCGCGACCAGCATCCAGACAAAGAGCGCGGCGCCAGGGATCGCGACGGCAACCGACAACGTGTAGATCCACGCCGGCACGCTGACCCCACCGAAACCCGACATCGCCGGTCCGCTGACGGCGCTGACCATGTTGGCCGGCAAAGAAAGCGCGGAGAAGCCTAGAAGCACCAGGACGACGTAATAAGTCCAGTTCCACCGCTTCAATGCGCCGATGATCACGACCACGCCGATCGCCACTCCGAACAATGCCGCCAGCCACAGCGTCGCGGTCATCATCGACGTCATCACCGTGGTCATCGAATCGGTGAATGCGGCCGGCGGCGGGCTCACGGCCGGGTTGAGCTGCTGCTGGCGCTGGATGCTCTGGTTCATGCTCTGCGTCATCACACGGCTCATCGGCCCGCTCATCCAGAAAGGCAGCGACAGCGCATACACCGCTTGTAGCGCATAAAAGCCCGCAACCGTGTACTGAAGCGGCCGGGTCCACGATGTTGCCTCGCGCACGGGACGCGACGGCTGCTGATACGCGAGCGGCCCTGGCAGCTGGCCCGCCGGGACCCAGGCCGTCCCATTCCAGCGAGTCTTGCGGTCGGCTGAAAGCGTGCTCAACCACTGCCCGCCGTCCCAGTAGTACATGCCATCCGGCGAAACCCGCGTGCTCACGCGCTCAAGACTTCCTCGCAGATCTTCAACGTCGATTGAATGTCGTCGGCCCTTATCCCGTAGTGCGTGACGAAGCGCACTCGGTGTGCATCGGTCGCTCCGCCAAGGAGGCCACGCTTGCGGCACTCCTCCTCGAAATCGGCGCCTGTCATCCCGTCCAGGTCGAAGAAGACGAGATTGGTCTGCACTCGAGACAGGTCGCACCGCACTCCGGGGAGCTCCGCCAGGCCCTCGGCCAGGGTCCGGGCGTTGGAATGATCCTCCGCCAGCCGGTCGACCATCGTGTCGAGTGCGATCAGCCCGGTGGCCGCGATAACGCCTGCCTGCCGCATGGCACCCCCCAGCCGCTTTCTCCACCGCCGTGCCTGGTCGACGGACTCGGCGCTCCCGCACAAGACGCTTCCCGCCGGGCACGCCAGCCCTTTGGACAGGCAGAACGTGACGGTGTCCGCGCAGGCGGCGATGTCGGCGACGTCCACTCCACTTGCCACGGCAGCGTTGAAGATCCGGGCACCGTCGAGGTGCACTCGCAGGCCGTGAGCTCGGGCCACGTCAGCTGCGGCGCGGAGGTCTTCCAGCGGCCAGATGACCCCGCCGTGGCGGTTGTGCGTGTCTTCAAAGCTGACGGCGGCGGTGAGGGGTTGATGGAAATCGTTGCGCGGCCGGAGAGCCGCCTCGATCTGCGCCGGTGTCATCACGCCGGCTTCGGTCTTGACCGGGCGGATCTGGACTCCCGCCAATGTCGCGGCGCCGGCCCCCTCATATAAGAAGACGTGAGCCTCGGCGTCCGCGATCAGCTCCTCGCCGGCGTGCGTGTTGACCGCCACTCCGACGACATTGCCCATCGTCCCACTCGGCAGGAACACCGCCGCCTCCTTGCCGAGGCGCGCGGCAGCAACCTCCTCCAGCTGGTTGACCATGGGGTCGTCACCGAAAACGTCATCGCCGAGTGGCACAGTCGCCATGGCCCGGCGCATCTCAGGAGTCGGCATGGTCACCGTGTCTGAGCGGAGGTCGATCGCTGTCACGCGCTTAATCTAACCGGGCTTGAAAGAACAGCTCGAAACACAGCTGATTTTGGCCGGCGGCCGTATTCGCACGCTCGGGCGTTCTGGTCTCAAGCCTCACAGCCACCTTGCGGTCGGCGGTGGTCGAGTGGTCGCCTGCGGCGGAGCGGAGATCATGAGCTTGCGCGGACCCCGAACGCGCGTTGTGAGGCTGGCCGGCGCGACCGTGCTTCCGGGTTTCAATGACGCGCACGCGCACGTCGTCTATTACGGGCTCACCCGATTCGGCGCCGACCTTGGCGGGACACGGAGCGTAGATGAGATCGCGCGGCGGTTGAAGGAACATGCCCGCACGCTCAAGCCCGCCGAGTGGCAGCTCGGAATGGGCTACAGGGCAGACGAGCTCGTCGAGCGCCGCCAGCCGCACCGGACCGAGCTTGATCGGGCCACCGGTCGCCGTCCGGCATTCATCGACGAACGTGGCGGCCACTCGCGCGTGGCGAACTCGGCGGCCCTCGCCGCGGCGGGAATCAACTCGGAGACGAAGAACCCGCACGGCGGCCGCATCGGTCGCGATCCCGACCGCACGCCCAATGGGCTGCTGCTCGAGTCGGCGATGCGTCTGGTCGCGGACGTGCAGCCTAAGCCAATCCTGGAGCGCCGCAAACAAGGAATTCTCCAGGCGCAGGGCCTGCTGCTTTCGCGCGGCATCACGTCCGTCGGCGCGGCGGTGAACCGCGGATTCGCCGACGATCTCCGCGCTTACCAGGAGCTTGCGGATGACGGCACGCTGCGAGTCCGGGTCAACGAGTTTCTCTCGTGGGAGCTCCTGGAAGCGGCGTCGAGCCTTGGCGTTCGGGCCGGCTTCGGTGGGCACCTCGTGAGGGCGGGGCCGATCAAGGTGTTCGTCGACGGCGGGGCCGAGCGCGTGGCGATGCGGTCGGGCGAAGGGACCTGGCGGACGACACCCGCCGAGCTGCGGGAGCTGGTCGATCGGGCGACGCGCGCCGGTTTGCAAGTCGCCGCGCACGCGATCGGCGACGCCGCGATCGAAGCCATGTGCGACGCGGTGGAGGCCGCCGCGGGCGAGCACCTGCGCCACCGGGTCGAGCACTGCACGATTTGCCCGCCGGATCTTCAGGCTCGAATGGCGAAGCTCGGGATGGTGGCCGTGATGCAGCCGATGGCGGCGCGCTTCGGCCGCGTTGCGTCAGCGATCTTCTTCCCGGTTCGAGACCGAAGCGACCTCGCGCCGCATGCGCGATTGATGCGGGCCGGTGTTCCTGTCGTTTTCAGCTCGGACCTGCCGGTAGCCGCCGATCCCAACCCGTGGCCGGGTATTCAGGTCGCCGTCGAAGACCAGGTGAACGGGATCAGCCTGCTTGCCGCGCTGAAGGCATACACATCGGGCGGCGCGTACGCGAGCTTCGAAGAAGCGGAGAAGGGAACCCTGGAGCCCGGAATGCTGGCGGACCTCCAGATCTATGACCACGACCCGGCGGAAGCCTCCGCTTCGCGGCGCCCCGGACTCCGCCCAGCAGCCGTCTTCGTGGGCGGAGTCCGGGTCTTCGGGAGGATCTAGGTCGACGTACCGTCCTCGGACGGGGCGCCGGGCTCGGGCGAGGAACCCGGGGGCGTGGTTGAAGTCGGGCGCCGGCGCGCCGGCACCCGCCGAGGCGCTCTCGCCGACGTCGCCGTTGACGTCGGGGCCGCGCTGCGCGTAGACGCCTTTCGGGTGGCGGGCTTCCGTCGCGGGGTCGCGCGTTTCGTGGTGCTGGCGGCGCGGCGCGCGGGGCGAGCCGGAGCGCCGGTCGCGGCATTGCGCGCGATCTGCTGCACCTGTTTGCTAAGCCCCTCCAGGCGCTTCAAGGCCTTGTCTACGTCAGCCTGCTTGGCGGTTTTACGGATCTGGACCTGGAGCTGGTCGATCGCGCCCTTCAGCGTTTTCTGGCCATCCCTGATCGAGCGCTCCACCTGCCTTCGCAGATCGAGCGGGACGCGACGTTCGGCCTGGCGAAGTGCCTTTCGGCCGGCCTTGACGGCTCGGCCGACGAGACTCGATTGCCTGGATCGAGATGACGCCTGTTTCCTGGTTGCCATGCATCAAACCTCCACAAACCCCGCCGGGCAGGGCGCTTAACGCACCGCGTTAGAATGGGCCCGGCCGTGACGACAGCCCCTGAGAGACACCTTATCAAGAAGTACGCGAATCGCAAGCTCTATGACACGCGCACGAGCCACTACGTGACGCTCGAGGGCATCGCTGATCTCGTGAGGAAAGGACACGAGATCAAGGTGGTCGATCGCGACAACGGCCATGACCTGACGCAGGTGATCCTCTCGCAGATCGTCCTCTCCCAGGAGAAGCATGGCCCCGCACGCCTGATGGATGCAGGGGGTGAGGCCATCCAGGAGCGCGGTCAGGCGCTGCTCGATTACGTGCGCAAGACCCTCAACGTGCCGGCCGATCTGAGAAATCAGATGGAGAGGAGGCGCGAAGACCTCGAGGAGCGGGCGGACGAGACCATCGTTCGTGCGCTCAGGCGGCTGCGGATACCGAGCCATACGGACATCGATCGCATCAACCAGCGGCTCGACGTCATCTCGGCGCAGCTGAAGAAGCTGGGTGTTGCAGAGCCGGCTAAGAAGCTATCGCGTAAACGAAAGGCCGCACGCTGACGACGGACTGAATCGCAACATCAGCCTCGACGCGGTAGGTCGCCTGCCGCACGCGCCGGTCCGCGCGAAGCTGCTTGGTCATCACGCTTGCGACCCCGGCGAGGCGGTTGGCGTCGCCGATCGTGGTGATCGTCCAGGGAGGCGCCACGACGACGCCACCGATGGCGGCGCCGCCACTCGTTTGTTCAACCGGCAGCACCGTGATCACGCGCCGGTCATTGACCGCCATCGCTTCCGCGCCACCGGCGGCCAGGTTGTTCAGCGCATCCTGCAGGTCGAGCGCCTTCAGTCCGGCGGCGTCGATCACGATCACCACGCCCGGGCCATGCACAGGGACGAGTCCTTCGACGGTGCGCAGGTTGTCGGCCTCATCGGTGAGCACTTGATCGGCCGCTTCGACGCTCCCGGAGCGAAGCGCGGCCTGGCGCTGCTGAAGGTCAGCGGCTTCGGCTAGCAGCGAGTCGTTGGCGCGATGGAGATCGTCGATCAGGAAGGCAAGCGAGGTGGTGTCGATCCCGACCAGGCTGCGCTGGACCTCGGCCTCGCTCCGAATCTGAACGGTGGCCACGAGCGCTACCAGCATCGCGATCAGCCAGACGCTGATCGCACGCCGGCTTGTTCGCCGGCGAAGGACGGGCCTAACTCTTATTGACATGGGGAATCCGCAAGCTCGAGTCATACGCCGGGAGGGCGATGTCCGGACTGCCGAAATACGTGACGTGGAGCTGGAATTGGACCTGGCGCGCACGGATGTCGGGGAGTGCTGACGCGTCGTCGATCGCGGCCAGCATGCGGTTGCGGTCGCCGATCGCGCGCACCTTGATCGGAGATGACAGGGGCGGTCCCTGGTCGACGATAACCTGACCCGCGGAACCCGAGTAAGCGGTCAGCGGTGTGATCCGCCGTCCGCTGACCGCGACGGCCTCCGCGCCCTGCGCGAAGAGCAGGTTGACCACGTCCTGCACGTCCTGGAAGTTCAGCAGGTACCGCGCCTGCCCGGTGGTGTCGGGCGCTGGAACGCCGTTGGCCAGGTCCACCTCGATTCCCGGTCCATGCACCGCGGTCAGCCCGGCGTGTGAGCGCAGGTCGGCGACCTGGTTCCGCAAGGCTTGGGTCGCCGCGGAACGTCCGGCCGCCTCGGTTTCCAGCGCATCGATCTGGGCGCGCAGGGAAGCGATCTGGCGTCGAGACTCGGCGTTGGCCGCCTCCAGATCCTGCACGCTGCGCACCAGGGCCTGGTAGCGCGCGACCTGGTTGGACGGGGTCAGCAGCTGTGCCTTGACCTGTCCCGCGACGAGGAAACCGGTCGCCAGCGCGACCGCCGCCACCACGACGATGCCCAGCACTTTTTGACGCGACATCAAGTCCCATTGTGCGGCCTTATGTCCAGCCACCTGCAGGGCAAGGAGTAGTATCGGAGGTCCCGAAATGGCGGTCGAAACCCGCGCCTCCGCCTTCCAGACCGCCCAGCGGCGGTTTGATGCCGCAGCTGACGTGATCGGGCTCTCCGATGACGCGCGACTCGGTCTGCGCGACGTCAAACGTGAGCTGACGGTCCATTTCCCTGTCCGCATGGACGATGGGTCGGTCCATGTGTTTACCGGCTGGCGCGTCCAGCACAACATCAGCCGAGGTCCGGCTAAGGGCGGCATCCGCTACCACCCCGCCGTCAACCTCGACCTCGTGAAGGCGCTGGCCATGCTGATGACGTGGAAGTGCGCGGCAGTCGGGCTGCCGTACGGCGGAGCCAAGGGGGCTGTCGCCTGCGACCCCAGCAAGCTGTCGCCAAACGAGCTCGAGCACCTTACCCGCCGCTACGCCACCGAGATAGCGATCCTCATCGGTCCTGAAAAGGACATCCCGGCGCCGGACATGGGTACCAACCCGCAGGTCATGGCCTGGATCATGGACACCATCTCCATGCATTCGGGTCATTCAGTGCCCGCGGCCGTGACGGGCAAGCCGGTCGACGTCGGCGGTTCCGAAGGACGCGTTGACGCCCCGGGACGCGGAGCAACCTACCTGACGCTCGAGGGCCTGAAGTACCTGCATGTCGACGAGGAGACCCCGACCGTCGCGGTGCAGGGCTACGGCCAGGTCGGCCGGTCGACAGCTCGGCTTCTCGGCGAGGCCGGCCTTCGCGTGGTGGCTGTGAGCGACTCCAAGGGTGGCGTTTACAACCCGAACGGCCTTGACCTTGCCGCACTGGACGAGCACCGTCAGGTCCGCGGCGGCGTGAGCGGCTTCAAGAAGGCCGACAGCATCACCAACTCGGAGCTCCTCGAGCTGCCGGTGACGGTTCTGGTGCCGGCAGCCGTGCAGGATCAGATCAATCAGGAGAATGCCGGACGGATACGTGCCCGGCTCATCACAGAGGGAGCAAACGCGGCCGTCTCGCCGGAGGCCGACCCGATCCTGCACGACCGGAACATCTTCCTGATCCCGGACATCATCGCGAACGCGGGCGGCGTGATCGTGTCGTATTTCGAGTGGGTGCAAGACCTCCAGGCTTTCTTCTGGGAGGAGGAGGAGATCAACACGAAGCTGCACCACGTCATCACGAGGGCCTTCTACGAGATCCTCCATACATCGGTCAACAAGCGCATCGACATGCGCTTGGCGGCCTATGCGCTCGCGGTGCAGCGCGTGGCCAACGCGACGACAGTGCGAGGCATTTACCCATAATCCAGGGGTGAGCACGGAGTCGCGGCCGAAGGCCCTCGACGCATCTTCGGCGCCGATGCGACCCATCTGCGTTGTTGCGGCCTCCGCTTCTCGCTTACGCATCAACGGATGCGCTCGCTGCGATGCTCGGCCGCGCCTAGCATCTGGGTCACCTAGGCACCGAATCTCTCGCCGAGGTCTCCGGCCGTGACTCCAACCAGTCTCTCTCGTGTTCTGATCACCGGCGTCTCCAATCCACTCGGCGCTGAGGTCGCGCGCCGGCTCGCACCCCATGTGCCCTTCCTGTTCGGATGTGACGTCGCCGATCCGATCAGCGCGCTGGAGGAGATGGACTTCGTCCACGCCGACACCCGACACGCCGCCATAGGAAAGCTAGTCCGCCAGCTCCGGGTCGATACCGTGGTGCACCTCGCCGTCATGGTGGACTCGCCTAACGCCGAGCGCTCGATCCACGAGACCGACGTGATCGGGACCATGAACCTCCTCGTCGGCTGCTCAGGACCCTCGAGCTCCGTGCGGAGGCTCATCGTGAAATCCAGCCAGGCCGTTTACGGCGCCGGACCCGGCGACCCCTCCTTCTTCTCAGAAGACATGACGAGCGCTGAGCGTCCGGCCCCGGCGCTGACCCGCGACCTGCTCGAGATGGAGCAGCTCGTCAGTGAGTTCGCGCTGCGCAACGAGGCGTGCCAGGTCAGCGTCCTCAGGCTTGGATTCCGTGTCAGCGAGGACACCACCCTTGCGCACTACCTGTCGTTGCCGATCGTCCCGACGTATGCCGGGTACGACCCGCGCCTGCAGCTGCTCCACGAGGACGATGCCGTCGAAGCCATCGTGCGCGCGGTCCTGGGCGAGCACCCCGGCGTCTTCAACGTCGCGGCGGACGGAGTTGTCCTGCTGAGCCAGGCGGTCGCGATCATGGGCGGGCGCCCGGCTCCCATCCTTCTTCCGTACGGACACTGGCTGGCTCGCCTCGCGCTTCGAGCGCTCACCCGCGTTGACATCCAGGCCCATCTCGCCGCAGTTATCGCATTCGGCTCGGTAGCCGACTGTTCGAGGTTCGAGCGCGAGTTCGGCTGGAAGCCGGCCTTCACCTCGCGTGCGGTCATGGACGGTCTCGCCCGGGGCAAGACACTCGAGGTGATCGAAGCGCCTTCCCCGCCTCAGGAATATGAGCTGCAGGTCTACCTTCAGCGCCGGAGGCGTGAGGCCCGCAACGGACACCGCGATGCGCCTGCGCTCAGAGCTGGCCGGTGATTCAGGAAAAGACGCCCAGGCAGCGGCGCCGCGCCAGCAAACCGGCCGCGATAGTGCGTCCGAAGTCGGGCCTTCGGCTGCCGAAGCAGATCCGGCGACTGCAGCGGCAGGCGCCTGTTTATGCGCTCCAGGGACTCGCCGAGCTGTCGGCACGCCTGCAGCAGCTGACTGGACGCAATGTCATCGACCTCAACCGGATCATGGGTGTGATCCAGTTCATCCACCAGCAGCGTGAGCTCGCGCGCCGTGGTTCGAACTACATGGTCGACGACTTCGGTTTCGATCCGCAGTGGACCGAGTCGTTCTTGTCGGTCTTCATGGTCCTGTACCGGGACTACTGGCGCGTCGAGACGACCGGCGTGGAGAACGTGCCTGCGATTGGCCGTGCGCTGCTCGTTTCCAACCACGCGGGGGTGCTGCCGTGGGACGGCACCATGATCAAAACCGCGGTCTTCGCCGAGCACTCGCATCCGCGACATGTTCGGGCGCTCGTGGCGAGCCAGTTCATGTCCATGCCCGTGATGAGCTGGTTCCTGCGCCGGACTGGTCAGGCGGTCGGCCACCCCGACGACACGCGGCGACTGCTCGAGCGAGACGAGCTCGTCCTGGTCTTTCCTGAAGGGGTCAGAGGGACCGGGAAGAGCTTCAACGATCGTTATCGTCTGCGCCGCTTCGGACGCGGCGGCTTTGTCACGACTGCGATCCGATCGCGAGCTCCCATCGTGCCGGTCTCTGTGGTGGGCTCGGAGGAGATCTATCCGATGGTCGGGGATCTCGCGCCGGTGGCGAAGTTCCTCGGCCTGCCCTACTTTCCAGTCACGCCTTTCTGGCCGTGGTTTGGACCGCTTGGAATGATCCCGCTGCCGAGCAAGTGGCGCATCCAGTTCCACGCTCCGATCCACGTCGAGGACAATCCGCCCGAGGCCGCTGACGACCAGAACCTGGTCATGGCGCTCTCAGACGATGTGCGGAACGTCATCCAGCAAGGGCTCTACGACAACCTGAAGTTGCGGAGAGGTGTCTTCCTCTAACCCACCGGCGGCAGGACCTGAATTCGACACGTTTGGCACCACACGTGCCCTTCAACTCGGCGATTCGACATGTCTGGCACCAAGCCTGTCTTTGAAGCGTCTCGAGCTGTCGCGATCGGACGGACCGCCTGACTACTGGACGACCGACCTTGGGGCTGCCGTCTCGAGGACCTCGACGATGTCCAGGGCCGTCGCCTGGCTGATCCAGTACTGAACGTCAGACAAGGTCGGCG
>DATGVE010000013.1:0-4708 GCA_035300725.1 Candidatus Eiseniibacteriota bacterium | reverse complement strand
TGAAGCGTCTCGAGCTGTCGCGATCGGACGGACCGCCTGACTACTGGACGACCGACCTTGGGGCTGCCGTCTCGAGGACCTCGACGATGTCCAGGGCCGTCGCCTGGCTGATCCAGTACTGAACGTCAGACAAGGTCGGCGCGCCGGCAAGGCCCACCGCATCGACCAGCCTGGCATGCAGAACGGGGGCGTCCTGTGCGCGAAGCTCGGGCATCGAGTTGATGCCCAGCCGCCGGATGATCGGCAACACTCGCTCCATACCTGAAACCTCGAGCAGCGTGCACTGATGCGCGAAGTCGAGCAGGCGCCCGGCGCTGATGCCTGACTTCTTGGAGAGCCTCTCGCGGTCGATGGCCAGTGACGTGCGATGCAGGAGCTGATTCGTGTGGTGGATCCCGCGCGAGCGAAGCCTGTTGACGTCGTCATCAGAAATTCCGCGCAAGTATTCGAGCGTCCTATACATAACTCAGTGAAAGAAAGTGTAGGCGGCGCGTTGACATCACCGGTATTCCGTATAATCGACCGAACCCCGCCACCATTGGAGTAAACACACCCTGAATCAGAGCCGGCTCGAAACCCGCGGAGTTACACCCCGGGAGCAGTCTGGCCTCGAGATAGGAATCGGCCGGCGGGCCCGCCGCTCGTATGGATTCGACGAGGTCTCCCTCGTCCCCGGCGGCGTCACCCTCAATCCGGAAGAAGTCGACATCTCCTTTTCGATGGGCGACCGCTTCAAGCTCCCGATTCCAATCTGGGGATCGGCGATGGACGGGGTGGTCGACGTCGACTTCGCCATCGCGATGGGAAAGCTCGGCGGCGTCGCGGTCCTGAACCTCGATGGAGTCCATACGCGATACGAGGATTCGGCCCCGATCATCAAGAGGATCGCCGAGACCGACAAGTCCCAGATCAACGCAGTGCTCAAAGAGGTTTACCGCGAGCCTGTCAAGCCGAAGCTCATCTCAGAAAGAATCCAGGCGATCAAGGCCGCCGGCGTGCAGTGCGCGGTCTCGACGGTGCCCGCCCGCGCCGAGGAGCGCGCCGAGCTGGTGCAGAAAGCAGGCGCCGACGTCCTGGTCGTCCAGGGCACCGTGCTCACCGCGCGTCATTCATCTCGGTCCTATCACCAGCTGTCCTTCGAGCAGCTGGTCCGTTCATGCGACATTCCCGTAGTCGTTGGCAACTGCGTGCACTACGAGACCGCCCTCGAATTGATGGAGACGGGCATCTCCGGCATCCTGGTCGGAGTCGGCCCTGGCGCCGCCTGCACCACGCGAGGCGTTCTCGGTATTGGCGTGCCGCAGGTGACAGCTACAGCTGATGTCGCTGCCGCCCGTGACGAGTACATGCGCCGCGGCGGCATGCGCGTCGCGGTCATCACGGATGGTGGCATGCGGATCGGCGCCGACGTCTGCAAGGCGTTCGCCTCCGGGGCGGACGCCGTGATGATCGGCACGCCGCTGGCCGGCGCCGAAGAGTCGGCCTCGAAGGGATTCAACTGGGGCATGGCGACTCCCGACCCCAACCTTCCGCGAGGCACGCGCATCCACATCGGGACAAAGGCCACCTTGCGCGAGATCCTGCTCGGGCCCGCGCGCGTCGACGACGGCAGCCAGAACTTCGCCGGCGCGCTGCGGTCGGCGCTCGGCGTGTGCGGCGCGCGCGACATCCCCGAGTTCCAGCACGTCGAGATGGTGATCGCGCCGGCGATCACCTCCGAAGGCAAGGTGTTCCAGCAGGCCCAGCATGTGGGCATGGGGAAGAGCTGAGCTGAGCATGACCGCCACGGCCGCCCAAAACCTCGAGAAAAATCGCGAGGAAGTCAATGGCGGAATGCGGCAGCAGACAATTCTCGTCCTCGACTTCGGATCCCAGTTCAGCCAGTTGATCGCGCGTCGCGTGCGCGAGGCGAACGTCTACTGCGAGCTGGTGCCCGGGACGACGCCCTGGTCGGAGTTGAAGAAGCGCGAACCAGCCGGCCTCATCTTGAGCGGGGGCCCAGCGAGCGTTTACGAGCCTGGTGCGCCGCAGGTCGACCCCGACGCATTGCGCGCCGGCATTCCCGTGCTCGGCATCTGCTACGGGATGCAGCTCATCGCCCACCACCTCGGCGGCAAGGTCGATCCCGGACATGCCCGCGAGTACGGACCCGCGCTGCTTGCGGTGCGGGAGCCGAACGGCCTCTTCCAGGGCCTGAACGACGAGCTGCCGGTCTGGATGAGCCATGGCGACCACGTCAGTGAGCTGCCACCAGGCTTTCATTCGCTGGCCTCGAGCGGCAACTCGCCGGTCGCCGCTTTCACCAATGACCGCGGCATCTTCGGGATCCAGTTCCACCCCGAGGTTGTGCACACGCCCAGCGGTCGCGAGGTGCTGCGCAACTTCCTCTATGGCGTCTGTCACTGCGACGCTTCGTGGACCGCCGGATCTTTCATCGCCGAGGCGACCGAGAGCATTCGCGCCCAGGTCGGCGGCGGCCGCGTCATCTGCGCTCTGTCGGGCGGCGTGGACTCCGCAGTGGCCGCGACCCTTGTTCACCGCGCCATCGGCGACCAGCTGACGTGCGTTTTCGTCAACAACGGCTTGCTGCGCAAGGAGGAGCCCGAGCGCGTGCTGGCAGTGATGCACGGGAACCTCGACATGAACATCCGCTACGTCGACGCCACCGAACGTTTTCTACATGCCCTCCGAGGAGTGATCGATCCGGAGCAGAAGCGGCGGATCGTCGGGCGGGAGTTCATCACTGTCTTCGAGGCTGAGGCGACGAGCCTCGGACGAATCGACTTCCTCGCCCAGGGCACCCTGTATCCGGATGTCATCGAGTCGACAGCGCCTGACGTTTCCGCCACCGCGGTCAAGATCAAGACGCATCACAACGTGGGCGGACTTCCCCCGGGGCTGCGGTTCCAGCTCATCGAGCCGCTGCGCTACCTTTTCAAGGACGAGGTTCGCGCCGTCGGGCTGGAGCTCGGCATGCCGGAGGAGATGGTCTACCGTCAGCCTTTCCCCGGCCCGGGCCTGGCGATTCGCTGCCTGGGCGAGGTAACCGCTGAGCGGCTGGAGATCCTGCGCAATGCGGATTGGGTCGTGGTCGACGAGATCAAGCGCAACGGTCTTTACCGGCAGGTGTGGCAGTCGTTCGCGGTGCTCACCCCGCTGGAAACGGTCGGCGTGATGGGCGACTTTCGCACCTACGCCAACGTGGTCGCGGTGCGTGTGGTGACCAGTGAGGACGCCATGACCGCGGACTGGGCGCGCGTGCCTTACGAGGTCCTCGCCCGCATCAGCAACCGAATTGTGAACGAGGTCAAGGGCGTCAATCGCGTCGTGTTCGACATCACGTCGAAGCCGCCCGGCACCATCGAGTGGGAGTAGCTGCTCACTAATCCGGTTCGTGCTCCAATAACTCGGCGTTGAAAGTTCTCGTCGTCGGATCCGGCGCTCGGGAGCACGCGCTGGTTTGGAAGTGCGTGCAGTCGGACCTCGTCGAGCGCGTCTACTGTGCTCCCGGCAACGGCGGCACAGGAGGGATGGCCCGTAACGTCCCCATCGGGACGGTCGACGTGGTGCGCATCGTGGATTTCGCGAAGCGCGAGCGCCTCGGGCTCGTGGTCCTCGGGCCGGACGCGGCGGTTGAAGCAGGCGTCGGTGATGCACTGCGAACCGCAGGTTTCAACGTGTTCGGTCCGAATCGCGGTGCCGGCCGCATCGAGACGAGCAAGTCATTTGCGAAGGCGCTCATGAAACGAGCCGGAATCCCAACTGCGGAGTTCGAGGTCTTCACCCAGCCGGCGCCGGCGAAGGCCTGGGCGAGAGAGCGTCACGGTCGGGTCGCGGTCAAAGCCGACGGCCTGGCGCGGGGCAAGGGCGTGATCGTGTGCTCTGGTGTTACGGAGGCGGATGCGGCGATCGACGCGATGCTGGTCGAAGGCCGTTTCGGCCGCAGCAGCGCGACGATCGTGGTCGAGGAGCTGCTCACTGGGCCCGAGCTCTCAGTCATGGCGGTGACGGACGGCAAGGATGTCGTCGCCCTGGCGCCGGCGCGGGACTACAAGCGTGCCCACGAGCGTGATGCCGGTCCCAACACCGGCGGAATGGGTGCGTACTCACCACCGAAGGCGGTCGACGACGCGTTGGTTCAGGAGGTGGTCGACCGCGCCTTGCGCCCGGCGGTGCTGGAGCTGGCCGCCGGTGGCGACGAGTTCAGAGGCCTCCTGTATGCGGGCGTCATGCTCACCGCGGACGGCATCCGCATCATCGAGTTCAACGCCCGCTTCGGAGACCCCGAAGCGCAGGTCGTGCTCCCCCGCCTCCAGAGCGACTTCGTCGCGATGGCGCTGGCTTCCGCGAAAGGCTCCCTGGCGGAGTTCCCGGACCTGCGCTGGGGCAGCCAGGCCTGTGTTGGCGTTGTCGTCGCGTCCGCGAACTACCCCGATGAAGCCGCCGTACAGACGGGCTTCCAGATCCGCGGCCTGGCTGACATGCCACCTGGTTCGATGATCTTTCACGCCGGAACGCGATTTGAGCCCGGAAGGGGACTGGTGACCGATGGCGGCCGCGTGCTGACCTCGGTCGCGCTTGGCGAGACTGTGGCGCAAGCTCGCGAAAAGGCGCTCGCCGGGGCCCGGCAGGTACGATTCCAGGGGGCTTTTTTCCGCTCGGATATCGCCAAGGAGGCCGATGAGGGGTGACGTCGAGAGATTTGGCG
>DATGVE010000012.1:0-3312 GCA_035300725.1 Candidatus Eiseniibacteriota bacterium | reverse complement strand
GGAGAGCACAAGGGCCGCCTGCACGAAGTGCTGCTTTTGCCCGGTGGGGCCCTGGCCGGCAGCCCGCGCGTCCTTCTATATGGCCTCGGCGCAAAGGCTGACCTCGACGGCTCCCGGCTTCGCTTCGCGCACCAGGAGATGGTGCGGGCCGCGCGGGACTTCGGCCATGGAAACATCGCGGTGTTGAAGGCCGGCGCACTTCGGAACGAGGACCTCGGCGCGGTGATCGAGGGCTGCTTTGCCGGCAGCTGGGATCGCCGCGGGCGGAGCACTGGTCGCCACCCGGCATCCTTGACCGGCCTGACCCTGGTCGGCTTCGGCGACGCGCCGGAAAACGTGGTCGATGTCTCGAGGCGACTCGGCGAGGCCACCGCCAGGGCACGCGAGTGGCAGAACGCACCCGCCAACGAGCTGGGTCCGGATCGCCTCGAAGCTATCGCTGTCGAGCTCGCGAGCCGTCTTGGGTTGGACTGCGAGGTCCTGAGGGCCAAAGCGCTCACCAAAGACGGTTACGCACTTCTGGCCGCGGTCGGCGCCGCCTCCGACCAGGAGCCGCGCCTGATCAGGCTGAAATATCGTGGCGGGGCAAAAGACGAGCCAAACCTCGCCCTGGTCGGCAAGGGCATCACCTTCGACAGCGGCGGGCTTTCACTGAAGTCCTCGGATTGGATGGTCAAGATGCGTGGCGACATGGGCGGGGCGGCCGCCGTGCTGGCGGCGATCGAGGTCGTGGCCGAGAGCAAGCTGCCCATCAATGTGATGGCGGTGCTCGCGGTGGCGGAGAACCTGCCGGGTCGCGGCGCCCAGCGGCCCGGAGATGTGTGGACTAGCGCGTCCGGCAAGACCGTCGAGGTTCTGAACACCGACGCTGAGGGCCGTCTTGTGCTGGCCGACGCCGTCACTTATGCATTGCGATCCGGCGCAACTCACATCGTCGACCTGGCGACCCTGACCAGCGACGCGCGGGCCGCCCTCGGACATGCTGCCTCGTGCGCGGTCAGCAATGACGACCGGCTGTGGGGTCAGGTGGCCGCCGCGGGCGAAGCCGCGGGAGACCGGGTCTGGCGGTTGCCCATCTACCCCGACTTCCGAGAGCTGATCCAGAGCCAGAGCGCCGACCTCAAGAACTCTTACTACGGCGAAGCCGGCGTGATCACCGCGGCGATGTTCATCGGCGAGTTCGTGGAGGGACGGCCGTGGGTCCATCTCGACATTGCCGGCAGTCACTGGAACGAGAACCAGAGTCACCGCGATATCCCTCGCGGCCCGCTCGGCGCGGGGACGCGGCTCTGCTACCGGCTGGCCGAGCTGATGGCCGGTCAATCCGCTGGAGGCGATGTCAATGGCGCACGTTGACACCCCCGTTCCGGTCCTGATCGCGACCTGGCTGGATTCCAGGCACGCGGAGCGAATCGCCGCCGCTGAACCGGACCGGATTGAGTTGATCTACGAGCCCGAGCTCCTTCCGACGACCCGCTACGAAGCGGACCATCACGGACCTCCAAGGCCATTGACCGAGGAGCAGCGCCTGCGCTGGCAGAAGCACCTTGGCCGGGCCGAGATAGCGTTCGAGTTCGACTGGGAACGTCCTGAAGAGCTGCTCGAGAGAGCGCCCCGTTTGCGCTGGGTGCAAGCGACCAGCTCCGGAATCGGTCCGCTCGTCGAGCACCTCGGCCTCGCCGGCTCGCCGCTGATCATCACCAACGCCGCGGGAATCCACGCTCAGCCGCTGGCGGAGTTCGTGCTCCTCACCGCTCTGTACTTCGCCAAGGAGATGCCGAGGGTCAACACCTGGAAGGCGGAGCGCCATTGGGAGCGTTTCTGCGGCCAGGAAGTCTTCGGATCGCGGATGACGCTGATCGGCTTGGGCCGCGTGGGATCGAGGATCGCCGAGTTGAGCTCGGCCCTCGGCATGGAGGTGACCGGTCATCGAAGAACGACCGGAGGTCAGGCTCCAGCCGGGGTGCGCAAGATAGTCGACTCGGCAGGTCTTGACGCCGCGCTGCCCGAAACCGACATCCTCGTGATCGCCGCGCCCGACACTCCGGAAACCACCAACCTCATCGATCGCCGGCGGCTTTCCCTCCTACCCGCACACGCTGTCGTGGTGAATGTCGGCCGCGGTTCGCTCATCGATGAGCAGGCCATGATCGAGATGCTTCAGTCCGGCCGCCTGCGCGGCGCCGGGCTCGACGTCTTCGCGAAAGAGCCGCTGCCCGCCGACAACCCCCTATGGGCTATGCCGAACGTGATCGTCTCGCCACACTCGGCGAGCACGGTGACACAGGAGAACGAACGCCTCGTCGATCTGTTCATCGAGAACCTGCACCGGTATCTGGATCGCCGCCCTCTCGTCAATGTTTTCGACCACTCACGGAGATACTGAAAGTGCCCGAGAAGCTCAATTCGGATTTCGCTGGTGCAATTTCCGCGGCGGTGACGCCGTTGCGGGAGGGCGGGGACGCGGTCGATCTGGAGGCGATCGGACCGATGGTCGAGCACCTGGTCGCCGCCGGCGTCGACGGGATCCTGGCCCTCGGCACCACCGGCGAAGGCATTCTCTTGAGCTCCGACGAGCGCCGCGCGGCGGCCGAAGCATTCCTTCGCGCCAGGGTCGGGCGTGCGATCGTGATAGTGCACTGCGGCGCGCAGACGACTGCCGCCACCGTAATGCTCGCCGCGCACGCGGCCGAGCTCGGCGCGGACGCCGTCGCGGTGATAGCGCCTCCTTACTTCGCGCTGGACGACGCTTCGCTCATCGAACACTTCACGGCCGCCGGGCGCGCTTGCGCCCCGCTGCCCTTTTTCGTCTACGAGTTCGCCGCCCGCAGCGGTTACGCCGTGAAGCCGGCCGTGATCGAGGAGCTGCGGTCTCGCCTGCCAAACCTGGTCGGGCTGAAAGTGTCGGATGCGCCGTGGGAGCGGTTGGAGCCGTATCTGATCGACGGGCTCAAGGTCTTCGTCGGGTCTGAAGGCCTGATCCATCGCGGCCTCGCCGCGGGCGCCGTGGGTGCTGTGTCCGGGCTCGCCGCGGCATTTCCGGAGGCGGTTAGCGAGGTGGTGCGCCGGCCGACCGAAGCCGGCGCGCATGGGCTTGGGGAGATTCGCGACCGCGTACAGCGGTTTCCATTCCAGGCGGCGCTCAAGCACCTGCTGGCCCGGCGGGGCGTGCCGATCGAGGAGCATTGCCGGCGCCCGCTGCGGGCTCTGCGCCCAAACGAAAAGGCAGAACTGGATCGCCTGGCGGAAGAACTCCTCCCAGTTGTTGGAATTGTTACCTCAACCTGAGCTCGCCGACTCGTCGATAGCCGA
>DATGVE010000011.1:0-3202 GCA_035300725.1 Candidatus Eiseniibacteriota bacterium | reverse complement strand
TTTTGACCGACCAGGTTGGCTGGGAACAGGCCCGCGCCGGCCAGGTCCAGGGCGCCGATGAGAAAAGTGATTCCTGCGCTGACGCCCGCCAGGAGGTCGATCGCCAGATGAGCCCATCGCCGCCCGACGGCAACGTTGGCGAGGAAGATCAGGGACAGCGGCAGTAGGACCTGTGCCGCCGCCGCTACCGCGTCGAGGAAGAGGTGTCCGCTCAGCCTTCGCCCGGTTTCTCTGGGATGTCGAGCAGGGGCCTGATCAGCTCGATCGGAAAGGGCAGCAGGATGGTCGTGTTCTTCTCCGAGCCGATCTCGACCATCGTCTGGAGGAAGCGCAGCTGGAGCGCTCCCTTCTGCGACGAGATGACGGCGGCGGCGTTGGCCAGCGTCTGCGAGGCCTGGAACTCGCCGTCCGCATTGATGATCTTGGCTCGCTTTTCGCGCTCCGCCTCGGCTTGCTTGGCCATCGCGCGCTGCATCGTGGTTGGCAGCTCGACGTCCTTGATCTCGACGACCGCGACCTTGATTCCCCAGGGCTCTGTCTGCTCGTCGATGATCTTCTGCAGGTTCTGATTGATCTTCTCTCGATTCGCCAGCAGTTCATCCAGTGTCGCCTGTCCCAAAGCCGCTCTCAAAGTTGTCTGCGCGATCTGGGATGTCGCGTTGATGTAGTTGAGGACCTGGGTCACCGCCTTGCGCGCGTCGATGACCTGGAAGTAGATGACCGCATTCACCTTCGCGGTGACGTTGTCATTGGTGATGACTTCTTGCGGCGGCACCTCGAGTGTGATCACGCGAAGGTCGATCTTGACCAGCCGGTCGACGCCGAACGGGATGATGAAGAACAGGCCGGGGCCGCGCAACGCGATGAGCCGGCCGAGCCGGAACACGACGCCGCGCTCGTATTCGTTGGCGATGCGCAGGCTGGAGAACGCAACCACCACGGCAATGAAGACGATCACGGCGATGACGATGAGGGTTCCGGGCAGCACTACTTCTTCTCCTTACTCGTCGCGCTCACACCGTTGTCACCCGCGACCACCTTCAACTGGAGGCCATCGCGTCCGACCACGCGGACTGGCGAGCCGGCGTGGATCGGTGCAGGAGTTGCGACAGCTTTCCACAACGCACCTGCAACAAAGACTAGACCTTCAGGTGCGAGTTCTTCGCGGGCCTCGCCGGTGGCGCCGACGAGACTCTCCGCTCCGACGAAAGCGGGTGCGCGTCGCGCCTCCCATATCTTGCGGATGAACAGGACGAAGAACGCGGCGGTCACGACTCCGGTACCGAGTACGACGATCGGGTCGACACCGAGTCCGATGGGTCCGGTGTCGATCAGGAAAGCCATGCCGAGAACGAGCGCGGCGACGCCGCCGACGCTCAGGATTCCATGCGTGTTGGCATTGAAGTCCGCGATGAAGAGGATCAAGGCCAGCAGCATCAGCAAGGCCCCCGCGATGTTCACCGGCAGGTTGGCGAGTGAGACGATGGCCAGAATCGCCGCCAGGCCTCCGATGACTCCCGGCAGGATCGCGCCCGGCGTGGAGATCTCCGTGATGATCCCGTAGCCGGCCACGATGATCAGCAGCGCAGCGATCGTCGGATCGATCAACGCGTTGAGGAAGACCTGCCAGAACGGCATCGGCAGGTCGGCAATGTGTGCGCCTGCCGTGTGCAGGACGAGAGCGCCGCTCGGTCTGGAGATCGATCGCCCGTCGACCGCTTTCATGAGTGCGTCCGGGTCGGAGATCTCGAGGTCGGCAACGTGCAGGCGGACGGCCTCTTCGGCGTTGATGTTGACGCTGTTGCGCACCGCGTCCTCGGCCCAGTCAGCGTTGCGCCCGTGAATGGTCGCCAGGTTGCGGACCCTGGTGACCGCATCGTTGAGCACCTTGGCCCCGAGGTCTCCGGTCAGGTTGGCGCCGGTCGACTGGATCGGATGCGCGGAGCCGATGTTGGTACCGGGCGCCATCGCCAGGACGTCCGCTGCCTGCGCGACGAAGAGTCCGGCCGAAGCTGCGCGTGCCCCGCTCGGATAAACGTATGCGATCACGGGCACCTTCGAGTTGAGAAGGCTGGTCACGATGTCGTCCATCGAGGTCGAGATGCCGCCCGGAGTGTTGATCACGACCAGCAGGGCGTCGGCTCGATCGGCGCCGGCGCGACTCACCGCCCTGTCGATATAGGCGGCCATGATCGTGTTGATGTCGCCGACCAGGTCGGCTCGCTCGACCTGCGGGGCGCCGGCCGAGACGTGAACCGGAAACGCGGCCGCCACGGCGAACAACAGGAAACCAAGCTTCAGCGCCCACCGTCTGCGCATGTCTCCGAGTATGGCAATCCCGGGTACGCGCTGCCGATGTAAAACGTGGAACATTCCCGCCTGGCCGGCTCGGAGGCCGCTTCCGGGTGCATCGTAAAATCGAGGAGCAATGAGCGCCAGCCACAGTCAGCATGAGCACGCCCGTCGACCGGACTTTGTCGACAGCGATGCCGCCGCCTTGAACGACATCGTTCGGGAGGCTCGAATGGCCAAACCGCTCAGCGGCGCCGAGCAGGATCGACTGCTTCACCAGGCCGCGCTCGGCGACAGGGGCAGCCAGGAGCGCGTTGTCGCCGCGTACCTCGACCTCGTCATCCGGCTCGCGGAAGCGCGTGGCGTGCGGACCCTGTCGACGCCGGACCTCGTCCAGGAAGGATCGATCGGGCTCGTCCAGGCGGTGCGCTCCTACGTGGAAAGCGGTGAGGCCGACTTTGTGCGCTTCGCCGAACAGCGGATCAACGCGCAGATGGACGCCGCGATCGAATTGGAGGCCGCTGCGGTGCGAGATGCCGAGCTGCTAATCGCGGCCGCGACCGACTACGAGCACACCGAGTTGGCCATGCGAATTGAGCTTCATCGCGAACCAACACCAGACGAGCTGGCGGAGAAGCTCGAGTGGACAGTCCAGCGGACCCGCTATGTCGCGGAGGTGGTGGCCGATGCGCGGCGCCGCCACGACGAAGAGATGCTCGAGTTCATCGACCCAGAAGCCATCGACTTCGACGGCGATGAGCGGCGCGCATTTGACAGCTAGCGCTCCACATCGCACAGCCCTTTATGACCGGCACGTCGCGCTGGGCGGGCGCATGGTCGACTTCGGTGGTTGGGAGCTGCCGCAGCAGTACACGTCGATTCGCGACGAGCATCTCGCGGTGCGACAGGT
>DATGVE010000010.1:0-3012 GCA_035300725.1 Candidatus Eiseniibacteriota bacterium | reverse complement strand
CTTGCACCTCCGCCGGATCCTCGATGCGCACGCCCTTGATGCCGATGGCCTCAGCCATGGCCGCGAAGTTCGGATTGACAAGCTCGGTTCCGGTGTCGAGAAAGCCGGTCGACTTCTGTTCGAGCTCGATGAAGCCGAGCGCGCCATTGTTGAACACGATCACCTTCACCGGGAGCTTGAGCTGCGAGAGGCTCAGAAGGTCGCCCATCAGCATGGTGAATCCACCGTCGCCGGACAGCGAGATCACCTGGCGTTGCGGGCAAGCGGCTTGAGCGCCAATGGCCTGCGCCATCGCATTCGCCATTGAGCCGTGCCAGAACGAGCCGACCAAACGGCGCCGGCCATTCATGGCGAGATAGCGTGCCGCCCACACGGTCGGCAGGCCGACATCGCAGGTGAAGATGGCGTCGTCGCTTGCTAGTTCGCCCACCACGCGCGCGATATGTTGCGGATGCAGCGGACCACCAGGTCGTCCGCTCGCGAGGTCGTCTAGTCCCTTGCGTGCCTCGGCGTAGTTTTTCAGCGCGGCATCCAGATGGCTTCGATCGCGCTTGGAGACGAGACGCGGCAGCAGCCCACGCAAGGTGGCGCCAACCTGGCCGACCAGACCAAGCTCGACAGGAGCCCGACGACCGATCGCCTCTGCCCGGATGTCGATTTGGGCGATGCGGGCATCCTTCGGGAAGAACTGCCGATAGGGGAAATCCGTGCCCAGCATCAAAAGTGCGTCACAGGCTTCCATGGCCTGGTAGCCTGAGGCGAAGCCGATCAAGCCGGTCATTCCGACGTCGTAGGGATTTTCCCACTCGACATGTTCTTTGCCTCGCAAGGCGTGGACAATTGGTGCCTTCAGGGCTTCGGCGAGTTGCATCAGCTCGTCATGCGCGCCCTCGCAGCCGCTGCCGCAGAGCAGCGTAACTCGACGGGCTTTGTTGAGGAGATCGGCGAGCTTGTCGAGCGTCTGATCGGACGGTACGACAATCGACTGCGCCGGGACGAGGCCCATCGGCAACGGCGCAGATGCGTTCGTGACTGGCTTGAGCGCCACGTCGCCCGGGATGACGATGACGCTGACACAGCGCTCGTAGATCGCACGCCGCACAGCGATTTCGAGCGCGCGGGGCATCTGTTCGGGGGTCGAAACAAGTTCGCAATAGCTGGAGCATTCCCGAAAAAGCTGCTCGGGATGGGTTTCCTGGAAATAGCCCGAGCCGATCTCGGGCGAGGGAATGTGAGCCGCGATCGCCACCACCGGCATGCGTGAGCGGTGGCAGTCGAACAGACCATTGATCAGGTGCAGGTTGCCAGGACCGCAACTTCCGGCGCAGACCGCGAGGCCACCGGTGACATGCGCATCCGCGCCGGCCGCGAACGCGGCGACTTCCTCGTGCCGGACATGCAGCCATTGAATGCCGCCATGGCGCCGCAGCGCATCGGTGAAGCCATTGAGGCTGTCGCCCACGATTCCATAGATACGCTCGACACCCGCGGCGGCGAGGGTTTCGACCATTTGGTCTGCAACTGTGTGTGTCATGATATTCTCCTCAGGTCAGGTGGATGTTTTGGCGGATACAGGCGGTTCGTCTTGACTGCTCACTGCGCACGGGGTGACTTGTTCATGTCCGGCGCCAGGCCGGGGTTGATTTCTGCAGGGTTGAGAGGTGCGACGGGTTTGGGTGTGGGAAGGGTTACGGTCGCGCCGTTCTCGTCGCCGATCCGTGGCACGCAGCCCGGTGAAGGCTGTGGACCGTGAACGATGTCGACTAGGTGATTCCTAAGGCTGGCGAAGCGCTGGCGGAACCAGCCACCGCTTTTCCGCGCCTCGGCACCGCGGATTGTCACTGTCGCGGTCATACCTGAAACGAGCGGGATGCCGGCCGGGACATCGGTGATCCGGATGCGGACCGGCACGCGCTGCGCTAGGCGTACCCAGGTGTAGACCGGATCGACGTTGGGCAGGCCCTGGGTGCTCGGCGTGGCGTTCGAGACGCTGATGCCGCGGGTGACGGTTTGGACCCGTCCCACAATCGGATCGCGATAACCCATCAGCGCCGCCTCGGCGCGGTCACCGACGCAGACATGACCCATCTTGGTTTCCTCGAAATAGCCGTCGATCCAATAGCTGTCCCCATCGATTACCGAGATGTTGTTCGTGCCCGCCTGAGCATAGTCGCCTACCCGCATCAGAAGATTGGTGACATAGCCGTTCACGGGACTACGCACCTGCGTCCGCTTGAGGTTGATGTCGGCCTGCGCGACCTGCTGCTGGGCGGCGTCGAACGCCGCCTGCGCCTGGATGGCGTTGCCGACATATAGCTGCTGCTCCTCCGGTGTCGTGGCGAGATCGCTGAGGTGTTGCCGGCGCTCCGCCTGCATTTGCCTGACCTGCACATCGGCGGCTTTCTGGCGCAGCTGCGCCTTGTCGGTGTCCAGCGCCACCTGAAAATCGAAGGGATCGATGACGTAGAGCACGTCGCCCTGGTGAACGTATTGGTTGTCGACGACCCGGACTTCCGTGATCTGGCCCGACACCTGGGACGCGATTCTTGCGACCTGCACGCGAACGCTGCCGTCTCGCGTCCAGGGCGCAGTGACATAGGAATCCCAGCTAACCAGCGCGGCCAGCACACCGAGGACGAGGATGAGAAGGGTCGCCGCTGTCTTGAGCGCTTCCCGAGCGAAACGGGCAATACGACCTGGGCGTCCGGACACCGGAGCTTTCAGCGGCGCCTTGGGGTAAACGGGCAGACGCTCACTCGGATCCGCGCTTGGCAAACGCCCTTCCAAAGTAGCGCCAATCTCCTCGCCCGGCGCAAAGGGGGACGCGTGAAGCGCGGAAGGCTCCGCCGCTACCGGATAAGGCTCGGCGATGTTGGATGTCGTTCGGTCGTATAAGACGGGGCTTGGCGATTGCAAGGATACCTCCTTTTAGAACAGCACGATTAGCAGCGTGAGGATCAGGACGTAGAGGCTCAGCTCCGCAACCGGCGGATTGCTGAAGGCGCGATCAAA
>DATGVE010000009.1:0-3079 GCA_035300725.1 Candidatus Eiseniibacteriota bacterium | reverse complement strand
AGGCGAACCGGACGGCGGCGTTCTCGGCGGCGAGGATCAGGTATCCGATGGCGCGATCGTAGTGCCGTCCGTTCTCGAAGTGCAGCGCGATCTCGGCCGCCAGCTCCTGCTGGCCGGGCCGGCACAGCACCTCGAGCCGCTCTCCGACAAGGCGATGCAACCGTGATCGGCTCACGTCCGAGAGGCGCCGATACACCGCCTCGCGATAGAGGGCGTGCCGGAACTCATAGTGGGCGGACACGGTTCCGTTGGCGAGCTCCTGAAACCCGGCGGCCCGCAGGAACTGCTGGCGTTCCGCCAGCCGTTCGCAGGCGTTTTCGATCTCGTCGGGCATGAGGTCCGGCTCCGTCGTGAGCGCCCACACGGAGAAGCGATCACCTGCGACGCTCGCATGGCTGAGGATGCGCTGCTCGGCTGCGCTCAGCAGAATGAACTGCGCCTCGAGCATCTGCTGCAGGGTCGCCGGCACCGCCGGCGCAACGGCGCTCAGAGGCCTGCTCAGGGCCCAGCGTCCACGCTCCTCGACGATCACGTCATGATCGACCATGTCCCGCACGATGGCCGTCATGAAGAGCGCATTCCCGCCCGAGTGGCGATGGATCAGGCCGGCGAGACCCGGCGGGAAGTCGGCGCGCGGGAACTCGGCGAGGAGATAGTCCGCGACATCCGAGTCCCCCAGGTGTTCGAGGGCCAGCTCGGTGCACAGACGATGGACGAGGAGATCCTCCTTGAGCACCTTCAACGGGTTCTCCGCCACCACGACGTCGCCCGGACGGTACGTGCAGAGCACCACGAGCTTCGCCGGTCCGCGCCGCCGGGCCAGCGCCGAGATCACGTCGAGGGTGGAGAGATCGACCCAGTGAAGGTCTTCGAGGGCGAGGACGAGCGGGTCGGCGGCGGTGATCGCTTCCAGGGCTTCGCAGATCTCCCGCACCATCCGCTCCCGCGTCGTCCCGATCGTCTCGCGGTGCAGCGCCTCTCGCGTCTCCCTCTTCACCAGCGAAGGAAACTGGACGAGCCAGGTCGGTGCACATCGGACCAGCGCCGCCACCGCTCGATTGCGCTCGGTCTCGCGCAGCAGGTGACCGAGCGCTTCGAGAATCGGGTAGTACGGCTCCTTGCCGCCGAAGCCCTCGACACACTGCCCGCCCGCGATGCGAAGGCTCGCCCGCTCGGCGGCACGACGCTGAAAGGCCTCGACGAGCGTCGTCTTCCCTACGCCGGCCTCGCCCGTGACGAAGATGACCTGTCGGTGACCTCGCCGCGCCTGCTCGAGACAGGCCTCGAGCAGGGCCCGTGGAGCATCGCGGCCCACCATGGTCGCGGCCCTCGCGGGCAGGCTGGAGGGCGTGTCGCTGCTTGCCTCGAGCACGGGCGCGACGAACTGATAGCCGCGCTTGGGAAAGGTCTCGATGAACGTCGGCCTGTCGGATCGGTCGCCGAGGGCCTTCCGGACTTCTAGGACGTACTTCTTGACGACCTCAGGATTGACGTGAGTCTCCGGCCAGACGGCCTCCAGGATCTCTTCCTGTGTCACCAGCCGATCGGCATGCTGGACCAGGAAGCGGAGCACGTCGAACGCCTTCGGCGTCAGCGTCACACGCTCGTCGCCGCGCCACAGACGGTGGTTGATCGGGTCGAGCCGGAATGCGTGGAATTGCTTCATCGCGCGATGATCCGCGCTCGCTCCCCGAGTCGCCGTGTGTGCACCGGAGCCCTCGTGCCGTAGTGTACGGCACCACCCTCGTTCGCCCGAGCTGTCCTTCGCCAAAACTCGGCCAGCTGGCAACTCGTTGATCTATCGGCTCTGATCCTGACACAATCCCGCTCGATGATCACTCTCCTGCTGCAGTTGCTTCGGCTGCTCCCGTTCCTCTGCGGCGGCCACCGCCAGCTCGCGATCGAGAACCTCGCCCTCCGTCAGCATCTCGCCGTACACAACTGGACGGCGACCCGACCCCGGCTTCGGACGACGGATCGCCTGTTCTGGCTCGCGCTGGCCAGGGTCTGGACCAGGTGGAGGCAGGCCCTCGTGATCGGCACCTGTCCTTCCTGAAAACTCGTCCGTAGCGATTGTCTTGCGGTTGGCGAGACTGAGCCGCTATTGACCGGATATGGCGAGATGGCTTGCGATCCTCGTTCGGACACTGCGGTCCACGATTCGCACGCAGCAGGAGTTGGCGCTGGAGAACCTCGCACTCCGACAACAAGTCGCCGTGTGGAAGGTGCGCCAGCCGCGCCCACAGCTGACGTTGACGGACCGGCTCTTCTGGGTCGTGCTGTCGAGGCTGTGGAAGAACTGGCGCAGTTCTCTGCAGGTGGTGCGGCCCGAGACAGTGGTGCGGTGGCACCGCCGGGGCTTCAGGCGCTACTGGGCATGGAAGAGTCGACACCGACGGGGTCGGCCCGCGATTGGGACGGAAGTGCGGGATCTCATTCGGCGGATGAGCCGCGCCAATCCTCTCTGGGGAGCACCCCGAATCCACGGCGAGCTGCTGAAGCTGGGCCTGACGGTCTCGCAGGCGACGGTGTCGAAGTAGATGCCCCGGCAGCGGCGGCCGCCGTCACAGGTGTGGCGCACGTTTCTGAAGAACCACGCCCAGGATCTGATCGCGTTGGATTTCTTCACGGCCCCGACCGCGACCTTTCGAGTGCTGTTTGTGCTCGTGGTGTTGAGCCACGGGCGGCGCCGGCTGCGGCATTTCAATATCACGGAGCATCCGACCGCAGAGTGGACGGCGCGGCAGCTGATCGAGGCGTGCGGGCCGGAGGACAGCCCTCGGTATCTGATCCGGGATCGGGACCAGGTCTATGGCGAACGATTTTCGCGTCAAGCCAAGATGTTGGACATCCGGGAGACGGTCATAGCGCCACGCTCGCCGTGGCAAAACGCCTATGCCGAGCGCGTGATTGGCTCGATTCGACGCGAATGTCTGGACCATATCGTGGTAATCGGTGAGAGGCATCTGCGGGGGATTCTGTCGACCTACGTCGACTACTACAACGAGACCCGGACACACTTAGCGCTGGCCAAAGATGCGCCCGAGCCGCGGAGTGCGCAGGCGCCGAGCCAGGGCAG
>DATGVE010000008.1:0-4958 GCA_035300725.1 Candidatus Eiseniibacteriota bacterium | reverse complement strand
CTGGCGGCGAAGATCCTCGATGCGGTCGCGCCAGCGGGCGCGATCGACCTCCGCGTGGTGGGCCGCCGCCCGACTCTCGCCGATCGCCTGGAGGCCCGACTCGAGGTCCTTCGCCAACGCGCCGACACGCTCGTCGGCTGCGTTCGCGGCCCGCTCCAGATCAGACAGCTTCTCCGACTCGGCAACCTCGGCTGCGCATGCGGCCTCCAGCATCCTTGCCGTCTCCTCCGACCGAGAGGCGCCGGCGGCGTTTGATCGCAGGTCGGCGAGCTCGACCTCAGCCTCCTTCAGACGCTTCACCGCTGCCTCGGACTCCGCCGCGTGCGGCTCCAGGCCGGCCAGGCGATCGCGGAGCTCGTGGCGCCGCACGTCAATCGCGACCCGAGGATCTGTGCCCATGCGGACGAGGCCCGGCTCTCGGTAGACGCCGTCCAGGGTCACGTCTTCGCCGACGACCACGTGACCAAGCAGCCGACGAGCGATTTGCTCATATCCCGCCCGGCAGCTCACGTGCTCGAACAGGGAGCCGGCCCGTGGATCAGGCGCGTCCGTCGGGTAGAGCACTGTCAGCTGCCGGTCGGGTTTTGCTTTGGCCGCCGCGGCCTCGTCCCGAGCGACGAACGCGTCGGCGAGCTGGCCGAGCACCGCGGCGAGCGCCGCCTCGTAGCCCGGTTTGGGCGTTACCACATCGCACAGGCGCTCGAAGCCAGGGGCAGCATCCGGCCGGAGCGCCTCCAGACCATCCATCTCGGACCGCAGCCGCGCGACCATCACGACAGCGGACTCGGCCTCGGCGGCAGCCTTTCTGGCCTGCTCGACCTTCGCTTCCGACGCGGGTACCTGCTGCGCCGCGTCACGCATCGACTGCAGCCGAGCGGACTGCTCCTCCAGGAACTCGCGGCGGGTGCGGAGCGCCGCTATGGTGGAGGAAGCCGCGGCCAGGGCCCGGCGAGCCTGCTCCGAATCGCGACGCGCGTGCTGGAGCTCCGCCGGATCCGGCGCTTCGGGGACGGGCGGCGCCTCCGCCACGCTCTCGAGCGCGTGGCGCGCGTGCTCGAGCTCGGCGGACAGCTGCCCGCGCAAGGCTTCGGCGGCGGCCGAGAGGGACCGGTTCTCCGCTTCCTCGCGGCGCGCGGCCTCGGCGAGCGCGACGGCGTTTTGCGCACGCTCGCCGGCAAGGGCGAGCGAATGCTCAGCCTCGACCACCTCCAGCCGCAAGTGACCCAAAGTCCGCTGGCGGGCGAGGCGCCTGTCCTGCGCCGCCTGGACCTCAGTGCGCCAGGTCTGAAACTCGGTTTCCGCCGACCGTGCCAGCTCTTTCGCCTCGACCAGCCGGCGCTCCAGCGCCTGCGCCTGTGACGACGCGCGGCGATGGGCATCGCGGGCCTCGCGCCATTCCTCCCACACGATGCTCCCGCGAAGCAGCTCCAGGCGGGCTGTCGCCTCGGCGGCTTCCCGCGCCGCGCCGGCCTGCACACGCAGGACGTCGAGGCGAGGTTCGATCTCCGACCTCAGGTCTTCGAGCCGGAGCAGGTTGGCGGCGAGCTCGTTGAGCCGCTGCACCGCCTCCTGGCGGCGCTGCTTGACCCCGCGTACCTGCGCCGCCTCTTCCAGCAGCTGGCGGCGCTCGGCGGGCGAGCACACGACGATCTCCTCGATGTCGTGCTGGCCGATGATCGCGTACGAGTCGACGGTCAGGCCGGTGGACGCGAGCATGTGGAGGAGATCGCGCCGGCGGATACGCGTCCCGTTCAGGAAGTAGTCACTCTCGCCGTCTCGCTCGACGCGCCGCTTGATGGCAACCTCGTGGTAGTCCACCGGGAGGCGGCCTTCGGTGTTGTCGAACACAAGCGTGACCTCGGCGAAAGCCGCGCGGGACCGGCGCTCGCCTCCGACGTAGATGACCTCAGCCATCGTCTTGCCACGGAGGTCGCGTGCCTGGCCGGACCCCAGGACCCACTTGACCGCGTCCACGATGTTCGTCTTGCCGGAGCCGTTGGGACCGACGATCGCCGTGACGCCGCCTTCGAACCGGATCTCGGTCGGCCGGGCAAAAGTCTTGAAGCCCAGCAGGCTCAGCGAACGGAGGAACAAGGCGCCCTCAAGGTAGCAGATGTAGGGGTCGATTCAGCCCCGGGCACAACCTGTGGAAAATCCCTACTCGAGGGGTTCCCCGAACTGACGGCTCCGTGTTTGCTTGGGGAGAACAACGGGTGGTTCGGGTTCGGCCTGGCGAACCGGCTCTAGAACAGGTTCAGCGACCGGTTCGGGGAGCTGGACCGCCTCAGCCGTGGCACGCGGCGTTCGAGCCGCACGGCGGGTGCGCGGCCGAGGCGTCTTGGCCGGAGCCTTGGCCGAGACCGGCTCTGCCCCATCCCCGACCAGAGTCTGCAAAGCCGCTCGGGCGGCGTCCTGCTCCGCCTCCTGCTTGCTCGCCCCGTGACCTGTGCCCAGGGGCTCAGCGCCGGCGAACACCACCGACGTGTACTCGCGGTGCGTGCCGACTTTCGCCCCTTCGCTGTCGTAGAAGGGGGTCGCGCCAAACCGTTCCTGCGCGACCTGCTGCAGGCGTCCTTTGAAGTTCTCGTCTTTAGCCGGGGACGGCAGCGAGCGATATCGGTTGAGGTAGTAGTGATAGGCGGCGTCGTAACCGGCGTCGAGAAAGATCGCGCCCAGCAGCGCCTCGAACGCGTTCGCGAGCAACGATTTCAGCCCGCGCCCGCCGCCTTTGGCGATGCCCTTGCCGAGGTAGAGATAGCTGCCGAGGTCGAGCTGCTCGGCGAGCAGCGCCAGCGTGTTCGTGTTGACCATCGCCGAACGCGTCTGGGTGAGCTCACCCTCGGTCGCGCCGGGGTGGTGCTTGTAGAGGTACTCGGCGGTGATCAGCTGGAGCACCGCGTCGCCGAGATACTCGAGCCGTTCGTTGTCGCGAGGCGAGAGATGCGGGCTCTCGTTGGCGAAAGAGCTGTGGGTCACGGCCTCGAGCAACAGGCCGGGATCCCGGAAGTGGATTCCTATCTTTTGTTGGAGCTGCTGAAGGGATTGGGCCAGGGGTGCGGCCTGGGGCTGTGCTATGAGGCGGACTTCTCCTGGATGTACTCCCACGCTTGCCCGACGGTTGTGATCTTCTCCGCGTCCTCGTCGGGGATCTCCAGCCCGGTGTTCTCCTCGAACGCGTAGATCAGCTCGACCAGGTCGAGCGAGTCGGCGTTGAGGTCTTCCTGGAAGGAGGCGTCCATCGTCACCTGCTCGGGCTCACAGCCGAGGCGCTCGACGACGATGTTCTTGAAGTCTTCAAAGCTGAGTTTTTGCGTTTCCATACTGGCGATTACTGTATCAGCCCCGGGGCCCGGGCTCCGAGCGGCCCGAGCCCCATTCCGATCTCGAGACTTCCCTAGCGCGCTACTTTGCTGGCCTGGTTCGGAGCCGCCGGAGCCATGCCGAGCTGGGTCATCAGCTGCACCTGGTCGTAGACGAGGTGATCTCGCTTGACCAGTCCTCGATCCACTTCGAAGATCTGGATGAACTCGCCGCTCACCCTCCGGCCCGTGGCGGGAACGTCGCCCATCGGCGTCTTCAGTGTGCCGTCATGCGTGCCGCTGAAAATGCCTTCGACGACGACTGTGTTGCCCTGCGTGAAGATGTTCTTCGCCTCGATGCGGGCGTCGGGGAAGGCCGTGACGAAAGTCTGGTTGTATTCCTTGACCGCCTGCGGGCCCTTGAGCTTGACGTCTCCGGGGGCGGTGGCCTCGATGTCCGGGGCCAAGTCGCGAGCCAGTGCCTCCATGTCGTGGGCGTTGAAGGCTTTGATCCCTCGCTCGATCACGGCTCTGGATTCGGTTTGCGTGCCGACGGCGACCTCATAGAGCTCCCGCTTCACCTCGGTCGAGGTCATGTACTTCTTGAGCTGCTCCGCGACCTTCTCCGCCTTGGGCGCGAAAGACTTCGCCGCAGCCTCGTCCTCGTACATTGCGATTGAGATCGCGTCGCCTGTGTCGCGATTGACGAGCAAGAAGGCGGAGCGGGCTCCCTTGTGTTGCGCGATCGCGGGAAGCGCGGCCTCCTTGTACTCCTTGATGGCCTTGTCCAAGTCCGTCTTCTTGAACTTGCTCTTGATCACGCCTGCATTCATGGCTCACCTCCGTGAGATCAGGTCCGACAGCGACTACGCCTATGCGCGTGTGCGCTGCACGAGCTGAACCGGCGGCCCTCGTACGAGACCGGATCGGTTTCATCGGTCCACCCAGCCTTGGGATGCCGGCTACTACTTCGATTCTGCGCCTGGACACGCGAGGCGGGTCAAGGCACGGAAGCTCGGTAGGCAAGGATTTGTTGCCTGGGTTCGAGTTGGGGCGGCCGAACCGCCAATTCGGTCGTTATCGCTGGACCGCGAGCTGTGAGGCGGCGTCCGGGGTCCCAACGGCGGCGGAAGTGGCGTTCGGAGCGAGCTCGCGCATCATTCCGGTCAGGGCACGCTTCGGGCCGACCTCGATGAACGTGTCGCAGCCCAGCTCGGCGAGCATCTGAACACAGGCGGCCCACCGCACGGGGGATCGAAGCTGCATCTCCATCACCTGCGGGATGCGGTCGCCCCCCTGGTGTGGGCGGCCGGTGAGGTTGGCCATCACCGGGATGCGCGGGGTGCGCCAATCGATTCGGTCGAGGGCTGCGCGCAGGCGTTCGGCGGCTGGGGCCATCAAGGGCGTGTGAAAGGCGGCGCTGACGTTGAGCGGAAGCACCCGCTTGGCGCCCGCTGACTGCAAGCGCTTGGTGGCGGCCTCGAGGCCCGCGGTTGTGCCGGCGATCACGGTCTGCGTGGGCGTGTTGTAGTTGGCGGGCCACGCGTCGTTCATGCCGGCAAGAGCGACCTCCACCGCGGATGAATCGAGGCCGAGGACGGCGGCCATCGAGCTCGTTCCGGCGGGAGCGGCTTCGGCCATCGCCTTGCCGCGTTCGAC
>DATGVE010000007.1:0-5704 GCA_035300725.1 Candidatus Eiseniibacteriota bacterium | reverse complement strand
AGCGACCCAACGCGGCTGGCCGTCCGGCCGGTCAAAGCGCAGAACGAGAACATGCGCGGCAGTGATAACGACCGCAAAATCGCGAACTGTTGCCTGGACCGTAAGAAACGAGGGTGGCCTGTAGAGGGTCGTTTCGCCGGCAACCATCGGCTCGTCGGGCCCCACCAAGTACGCGATAGCGGCTGCGAGCTGGTCGAGAGTCCACTGCCTGAACTTGCGGTATGCATCGCGCTCGACGAACAGGAACGAGAGGCCGACGAAGAACGCTGCGCCAGAGAATGGCGTGCCGCTTATTCCCAACCAGTCGGCGGCCGTGGTGGCCTCGCCCAGCCGATGCCGCTCTTGCATCGACCCCTGCACGGTCCCAGGTTGAGCTGCGGGGAGATCCGGGATCACTACCTGCGACGACGCCATCCATTGGTGGCCATCCCACCACCACTGGCCATCTTCGGAAAACGCGCTCACGGCACCGACATCATGGGTCGGCAAACCCCAAATTCAGCTACGCGATCCGAATTCGATACTGCCCGTTGACGGAATGAGTCACGTGCTCGCTCCTGTGGCCAGCCGCGACCACGCAGCGAGCACCGGCTCGGGCTGGAAGACTCCCCGCCACCCCTTGACCGGCCACACCCGGCCACCGTGATGCACCACGAGAGTCGGAAAGAGATCAAGCCGACCCTTCTTCCCCTTCAGTTGAATCTGCACCTCGCTCGGATGGGCAGCCATCACCACCCAGCGTGGGGGCTCGAGGGGCTTTTCGCTCGCCAGGACGAGCACGTGGGCTTCGCTCACGACGACGGCGAAGAGGCCTCTAACCCATCCGAGGGGGAGCCAGGGCCACGGATAGACGCCGGCCTCGGCGGCCAGGATCGGTTCGCTTGGTCCGAGAAGATACGTCGCGGCTTGCGCTAGCTGAGCGAGCTTCAACTGCCGGAATGCGCGATACATCCGCTGGTGCAGAAACACGAACGACGCGAACCCACCAATGGCGGCCAGCTCCGCAATCTCCGGCAACGGCGACACCGACACCGAACTCGCCACCAAGTTTGCATCCGTGAAGGCCTTGTACCGCTTCGCCGTTCGCCGCACTTCTTCTGAGGCCTCTGGGAGGCCGATGACGGGGATGACGACCTGCGGCGTGGCGACCCACTTCTGGCCGTCCCACCACCACTCGCAGTCTGCCGAGAACCCGCTCACTACTACCGGGGATTATGGTGCCGCATTATCTTGGCCGCTACAAGAAGGGTCGGCTCGGACATCTCGTCGCGCAGTCGCGCCATGAGCCCCGGACCCGCCTCGCCGGCCTGAGCCAGGGCGAGGTGGTCATCGAGGATTGGGTTCGGCTCCTCACGATGTATGCCCTCGCGACAGCCACAAGCACCTTCGGTCCGGCTTGGACTCCGAGGCGCCACTTTCACAGCAAATTCCAACACTAACAAGCCGGAATCGGCACCCGCTAGACTCCGATCGGTGACGAGTCGTGTCGCGGTGGTCCTTGTGCTCGTCACGCTTCTTGCCGCCGGCTGCACCCTCAATCCGAAGAAGGCCGCCTCGAGCAGCCCGACCGCTTCCCCGAGCAAGCTCACTTGGATCGATTGTGGAGGGGGCTTCCAGTGCTCGACCGTGCAGGTCGCGCTGGACTACGCCCACCCGGAAGCGGGGACGATAGGGATCGCGATCAGCCGTAAGCCGGCGACTGACAAAACTCGCCGCATCGGCTCGGTCCTGACCAACCCAGGTGGCCCCGGCGCCTCGGGTATCCAGTTCCTGCGCGGGGAGGTGACCGGAATGGCAAACCTCAACACGCGATTCGACCTCATCGGATTTGATCCGCGTGGCATCGGCCAGAGCGCTCCGGTGCGATGTCTCGATGGGTCGCAGGAGGACTTGTTCAACGCGCTCGATCCCGTCCTCGATGATCCGAACGAAAAGCAAACGACCATAGACGCCGACAAGAACTTCGCCGCAGGCTGCAAGGCGCGCAGCGCGAGTGTCCTTCCCTTCGTCGACACCGTAAGCGCGGCGCGGGACATGGACGTGATCCGCGCCGCGCTCGGCGACGAGAAGCTGACCTATCTCGGCTTTTCGTACGGAACTTTCCTCGGCCAGCACTACGCCCACCTTTTTCCGACTCGCGTCCGAGCGCTCGCGCTCGATGGCGTGATCGATCCGACCCTCACACCAAACGATCTTCTCTATGCGCAGCTCGTCGGCTTCGAGCAAAACCTGCAGTCGTTCTTGAGCGATTGCCGGGCGCACAAGACCGCGGCGCCAACATGTACCTATGCCCAAGCAGGTGACCCCGGAGCAAAGTTGATGGACCTCATGCAGCGGCTCGACACGACCCCGCTGGCGGTAGGGAATCGCTCGCTTACACGCGGCCTTGCGGTGATTGGAGTGCTCACGCCGCTCTACGACCCGAGCACGTGGCCCTACCTGGACCAAGCCCTCACACTGGCTGATCGGGGCAATGGAACACTGCTCCTGAGGTTCTCGGACCTCTACCTCGGTCGCAAAGCCGACGGGACTTACGACAACCAGACGGACGCCAACACGGCGGTCAACTGCGCCGACCGACCTGTGCCTGCCGATGTCGCCACCTATGACGCGCTTGGACCGAAGTTCGCCAGCGCCTCTGCCTTGTTCGGCCCGGCCTTCCAGTACTCCAACCTCATCTGCGCGTACTGGCCGGTCAAACCGAAGGGCTCGGTCGGCCCGATCACCGCGGTTGGCGCACCACCGATCCTTCTGGTCGGCGGCACGGGCGACCCGGCCACGCCCCTCGCCTGGGCGAAGGCGGTCAACAACGTGCTGACCGGATCCGTGCTCTTGACGCGCGACGGCAACGGGCACGTGTCTTACGACAAGAGCGCGTGCGCCAAGCTGATCATCGACGCCTACCTGATCGACCTCACAGTGCCGCCTGCCGGAACTGTGTGTAAATAACGCCGGCTCCCAAACCGCAAATCCGTATCGTGGCGGCATGCCCGAATTACCCGAGCTGGAGGCGGTCCGAATCAGCGTCGCTCCGCGGCTGGAGAACAAGCTGATCACCGCCGCCACCGTCAACCCCAAGAAGGCCCACATGCTTCGATATCCCGTCGAGCATTTCGCCAACGAACTCCCCGCTCGTCGCATCCTCTCAGTTATCCGGCGAGGCAAACACGTCGTCTTCGGCACGGAGCTGGGAGGAGGCGGAGCGCCCCGGTGGCTGGTGATCAACCCGATGCTGGGCGGTCGCTTCCAGATGGTCGACGGCGCGGTGCCGGTCCCGGCCACGGAGGTTTTCACGCTGCGCATCGAAGGGCGGCAGGAGCTCCGCTATCTGGACCATCGGGACATGGGCAGGATCTACTGGGTTTCCGACTGCGACAAAGAGGTGCCGGGATGGGCGGCTCTGGGACCGGAGGCGGATTCAGTCTCTGAGCTGGGTTTCGAGGCGTTTCGCAAGCGCCTGCGCCGGTTCCGCGACGAGCTGAAGGACCTGCTCCGGAACCAGGAGTTCCTGGCCGGGATCGGGAACGCATACTCCGACGAGATCCTGTTCGAGGCGAGGCTTCTTCCGCTGCGCCGGCGCGCGTCGCTCAAGCCGGCCGAGGAGGAGGCTTTGTTCGAGGCGATCCCGGTCGTCCTCAAACGGGCGGTCGACGCGATCCTGGCCAACCCGAACTACGACGAGTCGAAGCAGGATCGCTCCTTCATGTCAGTACATATGAAAGGTGGGAAGACCTGCCCGCGCTGCGGTCACCGGATCAGCCAGCTCGGATCGAACCGGGAGCCGCTCAATTTTTGCCGAGGCTGCCAGCTTTAGACGGGTCCTTCTTTCACGCCCGTCTGCCCAACCCTCTCGCCTGTGGGGAGAGGGAGATAGCTAAGAAGCCCGGCTTGCCGCCAGCTTTCCCGAGATGCTCTCCAGCAGCCGCTGCGAGGCCAGAGCGATCTCGTCGACCGCTCCCTCGAACGCCTCCTGGTGCCGGCTCGACGGCTCGCGGAACCCGCTCACCTTGCGCACGAACTGGCGAGCGGCGGCGCGGATCTCCTCATCGGTGGCGACGACTTCAGCATGACGCAGGGTCTTGATGCTTCGACACATGCCAACAACGATAGATGCCCGGAGCTATCTACCTCGGTGCGGCGGCAGCTCGGGCAGGTCGTGGGACGCCAGCCGCGTCGGGTCCAGGCCCGCCCGCTTGATCATCGCGTCCGCCAGCCGGTCATACCGCCGCTCGGCGATATCCCCCACGGGGTCGGCGCTCGCGGACATGAGCTGCCGGAAGCTCAGCGTCGAAACCGCCCGGTAGGCGAGGACCGCGCGCGCCTGCTCCGCCCGACCCGTCATCGAGGCGATGCGGACAAAGGCGAGCGCGGCACCGGTCTCCCGCATGTCCCGCCAGCGCCACCCCGCGTACGGCAGCAGCACCAGAAGGATCGGCGGCACCGCCACCAGGAGCGCGAGCACTATCGCTGTCTGAAGGATCGCGTCGTGGATGTTGTGGCCCGCCGCGACCAGTGGATCGCCCGAATACCTCTTCAGGGCGTCGGCCGTGTCGAGCAGGAACTGCGTGATCACCGGGACTTGAAGCGCCACCCGCCTGAACGACGCGATCCATGAGTTGAAGGTCGCCCCGGTGCTGGTGATCCCATCGGCGATCACCTCCAGGCCCATCACCGTCTGATAGATCAGGAAACCGAGGTACGCCCACACGATTGACCACGCGACAGTCACCGTATCCGCCAGCACGCGGAGGAAAGCCGGCCAGCGGCGGTCGGGATATACCTTGATCACACCCGCGACGATAAGTTATTGGCTCACCGCCGCCTAGCCGATTGCGTACGCAACCTCGACCGTGACCGTCAAATTGAGCTCGCCAACCGGGATCTGGGTGGTCGAGTCGGCCGCACCGGCCTTCGGGCTAAAGGACGCCGAGGGGTAGCCGGAGAACGTGACATCGCTGATTCGGACCACCTGCCCAAGCCTGACTCCCGCCGCCGAAGCCATCGCTTGCGCGCGAGAGTGGGCGTCGCCGATGGCCAGCGTCCGCGCCTCGGCTTTGGCGGCCTTCGGATCGGCCAGGCCAAAGGAAACGCTGACGTTGGTAGCGCCGCCCTCGTGCACCAGCGCATCCAGGGCACTCCCAACCTGGTCGACGGTGCGCCACTTGAGCTGCAACTGCTCCGAGGCGCGGTAGCCGGTGATCGTCTGGCCCCGCGGCGAGTAAACGGGACCAACCCAAAATCCAGACGTGTTGGTGTCCTTCTCCGCGATGCCCAGCGCTTTCGCCCGCGCGATGAGCTTGCCCGCCTTGCTCGCCAGGTCGCTTTGAGCGGCGGACGCGGTGGACTGCTGCGACTCGACACCAACGTAGAGGAATGCGATGTCGGGCTTTTTCAAAACTGTGGCATCCCCGCTGGTGATCACGCCCGATTCGACAACCGACGCCGCAGGGGCAGTCATGAGAACTGGCGGCCGGTTCGCGGCCACGACAACCGTGGCGACGACCAGCGAGCATGCGGTCGCGATGGCGATTGTGCCGAGGACGAGGCCTATCGAGCGCTGCACTGATGCTTCCATGTGACGCCAACGACGCGGTCGGCGGCGAGGTAACAGGTGCGCCAGACTTTGGTGTGTGGAATCGACCCCAATTGAGGAAAGCACCGACGCTTCGCTTCCTCACACGGAGTACACGCTCAGGGCTGAGGT
>DATGVE010000006.1:0-6713 GCA_035300725.1 Candidatus Eiseniibacteriota bacterium | reverse complement strand
AGACACGACCTGGAAGCCAACCGGTTCTTCACGAAGCTGGCGGCGGGGGCGCGTGACCTGCCCGACCAAGGTCTCTACCACTGGCTCGGCGAGGCAACGTGTCGCGCCGCGTACGAACGCGACGGCAGCCCGACATCTGATGGATGGGGTCGCTATCTGCTCGCCGACCGCGAAATTACCTTCGACCTGGAGTGGGACCGCGGCACGGAGCACGCGCGGCGCATCCGACAGAAGGCGATCGGATACATCGCCTACTTCCGCGGCCGCAGGAACGCCGCCCTCAACCACGTGTTGTTAGTCGCTCCCACACGCGTGCGCGAAGGTGAGCTCCACGACCTGATCTCTCCGATCCTTCCACAGCACACCAATCTGTGCCGCTTCTGGACCACGGCTGTCGAGACGGTTTCGGCAATTGGTTGGCTGGGTTCGGTGTGGCTGGAGATCACAGGACCGCCGGGCCGATACGCCTTCGCCGACATGCCCGGCTACCCTCGCGGCACCCGCGCAGCAAACGACTCCATCGCCAAAGGCCGCTGGTGGGACCGGCGTCCGGGCGGAGGCGAGGGAGCATGAGCGGTCGCCGGCCTCGCCTTCGCGTGATCGATGGAACGAGGGGGCCAGACTCTGACCCCTGCGTCGTTGGGCCGCAACAGCCGCTGTTTCCGATCGTGCAGGGAGCCCGAACACTAGGAAATCTTCATGTCTGGAACCGCGAGTGGACGCAAGGCGAACACGGCGGACCCTGGTTCACGTCGGAAACTGCTCACGTCGATGTAGTTAACTCGCGACCGACCCAGCGTCCAAGGATTTTCGCTGGCGGCAGCCGCACTATCGCTGATCGCGCCGTCATCGACTCCAAGATCAAGGCACTGCCTCGCACCGCGATAGTCCTGACGAGCCGAACGCACGGCGCATCAGCGGCCATTCGGGATGCGGTCATGCGGCGCGGTCTCCAGCTGGAAGTCTGGACCGCAATCACCGATGGGCACCCCACTGTCGAGGCGGCATACTTCGCGCGCGACGAGGAGATGATCCGGTCGGCCGACCGGGTTCTCGCCTTCTGGGACGGCAAGAGCAGCGGCACGTCGCACGAGCTGGCATATGCACAGAAGCTCGCCAAGCCAATCGATCTGGTTGTCGTCAAACGAGAGTCGTCGCCCAATGGCTTCACCGGAGGCGATGCCGCGTGACCGGAAATCGTGTGCCTCCAGGCCTCGCGATCGTGCCAATCGACCTGATCCAACCCTGCCCGATCCAACCACGCGTCAACGTCTCAGTCGACCTGGTCGCAAAGCTTTCTGACTCGATCAGGTCTGGCCGCCATCAACCGCTGCTTGAGGTCGAACCCGCCCCTGGCATGCGCGGCCGCTACCAGATCGTCTTCGGAGAGCAGCGATGGCGCGCGGCGAAGGCGGCTGGCTTGCTCGAGATCCTGGTTCGGGTTCATCCGCACCTCGGCTATCTCGAGCGACTCGAGAAACAGTACGAGGAGAACCACCTTCGCGCCGACCTCGATGTGGTCGAGGAGGCGCATTGCATCGTGGTCGACAAGACCATCCGTGACATCGCGATCGCAGAACAACTGCTGCGGGAATCACTGGTGCCCTTCAAGCCGCTCGATGAGAAAAGGATTGTCCATCGACAGGAGTTCGTGCAGCACCTCGATGGCCTGCGCGAGATGCTGGTCAAGCACGAGACCCACATCGTCAACGGCGCCGACGGCAAGCCCGTTGCGAAGCCGCTCTCGCGATGGCGCGAAACCGAAAAGGCACTCGGCATTTCCGAGTCGCAGCGAAAGGTGAAGGTCGGTCTCCTGCGCCTGGATCCTGAGGAGCTGGACCGTGTACGTCCCCTGCCACAGGAGCACGCCATTCAGATATCTCGGCTGGCTGACAAAGAGCTGAGGACCGCGCTGATCGAGCGCGCCGCCGAGTTAACTCACCGCGAGGTCCGGCGGGCCGTCGATCGCCTGCTGGCCGATCGCGAGCTCGACGTTGATGGTGCGCTCGCCGGCGACCCAGAGACACCTGAGCCGCTCACCTTCGAGAGCCGGCTGGACGCGATCGCCGACCTATGCCGCCAGTTGGTCCGAGCGCTTCGAAACCTCGACCCCGTGGTCTCGGCTGACGAGCGGAGGGCGGTGAGCGACCTTCTCGCTTGCGTGGACGCTGAATTGACCGATTTCCGGTCCGGTCCCGGGAATGATCGGAAATGATCCCTCCAAAAAACGATCATTCAGGGCCAACGAATCCATTCCGCCCAGGCATGGGTCTGGACCCGCCCTACCTTGCAGACCGCGCAGCCCAACTAGACCGATTCGACAAATACCTCACAGGATTCCCGACCTTCCCCCGCAATGTCAGGCTGACAGGCCTGCGCGGTGTCGGCAAGACCGTGCTGTTGCAGCACTACGCGGCGGCAGCGGAGGCCCGCGGCTGGGTCGTGGTCCGCCGTGAGTGCAGCGAGCACCTCCAGACTGAATCCACCTTCGCGCTCGCGCTGGTTGAGGACTGCAGAAGTGCCGTCGAGCATTCGTCCCGGACCCTCGCTCTCCGACAACGATCGAGTGCCGCCGCACGTCGTGCGCTCGACATGCTCGGCGGCCTGACCGTAACGCTCGAAGGGGTCACGCTGGCCGTCAAGCCACCAACATTCGCAACGAGCCAACCGGCCATGCTCGAGGATCGGCTGTTTCAGGCTCTCGAGCTAGCCTGCGAAGGGGCTGCGGCGGCCCACCATCCAGGAGTCCTGTTCTGTTACGACGAGGCCCAGGTCCTCTGCGACACGCCACGCCGCCACCAATTTCCACTCGGTATCTTCCTCGCGAGCGTAGCCAGAGCACAAAGGTTGGGGCTGGCGGTGATGCTGGTCGTCTGCGGGCTACCCACATTGACCGACAACCTTGCCCGCGCCAAGAGCTACTCGGAGCGCATGTTCCAAGCGGAGCTGCTCGACGCCCTTCGCCCACCTGAGGACGGCCTCGCCTTCACACGCCCGATCCAAGCCGCCGGCCACAGCGTCGACACGGGCGTGGTCGAGTCGGTTCGGCGCGACACAGGGGGCTACCCATTTCACATCCAGTTCTTCGGAGCTCTGCTATGGGAGGCGTGCTCCCCGTCGGCGACCATCACCAATTTGGACTTCGAGCGCCACCGGCCGACGATCCTTCGGGCGCTCGATGGTGCCTTCTTCGACGCCCGCCTGGCGCGGACTTCCGGGCTGGAGCGGCGCGTTCTGGGGGCGGTCGCGGCAGGGGGCGAGGTCGCCTCGCTGCAGTCAGTGAGGGAGGGCGTGAACTTGCCCAACCGAAGGATGCAACCACTGATTGCTGAGCTCGAAACCAAGGGTCTTCTCTACCGGCCGGAGCGCGGCCGCCTCGCCTTCACCGTTCCGCTGTTCGGCGATTACCTGCGGCGCAATAGAGGTGCAGCCTGATGAGCGGGATCGCCTGCGGAGTGCACTGCGATGCATGTCCCGCCGCCGCACGTTGCGGCAAGAAACCCAACTTCTGCCTTCGCGGTCGATGCGAAGACTGCGCTGATGCGGAGCGGATGATGGCGGAGCGCCGCAGTGTTGTCGAGCACCTCGGCGGCCTCGACCTCAGGTGGTCGCGATCGGTGCGCCACCCCGCTCTTCCCGAGTTGCCGGATCACCTTCCTGTCCTGGTCCAGGCATACGCCGATCCCTTGGATGTGCCCTGGGTCGCGCTGCACGGCGGCCGCGTCTTCGGCACGGCCGGGCGGTGGGTCACTCGGAAGCACCGGCGGCCGGTTCGCGAGGTCTATCGCCTCGGGCCGGACACCAAGGTCGCGCTGCAGCTGTACGTGGAGGACCGGGTGCTCGAAGGCTTCTGGGTTGCCAGGCGTCGCATCATCGCCGACCTGGCCGGCATGGGCTTCGATCTGGTGCTGACGCCGAACTTCTCTGTGTGGCGGGCAGCCAGTCGCTGGGATCAGATCGTCCAGCAGAGAAGATCTATCGCTGTCTACCACGAGCTCGTGGAAGCCGGGGTCCGCGCTGTCCCGGATATCGGCTTCAGCTTCTTCGAGCCGGATGGCCGGATGTGGGCGGACTGGATCAATAGCCAGCCTGACCTGCGGGCGGTGTCGATCTTCTGCGGCGGCCGGAAGATCCACGCCGAGGTGCGCGCGCACCGCGAGACCGTCGAGGACATCGCGCTCTTCCACCGCGCCGTGAGGCCCGATGTCACCTTCATCCTGGGCGGGATCCACGCGGCGGAGCGACTCGTCGATTACCGGCGCGCGGCTCCACATCGTCACCTCGTGATCTGCAACGGGATGGCATACGGCCTGGCGCAGCGCCGCCGACTCCTCGGGCGAGTCCGCGACTCGGTGGCGCGATCGGCCCGCGAGTGCTTCCTTCTCAACTGCGCCGAGAACGACCGCGCCTACGCATCGATCCTGCGCGGGCTGGAGGCAACCTAATGCCATCGAAGGGCGGCCGCGGCACGACGACCACCAACCCAGCGGTCGGACCACCTGTCGTTGCGGGACCAGCAGTCGGACGAACGCGCGAGGAGTGGGATACGGCCGGCTTCACGGTGGCCGAAATCGGACGAGCCCTGCGCCGCGGCATCGACGTCGAGCGGTTCAATCAGCTCGCAGCTCGCGAGGATGGGTTGGTTCCGGAGGAGGCGGAGGAGCTGTACCGATATCGCCTCCGCCGCGCCCAATCGCGACTGCGTCAGTTGGCCCGTGCCAGCGCCCGCGGCGACGAAGAGGGAATTCGCGCCGCCATCGACGACCTTGATGGCCGGCTGACCGAGCTGCGCCGCCTCGAAGAAGAGCGTCAGCGTTCTGGGCTGGCGATCGGGTACGAACTGGAGCTGGACCAGCGGCAAACCGCCATCGACCAACTCCTAGAGCTGGCTAGGCGACGGCCACCTGGGTTGGTCGCCGGTTCCGATGTGGCGCCCGCGCAGCCTACCGGCGATGTGCGATTACCGCCGATCGCCTTCCAGGCGGCGCCGAACGACGTTCCCGTCTACATCCTGGCGCCCCGCTCATTGCCGTCGGACGCGCTCGTTCGCAACGTCGAGGCGGTGGCACACCAGGGCGCAAACCTTCACGTCGTCCATGACCCTTCCGAGATCCCCCGCGGGCATGAGTTGCCTCCGCTAGTGCTCAACTGGGGCGGGAGCGACTCTCTGCCCGCGGACCTTGTGGCGCTGAATCGGCCAGACGCGGTGCGCATCGCGTCTGACCAGGTGGAGTCGGTGCGCCGCCTTGGTGAGCTCGCGCCGCGGACGGTGCTCCGACCCGACGACATGCATCTGCTGGAGTCGGATCGCGTTGTCGCCAAGCAGCGTCGGGGAGCGCGGGGCAGCGGGAAGGCGGTCATTGCGGCCGACGCCCCGTGGAGCGAGAGGGCTCGTTACGACCTCTTTCAGGAGTTCATTCCCGACCGAGCCGAATACCGCGTGAGCGTCCTCAACGGTCGCGTGGTGTCGGCCTACGCGAAGCAGCCGCCAACGGGTGCAAACCTGGAAGACCTCCGACCGGAGTGGACGCATCAGCTGGTCACCACCCTGCCGGCGGCAGTCGTGTCGACTGCGCGGGAAGGCGCGCGACGGATCGGGCTCGATTACGCCGGCGTAGACGTCATCGTCGATCGGCGGACCGGGCGAGCCCTCTGCCTTGAGGCGAACGCCGCCCCCGGCATGTCGGAGCAGACCCTGAGGAGCCTCTACGCCCACCTGCAGCAGACACTGCGCAGGCGGCTTCGGAGAGCAAGCTGAACGATGCCAAGCAAGGGCGCTAGCCGCACCACGAACCACTCAACGACGGCGACCATCGCACCAGTTGCGGGCCCCGCGGTCGTGGTTCGACCATCGTCGACACAGGCCGTCCTTGCGGAATCGGCGCCGATCCAGGCAGTGGTCGGCGCTCCATTTGCGGCCGAAGCCGCCACGGTACCGGCACAGGCACAGGCGGTCCCAGCCGCCTCATTTGTGCCGGACATCGAAGACCCCGCCGTCGACACCCCCGAGTGGGCCGATATCTACGCGCGGTCCGTGGAGCGCCACCGCGACGAACGCGAGAGGATCGACCGCGAGCAGGCCGAGGCTCAGCAGCTCTGGGAGCAGTTCCTCGAGGCCCAGGGCTCAGAGGTGCCCGAAGGCGAGCGGTCTTTGACAACCAACGACGAGCTTCATCGCCAGTTGCTCCAGCTGGCCAGGACTTCGGGCGGCGAGTACGAGAGGGAGAATGTGATCGGGGATCCCAACCAGACCTTCGGCGTTGAGATCGAATTCGACGGTGCCGATGCCAACGCGGTGGCGCGCGCTTTTCACGCCGCGGGACTCGCCTCCACGCCCAACTTACAGGGCTATCACTCATACCGGGAGCCAGGAAAGTGGGTGGTCGAGCACGACAGCACAGTCAATGGAGAGGTCGTGAGCCCGGTATTGCGCGACACGCCCGAGACCTGGGCGCAGCTGGAGAGGGCCTGCGCCATCTTGCGTGAGAACGGCGCAACAGTCACCACGAGAACTGGTGGCCACGTCCACGTTGGCGCTGACTCGGCGGGGATGGACCACGACGTCGGCCGGTTCCGCCGCGTGGCCAACGCGTGCGCGTGGGCAGAGGACCTGATGTACCGCCTCGCGGCTGCGACCGGACGCGGTGGTAAGCGCCACCGGGGAGCGGGCAATGGCTACCGCTGGTGCGGACCGATGGGAGCGGGCCAGTTCG
>DATGVE010000005.1:0-5710 GCA_035300725.1 Candidatus Eiseniibacteriota bacterium | reverse complement strand
GTCGCGCGGGCCTTCGAGTGCGATCCGTTCGCGCAGGTTCTCGTGCGTGAGGCGTCTCGCCGTGTTGGTGATCGAGCGCAGCGGCGCGAGTGCGCGCCCCGCCGCGAACCAGCTCAGCAGCACAGCCAGAGTCAACGTAGTGGCGAGCGCGATCCCTCCTGACCGGTAGAGGTCGTCCAGTGCCTTCTGTCGAATGTTTGCCGCGGCCGTCATTGCGTCCTGGATCTGCCTCCCTTCAGCGTCGCCTGGAAAGACCGCGGTCGAGCTGCCCTGCGCCGCGGTGAAGACCTGGCCGGACGTCAGCGACAACCCCAAGCCGGGGAAAAGCAAGTCGCCATGTGCGGTCAGACCGAGCGTAATCGCCATCAAAGCCACGCCACAGCCGGCGAAGATCGCTGCGTAGATTGCGGTGAGGCGCAGCCGGACGGTGGGGTGGATAAGGGCGTCCCAAACTCTCGTCGGCAGGCTCATTCGCTTGCCATCTGATAGCCGCGGCCCGGCACGGTGCGGATCAGCGCAGGCTGGCCGAGCTTCTGGCGCAGACGCATCATCGTCGTGCGCACCGTGTTTGTGAACGGGTCAGCGTTCTCGTCCCACACGCGCTCGAGCAGCTGCTCGGTCGTGACCACGCCACCACGCGCGCCCAGCAGCACCTCCAGCACCGAGAACTCCTTCGGCGTGAGGCGGAGCCTCTGCCCTGAGCGCTCCGCGATAAGGCGCGAAGGGTCGAGCAACAGGTCCGCGTAGGCGAGCAGCGGCGGCAAAGCGGCGTGAGCTCGGCGCGCGAGCGCACGGATGCGAGCTACCAGCTCGGCGAACGCGAAGGGCTTGGCGAGGTAATCGTCAGCGCCGAGCGTGAGCCCGGCCACGCGATCCCCGACGCTCCCCGCGGCGGTGAGCATGAGGATCCTGGTCGCGATGCCGCTGGCCACCACCTGCCGACAGACGTCATCGCCGTGGGTACCTGGCAGGTCACGGTCGAGGACGAGGACGTCGTAATCGGTAGCGGTCAGTTTCTCTTCGGCGGCGTCGCCCGTCAGGGCGATGTCGACCGCCATGTTCTCTCGGCGCAGTCCTGTGGCCAGGACCTCGGCGAGCTCGGAGTCGTCTTCAGCGATCAGGACGCGCAATGTGTTGGGCCCAGGATCGGCGGCGCGGCATAACAAAGGCATAACGATTCCTGTGACATTGCTGATAACGGCCTCCCGGCATGGTTCGCCCCATCACACGAAGGAGGCAAACCAAAGTCATGTTCCGTTTCGCAATCACAGCAGCCCTCGTCTCGCTCGCGCTGGCCAGCGCCGCGTGCAGCGTGCCAGGCGTCGGGGCCGCCAAGCCAAGCCCATCGCCGGATCCATACAAGCAGGCGCTCTTGTTCTCGAAGTGCATGCGAGAGCACGGCGTGCCCGATTTTCCCGATCCTCAGTCGACCGCAAGCGGCAACGCAATAAAGATCGACGGCAGCGGCGCCACGCTTGACCCTTCCTCGTCTCAGTTTCAGGCCGCCGCGCAAGCCTGCAACAAGTACTCGCCAATGAACGGGCCGAACGGGAAGGCGCCCAGCGCCAAGGACCGCGCGGCGATGCTGGCGTTTGCCGCATGCATGCGAAGCCACGGGGTCCCCGACTTTCCCGACCCTCAATTCAACAATGGTGGTGGGGGCTTTGTCGTCCAGGGAGGCGCTGGCCAGGAGCCGCCGGCCGACATGCGACCCGACTCACCCCAGTTCCAGGCCGCATTTGAGGCTTGCAAGTCGAAGATGCCCGGGGGCGGTCAACTTTCCACCAGCGGGGGCAGCAGGTGAGGCGCACCGCTCGCTTCGTCTCCGCCCTGGCGGGCGTCACGGTCGCGATCGTCGCGGCCGCGACGGTCGTCTACATTCGCGGTGGCCATCCAAGCGCCGCGGCAAGCGGTTCCCCGCCAGCGGCGAGCGCTACTGGCACGGTCGAGAAACGGACGCTCACGTCGCGGGTCCAGGTCAACGGCACCCTGGGACACGTGGGCAGCTACCAGGTCATCAACGGCGCGCAAGGTCACTGGACTTCGCTGCCCTCGATCGGTCAGGTCATAAGTCAGGGCCAGACGATCTCCTCCGTCGACGCGTCTCCAGTGGTGCTGTTCTACGGAACCACCCCGGCGTATCGCGATTTCCGCCTTGGGATGAGCGATGGGGAGGATGTCAAAGAGCTCGAGCAAAACTTGCTCGCGCTCGGCTACGGCAACTCGTCGAACCTGGTCGCGAGCGGCCACTTCGATTCCTTCGATGTTGCCGCGATCAAGCGCTGGCAGAAGGCGATTGGGCTGGCCCAGACAGGGGTGATCAGCCTGGGTCAGGTGGTCTTTCTTCCGGGCGCCATCCGCGTTACGGCGGTCTCCGCGACACTCGGCTCGCTGGCGCAGCCTGGGGCGCCCATGGCGACGGCGAGCTCGACCACGCGGCGAGTGGTGGTCAACCTGAGCGCCAACCAGCAAGCGAGCGTCAAGGTCGGGGACAAGGTGACTATCACCTTGCCGAACCGTCACACGACCGACGGCACCGTTTCCAGCGTCGGCACAGTCGCCACCTCGAGCGGCGGCGGCGGCGGAGGAACTCCGACTGTCGAAGTGAACATCGCACCCACGGACCCCGCCGCCACCGGCTCGCTCGACGCGGCTCCGGTCTCGGTTTCGATCGTGACAGCGACAGTGCTCGACGTCCTTGCCGTGCCCGTCACGGCCTTGCTGGCGCAGGCGGATGGCGTGTACGCGGTCGAGGTGGTAGATGCAGGAGGACAGCATCGGTTGGTCCAGGTGACGCTTGGACTATTCGATGACTCGAGTGGGCTCGTCCAGGTAGAGGGAGCCGGTCTCGCGGCCGGCCAGAAAGTCGTGGTGGCCGGCACATGACAGCAGTCCTCGAAGTAGTCGACGCAACCAAGGTGTACGCGGGGCAGGTGCATGCGCTGCGCGGCGTGAGCTTCACGGTGACGGAGGGCGAGATCATCGCGATCATCGGCCCGTCGGGCTGCGGCAAGTCAACGCTGCTCCATGTGATGGGCACGCTGGATCGCGTCACCAGCGGATCGGTCCGCATCGCCGGATTCGAAGTGGGCGGCCTCGCCGATCGCGAGCTCGCCGCACTTCGCGCGACGCGTATCGGCTTCGTCTTCCAGCAGTTCTTCCTCGCCGAGCACGCCAGCGCGCTGGAGAACGTTGCCGATGGGCTCCTTTACTCAGGGGTTGCGCCGGCCGAACGCCGCGGGCGGGCGACCGAAGCGCTGGCTCGCGTCGGACTGCGTGATCGCAGCGGGTTCAAGCCCACCAAGCTTTCCGGAGGCGAGCGCCAGCGCGTGGCGATCGCTCGCGCTCTGGTCGGCCGGCCCGCGATAGTGTTCGCCGACGAACCGACGGGCAATCTCGACAGCGCCACCGGAGCCGCAATCGTCGAGCTCCTCATGCAGCTGAACGCGGACGGAGCCACCATCGTGGTCGTCACCCACGACCGAGGGCTCGCCAGCCGTCTGGGCCGCACCATCGAGCTGCTCGATGGCCGCGTGGTGCGAGACGGCGGGGCGGCGGCATGAGCACGCGCACGGGACTACGACCCGCACGGCTCAGTGGCTCCGATGTCGCCCGTGTGGCGACTGTCGGTCTGCGCACCCGACCGCTCAGGGCCGGCCTTTCGGCTCTCGGCGTGGCGGTGGGGGTGGCGGCGATGGTAGCTGTGCTCGGCCTGTCCGCTTCCTCGCAGGCAGGGCTGCTGTCGGAGATCGATCGCCTGGGCACCAACCTTCTCACTGTGTCCAACGGCCAAACGCTCTTTGGCAAGACCGCCGAGCTGCCGGCATCGGCACCGGCCATGATCTCGCGGGTCGCGGCTGTCAAAGAGGTCGCCGCAAGCGGATCGGTCGGCGCCACCCCCTACCGCAATCCGCTGATCCCTGCCGGGCAGACGGGCGGTCTGCGTGTGCAGGCGGTGAGCCTGGACCTGCCGAAGGTGGTCGGAGCATCGCTTGCCGCCGGCGCCTTCCTCAACGCCGCCACGGCAACTGAGCCTATTGTCGTGCTCGGCGCGGCTGCGGCAGCGCAGCTGGGGATCGATCGCGTCTTTCCCGGAGAACGCATCTGGATCGGCGGAAAGTGGTTTTACGTCGCCGGGATCCTGACCCCGGCGCTGCTTGCTCCGGAGATCGACCAATCCGTGCTGATCGGATTCGCCGCCGCGGAATCCTACCTGGACTTCGACGGCCACCCGACCACCATTTACGTGCGGGCGGACACCGACCACGTGTCGAGCGTGCAGGCCCTCCTGGCCGCGACCTCCGATCCCGAGCACCCGGACCAGGTCAACGTCAGCCGCCCGTCGGATGCGCTGGTCGCTCGCGCCGCCGCCCAGGGCGCGTTCAACAGCTTGTTTCTTGGCCTGGCGGCAGTCGCGTTGCTGGTCGGGGGGGTGGGCGTGGCGAACATCATGGTCATCTCCGTCATCGAGCGCCGCAGCGAAATCGGTCTACGCCGCGCGCTGGGCGCCACCCGGGGGCAAATCCGGCTTCAGTTTCTCGGAGAGGCTGCGCTGTTGGGTCTGCTTGGCGGACTTGTGGGCGTGGCCGTCGGCGCGGCGGTCACCGCGGTGTATGCCTTATCGCATCAATGGGAGGCGGTGGTGCCTTCGATCGCGATCACCGGCGGCCTTGGAGCGTCAGTACTGGTGGGCGCCGTCGCGGGACTGTTTCCGGCTCTACGTGCCGCTCGAATGTCGCCAACCGAAGCGCTGCGTGGAGGAGCTTGAGGTCGCCATTCCCACGCGCCAGGCAGCAAACTCAGTGGCCTTCCAGTGAGCCATTGGCGTGCCACCTCGGGAGCTGCTCCGCGATGACCGCGTCCACCGCGTCGACGAACTCCTGGAGGTCGTGCTCGGCCATCGGCGTCGACAGCGCACCCATGGCGCGCGGCGCCATCAGAACGCCGTGGTTCACCAGGGCGAGGAAGAACTCGTGGGTGATCTTTTCGTTCGAGGTGGCCTTGGTTCGGTAATCCGTGACCGGGATGTCTGTGAAGTGGATCGCGAACAGCGAGCCGGCACCATTCACCTGAGCCGGCACGCCATGGGAGGCGAACACTTCGGTCAACTGGTCCTTCACCCGAGCGCCTTTTCGATTCAATGCCTCATAAACATCGGGCGTCAGCTCCTTCAACGCGGCCACGCCGGCTGCCATCCCTAGCGGGTTGCCGTTGTAGGTTCCGCCCTGGGGCAGGTTGGGCTCGCGTCTCGGGTCCATCAGCTCCATCACGTCGGCCCGACCGCCAAACGCAGCCACCGGCAGACCTCCGCCGATGATCTTTCCCATCGTCGTCAGGTCTGGGGTCACGCCATAGAGCTGCTGAGCTCCGCCGGGGGCGACCCGCAGCGAGATCACCTCGTCAAAGATGAGAAGCATCCCGAGCTCGCGGGTGACCGTCCGCAAACGCTCGATGAACTCGGCCGTCGCGGCAATCACGCCGCCGGCGCCGATGATGGGCTCGAGGATCACCGCCGCCACCTGGCCGCCTTCCGCGCGAAGAATCCGCTCCGCCGCATCGGGGTTGTTGAAGGGCAGGATCACGCTGGAATCCAGAACCCACTGCGGCGTCCCGATCGAATCGGGCCTTGCAATTGGCCGCTCGGCGGGGCCGGCGTCGGCCGGCGACGGGTGGGTGCTGACCTCGGCGGAGTCGTGCGTGCCGTGGTAAC
>DATGVE010000004.1:0-38255 GCA_035300725.1 Candidatus Eiseniibacteriota bacterium | reverse complement strand
TTGCCCTTGTCTGGTTCCACTTTTGACCTTTGCAATGACGTTGTCCTTGACCTATATAACGAAGCAGGAACCGATTTCGTGACATCGTACACGCGCGGCTTCCGGTTTGGAACGTTCATATCTTTGTAAACGGCGAAACGGTGAGTCCCTGGTTAACTTGCGGCGTTGAGCTCCTGAAGTAACCCGTCGAGATCCCTCAACCGTTCGGTTCGCGCGGCGTGTTCCAGCGTCTGATACTGCGACAGCACGTCGACGAAGCCTTCGCCGAGATCGTAGCCATGCTTTTTCAGGAGCTCGGTCCCCTTTTCTCCCAGGGCATCGACCACTTCCCTCACCTTGTTCGTTGGGCCAAAAGTTTTCAGGGCTCGCCGGGACTGGCCGTTTTCAGGCACTGGGCGGTGGCTCCTGCTTGCGGACGATCGCGCGGTGGCCGTGCCAGTGGTCGGGAACGCCAACCGGGTCGTCGCCGGTGTACCTGAGCTCCAGGCACCACACGCCGTCCACCTGGACGGGCCCGACGGCGAACTTGGTTTTCGGGTTTTTGCGCTGGAGCGTCTGGACGAGCGCCACGCCGTAGAGGACCAGGGCTCCGGGCAGGCTGATGGTGTTGATCCGGCCTCCCTCGCTTGAGCCGTCGACACCGGACGTGCGTGAACCGAGCGCATGGACCATCGGACGCTTAGGTTAGCGAGTGCCGGTGCTCCAGTGCGGCGACGATCACGTCCACAGTCGTCTCGTAGCCCAGGGTTCCGGTGTCGAGCACCATGTCGTAGTGCGCGGGCAGGTTCCGGTCGTGGCCGTACACCTGCTTTATGTAGGAGGTCCAGTTTTCGTCGGTCGACTTGATCCGCTTCCGCGCCTCGTCTTCGGAGGCGATCTTGAAGCGGGCCATCACAGTTTTCACGCGCGCCGCGGTGGCTGCTCGCAGGAAGACGTGGAGGGCGCCAGGGAAATCGCGAAGAATGTACCCGCCGCCCCGCCCGACGATCACGACGTTGCCCGCGCGCGCCGCCTCCTGGATGACGTGCTGCGTGATCTGCAGCACGGCTTTGCGCGTGTCGAAGGTGGGGTCGGAGTTGGGCGGAGTCCACGCGGTCGCCTCGGGCGGGATCATCGGTTCAGTGCTGGCGGAGCCGAGCGCGACGAGCAAGCGGCCGAGCAGGGAGCCGGGCTGCTCGTCCTCGGCCTCTACCTCTTCTTTAGGAAGCTGGAGCCGGTGCGCGACCTCGTCGATGATCCGGGACTCGAGCAGGTCGATTTTCAGGCGTCGGGCGAGCATGTCCCCCACCGTCTGTCCCCCCGCTCCGAACTGGCGGCCAATCGTGATGACCGGCATGCAAGATCAAATCTAGCCTAAATTGCCCGCACATATAGAGACGCGCGCGAGGCGGGTTTGGTTTCAGGGGCTGGTTGCTTTAAGCCCCTCACCCTAGCCCTCTCCCCGAGGGGGAGAGGGAACTCCCTGGCCCTCTCCCCGAAGAGGAGAGCGGACTCTCTTTATTTGTTGAGGCGGGCGGTGGTCCCTTTTTGCTGGAGGAAGACGACCGACGCGCCCAGAGTCCACACGTAGAAGGGCACGATGGCCAGGACGGTGACGTACCCGTTGGCCGACCAGAACGCAGCCGGGTCGCTTCTCCCGTAGGCGGTGAAGGCGATGATCAAGACCAGGACCGATCCGATCCAGCCCACCATGGCCAGCCAGCGCGGGAGGATTCTGGTCGTTGCGCCCAGCGAGCCGGCCGCGCCCAGGAAGAATGCCAAAGGCACCAGCGTGGTGGCGCCCCCGATCAGCCCGCTCACCTCGGCTAACAGACGGACCTTGGCGGCGTCGGCATGGCTGCTCACCGCGAGGGCGAGGCCTGCGAGGCCAAACCCAAGACCAATGAGAACGATCACGGTGACAGCGACGCCGGCCCCGAACGTCGTCGTCGCAAGCCACTCGTCTTTGGCCGCCGCCGAGACCGCGAGCGCCCTAAGACCGGCGAGGAAGCCGATGAAAAGGGTCAACCCTATGAGGAGGAGGAACAGCGCGGTAGTGGCGGTGAAGTGCACGGTCTTTGCGTAAGCCAGGAATTTGGTCGCGTCGTTGATGTCTGACGGCATCCCGCCCGCAAAGCCGAAGATGAACCCCACCAGCTGCACGACGATTGAGGCGAGACCAAGGACGCCTGTCCAGCGGACAACACTCCAGCCACTCATCTTCAGATCCCTCCGAATGACCGATCTGCAGGAAAAGAGCTCAGGTCCACCCGGACTGTACCCCACTTTCGTTGACACCTCGTTGACGGTTGCCGACCTACCGTCGAGATCATGGAATCGATCTTGCAAGGGGAGAGGGAGATAGCCTTGTCCGGCGCAAAACTCATGAGTCACCCCCACTCGTCCGCTCATTACGGCAACAAGGACGCGATCAGGGCGGTCGTCGTCAGCGCGGTCGCCCTGGGCCTCGCCGCTGTGGCGGAGATCAGCGCCTCGATCCTGAGCGGATCCGCGAGCGTGCTGGCGGACGGGCTCCACAACGCCGGCGACGTCATGACGAGCTTCATCCTGCTCTTCACTTTCGCCCTGGTCCGCCGGCCGGCGACCAGGCGATTCTCATCCGGCTACGGCCGCTTCGAGGACGTGGCGACACTGCTGATCGTCGTTGTGATCATCATCACCGCCGCGATCGCCGCGGCGGAGTCGGTGACCAAGCTCCTCCACCCCGTCACCTATTCGAACATTCCGCTCAGCCTCGCTGCCGCCCTCATCGGAGTGGTGGCAAACCTGGGCGTGTCCGAGTACAAGGTGAGGGTCGGCCGCGGCATCGGGTCGGAGTCGCTGGAGGCCGACGGCATCCACTCCCGCATCGACGCCCTGGTGTCGGCGGGCGCGTTCGCCGGAATCGGGCTGGCCGGACTTGGCCTGACCATCGCCGACCCGATCCTCGGCATTTTGATCACCGTGGCCATCGTCTTCGCCCTGGCCGGCACAGTGAAGCAGCTCTACTACCGAATGATGGACGCGGTCGATCCGACGATCATCGACGAGCTCACGTCGTCGGCCACGGCGGTTCCCGGAGTCCTCGCGGTTCACGATGTTCGGGTCCGCTGGGTTGGTCGGGAGCTGGTCGCCGTCATGCATGTCGACATGGATCCGAAGTCCACGCTCGAGAATGCGCACGCCATCGCCATGCGGGTCGAAGACGCGGTTTGCCATGAGGTGCCGGCGGCTCGACTCGAGATCCACATGGACCCCGGCACCACGCCTCACACTCACACCCACGTCGGCACCCCGCCAGAAGAAAGCGAAGACGAAGAGGATGACCAAGGCCACGGCCATAACCACGAACACTATTAAGGAGGGACCATGAGCAGCACGCCAGAATCAACTAAGAGCCCAGGAGTCTTGCATGTACCTCGGCTGGTTCTAAGCCACCACTCCCACGGGACGATCCACGGCACCGGACCCGTCGGACGCTTCAATACGTGGCTGGCGGTGAAGATCACCAAGACCGTGGGCACGATGTGGATCGCTTACCTGTTTGCGGCCATCGCCCTCATCTCCTTTCCCGCCGCCATTCGTTCAGGCGATGTGATCATCATCGTCGCCTGGATCGCGCAGACCTTCTTCCAGCTCGTCCTGCTGCCGATCATCATCGTCGGCCAGAACGTGATTCAGGCCTCCACCGATGCCCGCGCCGAGGCCGACCACGAAACGCTGACCGCGGTCCACCAGCTGACCGTCGAGGTGCGTGCGATCAACGAAGCGCAGTCCGCGATCTTGAGGCAGCTTCAGGCGAGGTAGATCGCGCCAGTGTGGGGAGTCCCCCTTAGTTCCTATGGCGACTTACCGGGATTCCCGGCCCCACACTGGATCATGGCCTCACCAGGGGAGATCGAACCGCGTGCGCTGAAGTTTCCTCCCAATCGACCGCGTACTCCCGTTTTGACCCTGGCGCCGGTTCCGATTCCGCCTCGGCGGAGCCCCGGCTGGCTGGATCCGCGAAGCCTAAGGGCCCAGAGCGTCGCCGTATTCGTCATGTTCGTGGTCTTCGCCGCCTACGCGATCGCGATCTCCCAGGTGGTGGGCAATGCGAGCAAGGCCACGCAAGCTCAGCAAGTACAACTCATCACCTGGCGGTATGAGACGGTGCGCGCAAGCCAGTCCGCCGAGGAGCTCGGCACGCATCTGACCCAGTTGAACAATGCGGGGCTCAAGGCCGATTCGTCTGGGTCTGCGGCGTATTTAACCCAGGCAGATGCTGACCTGCGATTCATCGAGACTGAGATCGCGTTTATCGCGAAGCTCAACCTGCCCAGCGACGCCCAGGCCGCCAGGACGGCGGATGAGGCGGCATTCCACGACCTGATCACCTTCGCGCGGAGATTCATCGCCGCTGGACCGGTGCCAGACAATGTGATGCTATCGGAGGTCGACGGGGCGTTCAACCAATGGCGCTCGGCGCGCGGCTCCATCGACGACTTCATCAGCGCCAAGATCCAGGAAAACACGGCGCTCAACAATTCGCGTCAAGCGACCACGAATTTGGTGGCGTCGGTTGCCGGCATCGGGACTGTGATCCTGCTCACAATCCTCGCGTACTTCATATTCGTTCTGATCCTGCGACCGGTGGTCAAGCTGGCCAACGTGGCGACGGAGCTTGCCGCCGGAAACACAGTCTCTATCCAGCCGAGCAAGCGCCATGACGAATTCGGCCAGCTGTCGGGCGCTCTGGCTGCGTGGCAGCAGAGCTCGCAGAACCTGGTCGACGGGCTCCGCGAGGGCAGCTCCCAAGCCTCCGCTTCGGCGTCGGGACTCTTGTCCGCTTCGGAGCAGCTCGCTGCAGCAACCGCGGAACAGACCGCGGCGACGACCGCAACGTCACGCAACATGGAGAAGCTCGCGCGCACAACCACCGCGATCGCGGAAACGCTCGCCCGTGTGGCGAGTCAAACGGGCGAGACGCGCTCAAACGTCGAGCGTGCGCAGATCGCCACCCAGGCTTCCGGGACTCGAACCCTTGCTCTCGCCGAACGGGTGCATGACATCAGCAAGATCCTCGACCTGATCAACGAGGTCGCGGACCAGACGAACCTCCTCGCGCTCAACGCCGCGATCGAGGCGGCTCGGGCCGGCGACGCCGGCCGCGGTTTCGCCGTGGTCGCCGACGAGGTCCGCAGGTTGGCGGAGCGCTCCAAGTCGTCGGCAGCCAGCATCGCGGCGATCATCGGGGGAGCTGAGGCCGAGAGCAACGCCACGGTCATGGCGATGGAGGAGACCACGAAGCAGATGCAGCAGAGCTTGACTTTGCTGGCCAGCGTGGTCGCGGCGTCGGACAAGGTCCAACTTCTCACCCAGGAGCAGGGAACCGCGACGGCGCAGGTTGTGGAAGCGCTCGAGCGCATTGCCGAGGGGAGCGCGCAGGTGTCAGAGACGGCTCAGAAGATCTCCACCGCCGCTGGGAACAATGTCGCGCTTGCTTCCGAGATGGAGGCCAGGTCGCGGAGCGGAAGCCGGCCGGACTAACTTCCCCTCACCCTAGCCCTCTTGTTTGAAGGTGCGCCCTGCGCGCGCCCGGCTCCCAAGGGGAGAGGGAAAGGAACTCGAAATTTGCATTTTTCCCATGGCTTTCTACGATCGAAAGCATCAGTCCGTCCACACCTTAGGGATTGGGGGAAGGTCGAAATGAAGCGAAAGATGTGGCTGGCGTTCTTTGTGATTCCCGTTCTGGCCTTCGGATTGGCCACCAATGTGGCGGCCAGTGAGGACCAAGGCGAAAGTTTGGATTTGACCGCAACACTGAGCCCCGGTCAGGGGTCCGACCTCCAGGGCACGGCCCAGGTCACGATCAACCTCAGTACGTCTGTACTCTGTTGGGAGCTCGAATACACGACAACCGAGCAACCGATCGCCGCACACATTCACCGGGGAGCCGCGGGAGTCAATGGCCCGGTAGTGTTCGGATTCTTCCCCGACTTCAACGAAGGCTGCAGACCGGCTAGTCCGACGGAGGTCGCGGTCATCACGGATGTCGCGAATCATCCTGGCAACTACTACGTGAACGTCCACACCACTTTGCATCCAGGCGGAGCCGGCCGCGGCCAGCTGACCGCAGACGGAGACGACCAAGAGTCCGAGTAGCCTGGCTATCGGAAGTTCGCCAGGCGGGCAGTCCTGAAAAGGGGGCCATACAATCGAAAGTGCGGTGGCCCCCTGATCATCCGGAAGGGATGAAGTCCTAGGCGTCATCCTCGGGAGGCCGCCGCGCTTTCCTTGCCCGTCGCCTGCGAGCCAGGAGGCGCGCGGCCCAGGTCAGGACGGCGGAGAACACCGCAGCCAGCACCAAATCTGCCAGAAAACTGACGCGCCCAGAAAAACGACCGTTGGTTACGGTGGCTGATGCGAGCTCGATGTTCCCCACCGACAAAATGCCGTTCGCAGACGCCCGCGCGAGCGAGACCTCGAGGAATGAAATCGCAAACAACAAGGCAAGGAACAGGCCGACACCGACCATGCCCCAGATCACGAGCGACTCGTAGCCTCGCGGATCAAGACCGCGCGGAGGACGCGCCGGAGTCTGTGTTCCCGGGCCCGGCCAGGCGATCATCGCCGGCTCGTCGGTGTCCTCAAACAACGCGGTCCGGGGAGTCTGGAGCATGACCGCCAGCATCCAGAGGTCCCCCACCGCGCCGGTGGTGTTGAGCACGAACGCCAGCCCCGCAGGCAGGACCAGCGGGCTGTAGCCGGCGAGAGCAACCGCCGCGATGTCGATGACGACCAGCGGCAAGGCGCCGATGATGAGCATCTGGCCCCAGGTGAACCGCTTTCCTGGGCAGGTTGCGTAGAAGTAGGGCATGGCGCCTCTGATCCCGGCGCCGAATTTGGGACGGCCGCCAAATGCGAAGTAGCCGCATCCGTGCAGCGCCTCGTGAACGGGGATCACGAGGATGGCGGTGAGCACCAGCGCGGGCACGGAAAACGGGGCGGCCGCGAGGGAGTCTCGGGCCAGCAGTCCATAGAGGGCGATCGACGCCACGACCAGGAACGCGGAGAGCGGGATGAGCCTGGCCGCAAGGCCGCCGGTCAGGCGGAAGACCCAGAGCGGTTGCTCGGTCTGATTCACGTGCGGTGCAGGACTGAGCTCACGCTGTTCTCGGCCACCAGCCTGCCCTTGAACCAAACCTTCTCCGGCGGCGGCTGAAGTCGGAGGGCCTCCTCCCATGAGGGAACTGGAAGAAGCTGCAGGTCGGCCCGCGACCCGGCCATGAGGCCGTAATCGGTCAACCTCCACGCCTGGGCCGGCGCGTCTGTCACCGCGCGCAGCGCGAACGCGAGGTCGGCGTGCGCGGTGAGGTGCGCAGCGTGAGCTGAGATGAGCGCAACCTCCAGCATCGAACCCCGCCCGAACGGATAGAAGCCGTCTTTGACGCAGTCCTGCCCAAACAGGACATTCACGCCCGCCGCTCGAAGCTCGCCGACACGCGTCATCCCCCGCCGCACCAAACCGCGGTCTCCGCGGCCCTGCAGGACCAGGTTGGTGACAGGGTTGGCGGCAATCGAGATCCCCGCCTCTACGCATTTGGCGATGACCCGCTCCGCGTAGTCGTGCGGCGCAGCGGCGAGCGAGCAAACGTGGCCGGCGCAGACCCTTCCGATGAACCCGCGCTTCAACGCCTCATCGGCCACCATTTCCAGAGTCCGCACGCCGCCGTCGTCGGTCTCGTCGACGTGCATGTCCAGGTCGCGGTCGAACCGCTCGGCCAGCTCGAAGCAGAGCCTGACGTGCTCTCGCTGCGACGCCTCGTCGGGCTCCCAGTGCGGCATGCCGCCGACCACGTCGGCCCCTGCCTCGAGCGCCGCCTTCATGAGGTCGTACGCGCCGGGGTCACGGAGCAAGCCTTCCTGCGGAAAGGCGATCGTCTGCACCTCGGCGATGTCGGAGCACTGGGTGGCCGCAGCCATCACGCCTTCGAGTGGGAGAAGGCCGCCGATCGTGTCCACGTCGACGTGGGAACGCAGCCGGGTCGTGCCGGACGCGACCGAGGCCTCGATCACCGCGCGCGCCCGCTCGCTCACGTCGGCCAACGTGTAGCGGCGCTTGCGCTCATGAATTGCACCGATCGCGCCGCCAAGGGTGCCGTCGTGCTCGCGCAGCTCGTCCCGGATCAGGACCTTGTCGAGATGAATATGACCGTCGATGAACGCGGGCAGGAGCAGCTTGCCGGAGCAGTCGAGAGCCGGCGAGACGCCGGCGGCGGCGCCTGGGCCGATCCGCACGATGCGGTCACCGTCGACGACGACATCGGTGACGGTCCCGCCAGGCAAAAGTGCTTCTCGCAAAGCCCACACGGGCGGCTACCATAGCGCGGGGACCCCGGTCGCGGGGCCGGGGCGCATGTAAGGGAGGGGCGCCATGGCCGTGGCATCTTCTGCGCGCGAGCGCGATGTGGTCTATCCGGAGGAGCGGCTTCCGTGGCCGCAAACGATTCTCCTCGGCGTCCAGCACGTGATGGCGATGTTCGGCGCCACCGTTCTGGTTCCGATCATTCTTGGCTTCAATCCGAACACGGTCATCTTCTTCAGCGGCGTCGGGACTCTCATCTTCCTGGCCGTCACCGGCCGCAAGATTCCCAGCTACCTCGGCTCGTCTTTCTCATTCATCGGGGCTGTGCTTGCCATCCAGGGCGGATCCGGCCGGCACCAGGGACTCGCGTTCGCCGGCATCCTGATCGCGGGCGTCATCTACTTCCTGATCGGCGTCGGCGTCCATTTCGCCGGCATCAACGCGATCCGCTTCCTGATGCCCCCGGTCGTCACGGGCACTGTCGTGGCCGTGATCGGGATCGCTCTCGCGAGTGTCGCCGTCGCGAACTTCCAGAAGGAGCTGGTGACCGCGACGATCACCGTCCTTGCGGCCGCTCTCGCGTCCGTCTATCTCCGCGGCTTTCCGCGGATGCTTCCGGTGCTCATCGGCGTCGTCGTCGGCTATGTCGTCTCAGGCCTGGACCAGGCAGCCGGCGGCGCATGTGCTTCGGCCACCTCGGGCTGCCACGTCAACACCGGTGGAATCGGCAGCGCCGACTGGATCGGCGACCCGAAGTTCAGCCTTCCCGACTTCAGCGATCCGGTCCACGCCTTCAGCCTGTTCTGGTTCATTCCCATCGTCCTGGTGGCCGAGAACACGGGCCACGTCTTCGCCATCGGCGGCATCATGAAGCGCGACCTCTCCAGCTACCTCGGGCGCACGTTCATGGGCGATGGCCTGGCCACCACGGTCAGCGCATTGTTCGGTGGCACCGGTGAGACGACGTACGCCGAGAACATCGGCGTCATGGGCGTGACGAGGGTGTTCTCGATCATGGTCTTCATCGTCGCCGCGATCACCGCCATCCTGCTGGGCTTCATCCCGAAGTTCGGTGCCCTGGTGCTCAGCATCCCGATCAGCGTGCTGGGCGGGATCGAGCTCTACCTCTTCGGACTGATCGCGGTCATCGGCGCCAAGATCTGGGTCGACGCCAAGGTCGACTTCTCCAAGCGGGCCAACCTCGCGGTGGCGGCGATCCCGCTAGTCCTGGCCGCCGGCGGGGCCGATCTCAAGATCGGTTCCTTCGAGATCAACAACCTCGGCCTCGGCGCGCTGGCAGCGATCGTCCTCTATCAGCTTCTTCGGCCGGGTCACGTCAAGGACACCGAGTCGGAGCCTGCGGAGGTGGTCGCGCCCTAGGGCGGCCCGACCCCGGTTCCCCACCCGGGCGCCGCAAAGCGCGGCGCCCGACCTCCCCACAAGTGGGGAGGCCAGGGACATAATCGGGGGGTGCTGGGCCTATGGCCCGCCCGCGACGACGACGTCAACTTCCTGTCGCTCTTGAGCGAGACGAACCGACGCCGCGTGCTCGAGGGATCGACCAAAGAGGTGCATCCCCCCGGGGCGATCGCCTTCCATCCCGAAGGTCCCCCTCGTTCGTTTGTGCTCGAACGAGGCCTTGCGCGGGTCTACGCTGCCGTTCCGGACGGGAGACAGGCGACGGTCACCTTCGTTCACGAGAACGAGCTGGCGGGCGGAACGGCGATAGCAAGCCACCCACCGAGGGTCCTCATCCAGGTCGTGATCCCTTCGACGCTGACAATCCTCGACCTGGAAAGAGTTCGGCGACTGGCCAGGACCGAGAGCGAGGTCTGCGCCGCTGTGGCCACCCACCTGGCCGCGCGTGTTCGGTCCACCTTCAGGCTCGTTGCGGTTCGCTCCTTGGGCACCATCAGAGAGCGCGTGGCTTACGACCTGCTCGATCGGGCCTGCCAATCGCAGTTGGCGGTGGGCCGGCTCGAGTGCAAAGCGACGCACGCCGACTTCGCCGATTCCATCGGGTCCTCGCGCGAGGTGGTGAGCCGGACCGTGAAGGAGCTCCGCGCCGCCGGAATCGTGGAAACCGCGCCGGGCATGGTCAGGGTCATCGACCCGGTCCGCCTGTCTGCGATAGTGCGCGGGTTTGAGATCTAGGCGGAGCTACTCCTCTACTTGCGCAGCCTCGGGTCGAGGGCGTCGCGAAGCGAATCGCCCAGGAAGTTGAAGCTGTAGACCGTGATCGAGATCGCGGCTCCGGGCACTATCGCAAGCCACGGGTCGTTCGCGAGGAATGTCGCCCCGGAGTTGATCATCACTCCCCAGTCCGGGGTCGGCACCTGGGCGCCAAGGCCGAGAAAGGACAGTATCGCCTCCGAGAGGATGGCGAAGCCCGCGGACAGGGAGACCTGAACGATGATCGGGTTGAGCAGGTTCGGAATCAGGTGACGCAGGATGAGCCTCGGCGTTGTCGCTCCGAGTGAGCGCGTGGCAGTGATGAACTCCATCTGCTTGAGCTGCAGCACGAGGGCGCGAACGAGGCGGGCGTAAACAGGGATGGCGACGATACCGATCGCGATCATCGCATTGGTGATGCCAGGCCCCAGCGCCGCAACGATGGCGATCGCGAGGATGAGGCCTGGAAAGGCCAGCAGCGCGTCGATGAACCGCATGAGCAGCAGGTCGATGATTCCGCCGAAGTAACCACAGGCCATTCCGACCAGCCCGCCTCCGAACAGGCCGACCGAGATAGCCACGAAAGCGACGGGCAGAGACACGCGAGCGCCCCAGAGGACTCGACTCAAGAGGTCGCGGCCCAGCTCATCGGTCCCCAGCAAGTGGCCGGGGCTCAGCGGCCGCAGATATGCGTCGTCCGTGGTCACGCTTAGCGGGTTATGGGGCGAAATGACAGGGGCCAGCAGCGCGACCAGGAACAGGAGTGACACAAATGCCAGGCCGACCAAGACCGACGGGTGCTCACGGCCAAACTCGAGCAGCCGGATTCGGGTCTGACCGATTGGTGCAGTGCTCGTGGCCACGCTGCTCATGCGTACGAGATCCTTGGATCGAGCCAGCCGTACACGAGGTCGACCAGCAGGTTGGCGAACATGAACGAGAAGGCGGCCAGGAGCACGATCCCCTGGACGACCGTGTAATCGCGGTTGAGGATCGACTCCACCGCCAGCCGGCCCACGCCCGGCCAGGTGAACACCGCCTCGGTCACCACGGCCCCCTCGATGATGCCTCCGACCTGGAGTCCGATGATCGTCACCACCGGGATGAGGGCGTTCTTGAGGGCGTGGACGAAGACCACGCGCCGCATCGATGCTCCCTTGGCCCTTGCGGTGCGGATGAAGTCGAGGTTGAGCACCTCGATCATCGAGGAGCGCGTGAAACGCATGTTGATCGCCGCGCCGGCGGTGCCCAGGGCAATCGCCGGGAGCACGATATGCCGCAGGTTCTCGTAGGCGTCTTTGTTGAAGGGCACGTAGCCGCCGAAGGGGAACAGGCGGAGCGAGACGGAGAGGACGAAGATCAGGACGATCCCGATGAAAAAGTTGGGGATCGACACGCCGCCGACCGCGAAGCCGGTGGCGAAGCGGTCGACCAGTGAGCCGCGCCGCACCGCGGCGATAGTGCCGAGCGGAATCGCGAGGAGCAGCGACCAGAGCAGGGCGACTGCGCCAAGCTCGAAGGTGGCCGGCAGCCGCTCACCGATCGCTATGGTCACCGGCTGGTGCGTGATGACGGACCGTCCGAGATCGAGATGCACGATATGGCCCAGCCAGATTGCGTACTGCACGTAGAGCGGCTGATCGAGCCCGAGCTGATGGTGAATCGCGGCGATCGTCTCGGGGGTGCGGTCCTCTCCGAGGAGGATCAAGGCTGGGTCGCCGGGGGTGAGGTGGGTGAGCAGGAACACGCCAATCGTCACCAGGAAGGCGACAGGCAGCATCAGCGCCAGCCGGCGCACGACATAGGCGGTCATGCCGGGCGACCCAGCATCAACGCAACGGGTTGGCGGTTTCTGTTAGCCCTTCCAGACCTCTGCCATCCGGATCATGAGATCTGGGTACAGGGTGAATTTGTGAATCTTGGTGTTTGAGATCTGGGCGCTGACCCCGAAGGTGGTGAACACGTACGGTGCGTCGGCCACGATCTGCTTCTGGGCGTTGTCGTAGTCCGTCTTGCGCTTGCTCTGGTCCGTGTTCACACGGGCGTCATCAAGCCAACCATCGACCTGCGAGTTGCTGTAGGCGCTGTCGTTGAAGTCACCCCCTGTATGCCACCACGCGTACATGTTCCCGTCCGGGTCGATCCGACCCGACCAGCCCACACCGCAGGCCTGGAATTTGTGCTGCTGGCACTCCTGCTGGTAGATGGCGAACTCCTCCGTCTGGATCTGCATCGTGATGCCTGCCGCGGCAAGCTGCGACTGGAGCAGAGCCCCGAACTGCTGCTGCACAGGATCGGAGGTCGTCTTGAAGGTGAAGCTGAACCCGGTGGCGGCGGCTCTTGCTGCGGTCGGGTTGGCCTTGTCGTAGATCTTCTCGCTCGGGTCGAAGGCCCAGCTGGAGGGAGGTATAGGTCCGTAGCCGACGACCCCGATGTTGAAGTTGATGCTCTTGAGGATGGCGTACCGGTCGATGGCGAGCGCGACCGCCTTCCTCTTCGCGGGGTCGTTGAAGGGTGGCGCGCTGGTGTTGAGCTCGAAACCGCTGAACCCTAGGGCAGGAGTGTCCTTGTAGATGAAGCCGGAGTCGGCCTTGATGCCCGCGACGTCCTTCGCCGCAATCACTCGGGCGATGTCGATGTCGCCGGTCCTCAGCGCCGACACGATGGCGTTGACATCCGAGATGGCCTTGTACGTAAGGCCATCAAGGTAGGGGAGGCCGGCTTTCCAATAGGTGGCGTTCTTCTTCAGCGTCAGGTGGTCGTTGCGTTTCCATTCGACGAACTGGAAAGGCCCGCTGCCGGCGCCTGTCGGCGCGAGCGAGAAGTCCTGGCCGCCCTTCTGCACCGCGGCCATCGACAGCATCATCCCGGCGCGGTCGACCAGCGTCGCGAGCAGTGTGGCGTCCGCCGTGCTCAGGTGGAAATTGACATGCGTGTCGTCGACCACCTCGACCGAGGTGACGCTCTTCAGGTCAGATTTGCGCCGCGAATTGGAGGCGGTCTTGTAGCGCTGGATGTTGTCCTTGACGGACTGCGCGTTGAAGGCCGTCCCATCCTGGTACTTGACTCCGGATTGCAGCGTGAACTTGTAGTTCAGGGGGTCACTGGCGTCCCAGGTCTTGACCAGCCCGGCCGAGATCTTGAGCGAGGGATCGATCGTGAAGAGAGAGTCGTAGATGTTGTAGAAGACCTCGCGCTCGATCAGCAGGGAGGAGTCGAGAGGGTCGAGGGTGCGGAGCTCGTTCTCCAGGGCGATGGTGGCGGTGCCGCCGGCCTTGGGCGTGGTCGATTGGGGCGTATTCCCGGACGGCCCACACGCGGCCACCAAGGCCAGGCCCGCGACCAAGACAGCAATTCGTCGCATCCCACAGTCCTCCCCTACGCTCCAGATGTAAGTGGCGTTTAGCTTATCCGGACCTTAACGCCTCGATCCTGTGTGTCAAGCACGAGATCGGGTGGCACCGGGTTGGTGCACCGAATGGGGGCGGGCCGGGTTTTTCCCGCGGGAGCCGGCACTCGCGGGTTTGGGGTGAACGGGAAACCCGCGGGAGCCAGCGCTCGCGGTATTCCATGGCGGGAGAGGACTCCTAGCTGAGCGGGACGACCTGCCAGCGGAGGTAGGCGAGGACGAGACAGAGCACCGCTATTACCGCCGGCAATGGGGGCTCCTTTCGCCGGAGGTGGTAGATGCTGGCCAGGATCGTCACCAGCGCCAGGCAGAGCGCGGCGAGGATTGTGAGCCAGGGCAGGATGTGGGTTAGGGCCGGCAGGATGAGCCCGAGAGCTCCCGCGAGCTCGGCGATGCCGATAAAGCGGCGCAGCCCGTCCGGGATCGCAGGCGGCCACGCTCCCTGTGCTCGCATCGGGCGGGTCAGTGCCTCAGGTGCGATTGCGTAAACCACGAAGTGGAACGCAAAGACCAGCGCAAGCAGAACCTGCAGGATCCAGGCAACGGCGTTCATGCCGATTCCCCCTGACTTGCCGAAGCGGACGCGCGCTTAGCTAGCTTAGGCCCTTGTTCCTAAGCCTTATTCCAGGTAGTCGCGGAGCTTTTTCGAGCGCGACGGGTGGCGGAGCTTGCGCAGCGCCTTGGCTTCGATCTGGCGGATCCGCTCGCGGGTCACGCCGAACCTCTTCCCCACCTCTTCCAGCGTGCGCTGGTGGCCGTCGATCAGCCCGAACCGCAGCTGCAGGACGCGCCGCTCGCGAGGGGTGAGCGTGTCGAGCACGTCCTCCACCTCGGAGTGCAGCATCGTGAGTGACGCCGCGTCCTGGGGCGAGACCGCCTCGCGATCCTCGACGAAGTCGCCGAGGTGGGAATCCTCTTCCTCACCGATCGGAGTCTCGAGCGAGACCGGGTCCTGCGAGACCTTCACGATCTCGCGCACCTTCTCGGGCGTGATGCCCATCTCCTCGCCGATCTCCTCGTCGCTCGGCTCGCGGCCCAGCTCCTGGAGCAGCCGGCGCGAGACGCGCACCAGCTTGTTGATCGTCTCGACCATGTGCACCGGGATGCGGATCGTCCGCGCCTGGTCGGCGATCGCGCGGGTGATGGCCTGCCGGATCCACCACGTGGCGTAAGTAGAGAACTTGTAGCCCTTGTGGTAGTCGAACTTCTCGACCGCGCTGATCAGGCCCATGTTGCCTTCCTGGATCAGGTCCAGGAACGACATGCCGCGGCCGATGTACTTCTTGGCGATCGACACGACCAGCCGCAGGTTGGCTTCGGTCAGGCGCTGCTTGGCTTCGTAGGCGCGCTCGTACCGCTCGGTCAACCGGTAGCGCGCGATCCGGTAGGACTCGAGCGCCTCGGCGCGGACGCGCGGGCGCGCGGCCCCGTTGGTGGCCTGGCGGCGGCGCTCGGCGGCGGCGGCGTCGAGAAGGTTCTGCAGCTTGGTCAGGTCGGTCAGGCCGATCAGCTCTTGCGCGATGTGCGCCTGCTGGCCCTTGCGCTTGACAGTGGCCAGGCGCTCGACGACTTCGGGCAGCAGCTCCTCGACGGAGCGCTGGCGGCCCTCCATCTCCTCGATCACGTTCAGCGCCTTCAAAGCGTCGTGCAGCGGCTTCGCCTCGATCGCCTGGGCGAGCTCGACCTCGTCGTTGGCGGTGAGCAGGCTGACGCGCCCGATCTCCTTGAGGTACATCCGCACCGGGTCGTCGAGCGAGACCGAGTCCATCATCTCGATGTCGAGCAGCATCTCGTCGTCGATCTGCTCGACCTCTTCGAAGTCCTTCTCGCCGTCCGTGACCTCGATCCCGATCTCCTTGAACGCGGCGAAGATGCGGAAGATCTGGTCAGGTTCGGCGTCGATCTCCGGGAAGCCCTGCAGGATGTCGTCGGGCGTGAGGTAGCCCTGCTCCTTGCCCTTGACGATGAGCTGCTCGGCCACGGCCATCAGCTCGTCTTCAAACTTATGCTCGGGCTTGGCCTCTGCCTTTCCGGCTCGCGGCCCGGTCTTGGTCGGTGCTTTTGCTACGCGCGCGATGGTCACCCTCTCCTTTCGATGTCGTTGATGGCGCGTGCAAGCTCTCCGGCCTTAGCTTCGAGACGAGCCACCAGCTCCGAGTCCTTGCCCCTTTCGGCCTCGGAAAGCTCGCGAATTATCCCACTGTGCAGGGCCCTCATGTGGTCGAGGCGGATCCGCACCGCCAACTCCTCGGCCACATCGTCGTCCACGTTCGGCGGCGGCGCCGCCCACGCTCTTCGAATCAGGTCCTGTTCCTCTGCGGGATAACCCGCCAACTCGTTCTCGAGCCCGGACGCACCGCCGCGCTCGTATGTCTCCAACATCCGTACGTATATACCTCGGTCCTGTTCGTCCAACTCATCAGGGGGGAGCTTTGTTCGCACCCGCTCGAAGGCGACCGGCCGGACCGCAAGCAGCTGCAGCAGATATCTGCCTACGGTCAGTTTCTTCCCCGTCAGGCGGGCGGCCAAACCGCTTTTTCCGTTGGTTCCTTCCCCGCCCCTCACCCTGGCCCTCTCCCCTGAAGGGGAGAGGGAAGTTGCCTGGGGGGTCAGGAGGTGAGGTTGGACGCCGATCCAGCCGGCGGCCCGTTCCCTATATGTCTCGCGGACGGCAGGATCGGGGATCTTCTCGAGCACCTCACGAGCCTTGCTGGCTGCCACTTCCAGGTGGTTGGGGTTGCCGGTGTTGAGCCCGGTCAGCGCGTCCTTGATCCAGAACTCCCAGCCCGACGGGGCGGCGGCGGCGAGCTCCTCCCAGCGCTGGGGCGCTTCGGCGCCGGCGGCTCTGAGGAACTCGTCAGGGTCCTTGGCGGGAGGCGTGATGGTCGCGACCCGCGTGCTCATCTGATGGTTGGACGCCAGCTCGACCGCCTTGAAGGCGGCGGCGCGCCCGGCCCGGTCGGCGTCGAAGACCAGAAGCACTTCGTCAGTGAAGCGTTTGAGCAGCCGCACCTGGTCGTCCGTGAGGGCGGTGCCCGAGCTGGCGATGGCGTTCTGGAGGCCGACCTGGTGTGCGGTGATGACGTCGAACTGGCCCTCCATGAGGACGGCATATCCCTTCTTTGCGATCTCGTCGCGGGCGAGGTCCAGGCCGAAGATCACCCGTCCTTTTACGTAGGCGGGCGTTTCGGGGGAGTTGATGTACTTGCGCTGTTCGTCCGCACGAACTGTCCGAGCCGTGAAAGCGAGCGGCTGACCGCGCTCGTCCCGGATCGGGATGACGAGGCGCTCGGCGAAAAAGTCGCTGCCGTCGCGGCGCATCAGCCCGGCGTCCTGGGCGTCCTGCAGGGATTTCTTCTTGGCCCTGAGGTACTCGGCGAAGCCTCGTCCCGGCGGTGCGAAGCCGAGCTGGAAGCGGCGGGCGGTCTCCTCGGTGACCTTGCGGGACTCGAGGAGCTTGCGGCCCGGCTCGCCGGCGGGGTTGGACCACAGGACGTACTCGTAGTACTGGGCGGCGAGTTTCAGCATCTCGAGGAGGCGGCGGCGGGAGTCGGAGCGCTCCTTCTGCTCGGGGCTGAGCTTTTTCAGCTCGACGCCGGCGCGCTCGGCAAGAAGCTGGAGGGCGCCGCGCTTGTCGGTCTTTTCGATGAGCTCGATGAAGGTGAAGACATCGCCATGCCGCTCGCAGCCGAAGCAGTACCAGGTCTGCATCTGGGGGTTGACCTTGAAGCTGGGGCTGTCCTCCTGGTGGAAGGGGCAGAGGCCCCAGAGCTCCTTGTTGCGCTTGGTAAGGCGCAGGTGCTCGCCCACGATCTTGACCAGGTCGAGCTTCGCCTTGACCTCGGCGAAGGCGTCATCGGTTGGGAGCTGGGGCATTCTTCTCACCTATTGTCCGACGGACCGGGAAGTTAAACCGGATGTACGGTTAAGGAGCTATGCGGCCGGAGCTGTTCGCGTCGGTACTTACAGGATGGATTCCTTGATTGGCAATTGCCATGGTGGTCTTTCAGGTTTGGTTCGCCGTCGATCAAGAGCGACAGGAACGAATCCGGTTCATGACTCGGCCAGGAGCACCCGAAGGACAATCTGCGGATCGTTGAGGAACTCGCGCAGGATCTGAACATGGTCAAGCTCCTCCCAGGACACCTGCTTCGGTCCTGACTCACGCAATAAATAGATGAGCGCGCCGGGGAAGCTCATCACGATCGGCGAGTGCGTCGCGATGATGAACTGGCAGCCTTCGTTCGCCAGCTCGTGGAAGCGCTTGACCAGCGCCAGGCAGCCGGTGGGCGACAGCGCGGCTTCGGGCTCGTCGAGGATGTAAAGCCCACCGGGGCCAAAGCGATTCATCACCAGGGCGATAAACGACTCGCCGTGTGACTCCTCGTGGAGAGCGCGCTCTCCGTAGCTTGGACCGATCGACGAGCCGGGCAGCCCCCTCTGCTCTAGGTCCAGGCGCTCGATCTCGCTGGCAACGTTGAAGAAGCTCTCCGCCCTCAGGAAGAATCCGGTGCGCGGTCGAGTAGGATTCCGAACCAAGCGCAGGTGGGTTGCGAGCTCCGGCAGGTGAGACTGCGTTCGAAAGTTGAAGTTGGTCGAGCCGCCCTCTGGGTTGAAGCCGGCGGCCACGGCAATACCCTCGACGAGAGTGGACTTCCCGCTTCCGTTCTCACCCACGAAGATCGTCATTCGCGGATCGAGGGCGATCGAATCGACGTTGCGGACAGCCGGCAGGTCGAGTGGGTAACCGCGCCGCTCCGGTTGGGGCACGGTCACCTCGACCGTTCGCAGGTAGGCACCGGTTGCGGCTCGCCGTTTAGGCATGGGCGGTCAGCATCAAGCTGGAGACTAAGCGACTGAGTCGCCCGGCGCCACAGCCTCGGGCTATGGGGTGCAGCTCGTCGCCGGTGCTCATGCGGACTCGACCACCACGGTGCTCAACTTGAAGATCACGCCACCAGCGGTCGCCGCCGCGAATCAGCAAAAGGTGTCAGGTCCCTGGACGCTCAGGGGCGTGGTCCTCCCAAAGTCGGGCAAGTGACTCCAAGCGACGAGGTCGAGGCGGCCGGCTGGATCGGCGAACGGCTGCATCGATTCGCCCAGGACGTCGGGTCAGTCGTTCCCAGCGGGTTCGAGGCGTACGTCAGGATCTTCCACCCAGCCTGGAGGCTGGCGGGAACGAAAGAGGTGGAGGTGCGGTGGTCGGACGTGGCGGAGTGGAGCGGCAGGACGGTTCACCCCGAGATGCAGTTCCACTCGATCTCGATTCCATTGCCCGATCGCGAGACCCGGCTGCAGGCATACACCTTTGAACCCCGCGCCGGCGTCCTGCCCGAACGACAGGCTCGAGCGTTGGTTGAGCTGCTCGCGGGTCACACGGCGACGCCGGACGTGTGCTGGTTCTGCGTGTGGGACGGATACGCGGATGTACGTGGGGGGCGGAAGCGTGTGAGGCTGCTGAGTCGGGAGTACATCCTGTTCAAAGGTCCAATCAACGACGCGCCGGGGCAGGTGAACGGCCCGAATTTGTGGTGGCCTGACGACCGCAAATGGTGCGTGGCGTCGGAGGTCGACTTTCCGTACACGTATGTCGGGGGGCCGGAAAAGCTGATCGAAGAGATCCTCGCGGACGCTTCCCTCGAGGCCCTGCCTGCCGCACTGCAACATGGGATCAGCGCGTTCAGTGACACGGTGAATACCGAAGGGTTTGTCGGGTTAGAGGAATAGGTCGCTACAGCGGCGATGGCGCGGGTGCGGCTTTGCGCCTGAGGCGCCTGTCGTCGAGGATGACCGAGATACAGAGGATCAAAACTGGCACCGCGATGGCGGCCGGAGGCACAGTCGGCAGCGGAAAGACGACAAGGAAATAGAGCGCAAGCGGGCCGAACGCCACAAACTCGACGGCGACGAAAATCAGGTCAAACAGGACGCTGATCGCGCCAAGAGCGGCCACACAGTAAAGGGCGAATGGCAGTCCCCTCCAGATGAGCACGCCGACGATCAGGGCCACAGCGAGCGCAAACACCTGCTCGAGGGCCAGCTCACCTTCGGTGGAATGCCACCCGGGGCCTAAAAGACCCAGGGTCGAGTCGCCAAAGGCGAACTGAAGGGTGTAGGTACCGATCGGGGTGGTCGAACCAAAAAGAAGCGCCTGCAGAAAGATGAGGAGCGCGATGGCCTTGCGGCGCCTCGATCCGGGCATGGAGCGAGTCTAAGCCGGGTGCCCCTCTAACATCCTCATGTGACCCGAGCCGTGGAGGAGTTGAACCGGCGGATGCTGCGGGCCCGGGACGCGATCGATCGCGCGTACGCGCACCCCCTCGACATTCCGAACCTGGCCGAGGTCGCATGCGTGTCCGAGGCCCATTTCATCAGGACGTTCAAGTCGACTTTCGGCGAGACGCCGCACCGCTACCTCCAGCGCCGGCGGGTCGAGCGGGCTATGTTCATGCTGCGCGAGACTGAGAAGAGCGTGACCGACGTCTGCCTCGACTCCGGCTTCACCAGCCTGGGCACATTCAGCCGGACCTTTCGCGACATCGTCGGCATGTCGCCAACCGATTACCGCTCACGCAAAGAGATCATCGCCCTGCCAACCTGCTTCGTCATGCAGTGGACGAGACCTAGCAGTTTTGGAGAAGCCAAGCGATCCAGCGGAACCTAGGATCGAACTTGATGAAACCAACACCCACCAAGGAGAAACTCACAATGTTCGAGTCGATCAACTACTCGCAAATCTTCGTCCTCGACCTCGACAAGGCCATCGATTTCTACGTCAACACGCTCGGCATGGAGCTCACCAACGACATGGACCTCGGCTTCATGCGCTGGGTGACCGTCGGAGTGCCGGCGCAGCCCGGGCGTGACGTCCTTCTCGAGCTGCCCGGCCCGCCAGCGATGGACGAGAAGACCGCGAACCAGGTCCGCGAGATCGTGACCAAGGGAGCGACCGGTTTCACTCTCGGCCTCGTCACGGACGACGCCATGAAGACCTACGAGACCCTCAAGGCGCGCAATGTCGAGATCACGTCATTGCCGGAAGAACACTTTTATGGCACCGACTTCGGCGTGCGCGACCCCTTCGGCAACAACATCCGGATCACGCAGCGGCCGACTCAGCCGAACGGGTTGCCGAAGACGCTGAACGCGCCGAAGACGGCGAAAGCTTAAAGCGATGAGATTTCGGACCAAGATCCTGGCGGCCGGAAAGACCGCGGCGGGAATTGAAGTTCCGGCGAAGGTGGTGGCCGCTCTCGGTTCGAGCAAGCGGCCACCGGTCCGCGCCACCATCAACGGCTTCACCTACCGCAGCACGGTGGCGGTGATGGGCGGGAAGTTCATGGTCGGCATGCCCCCGGTGTTCCGGGAGGGCGCAGGAGTGGCGGCCGGCGACATGGTCGATGTGGACCTCGAGCTGGACACCGCGCCGAGAGAGGTCGAGCTTCCGATTGATTTCGCGGCCGCGCTCAGCCGCGACGCCAAGGCTAAGAAATTCTTCGAAGGGTTGTCTTACAGCAAAAAGAGGGTCCTGGTCACGCCGATCGACGTGAAGAACCCGGATGTGAGGAAGGAGCGCATCGCGAAGACTGTCGCGCAGCTGCGCGAAGGGAAGGCTTAGCGGCGGCGTTCGGCTTTCGCCAGGTCGGCGCGCAGCCGCTCCCCCATCGCGAGCAGGACCTTCACCAGCAGGGTGTCGCTGGCCTTGATCGTGTCCCGAAACTGGGAATGGCTCATGACCAGCAGCTTTGACTCGGTCTTGGTCCTGACGGTCGCGGTGGCCGGGCCGCGATCCAGCATGCTGATCTCGCCGAAAAAGTCGCCCGCCTTCAGGGTGCGCCGCGACTCGCCGTCGATCTCCACCACCGCCTCGCCGTCGAGGATGACGTAGAACGAGTCGCCCGGCTTCCCTTGCGTCGTCAGCTTCGTGGCCGCCTTGACCTCGACCTCGTCGCCGTGGCCGGCGACGAACTCCAGCTCCTTCTTCGACAGCTTCGAGAAGAGCGGGACGCCTTTGAGGGCTTGCGCCTTGGAATGGGCCATTGGTTGCAGCATATTGTGCTGGTCATGGTGTGCTCTGTGTGCGGCCGCCCCCTCCCGAGCGGCGCCCGCTTCTGCCCGAACTGCGGGGCTTCGGTCGGCTCGCTCGTCGGCACCGAGGAGCGGAAGATGGTGACAGTCCTGTTTGCCGACATCGTCGATTCGACCGGCCTGGGCAGTCGGCTCGACCCCGAGCGGTCGCGGGAGATCCTGGGGCGGTTCTTCAGCGCCACCTCCGAGGAGCTCCTGGCGCTCCGAGGCAGGCCGGAGAAGTTCATCGGCGACGCTGTGCTGGCGGTCTTCGGATTGCCGACCGTGCACGAGGACGACGCGCTCCGGGCAGTTCGCGCCGGCCTTGCGATCCGCTCTCGCACGCGCCAGATTGGACAGGAGGCAGGGCTCGACGAACCGCTCGAGGTCCGGATCGGGATCGAATCCGGAGAGGCGGCCATGGGGCGGAATCCGAGCGGCCAGGTGCTGGTGACCGGGCCGGTCGTGAACGTGGCTCAGAGGCTGCAGGCCGCAGCGCAGCCTGGCGAGATCCTCGGGGGAACCACCACCCACGCCCTGACCGCCGACAAAGTGTCTTACGGACGGCGACGCCACATCCGCGCCAAGGGCTTCGATTCTTCGCTCGACGCTTACGCGGTCGAGGGGCTCACGATGCGTTCGGCACGGCGCACGATCCCATTCGTCGGGCGCACCAACGAGCAGGTCATCCTCGAGCAGAGTCTCGGCCTGGCAAGCTCGGCGGGCAGTCCAGTGCTCGTGACTGTTGTCGGCGAGGCCGGCGTGGGCAAATCGCGCCTGGCCGACGAGTTCGCGGCAGGCGTCGGGGCGTCGGTGACCGTGCTCCGCGGGCAGTCTCGGTCCCACACCGACACCGGCGCGTTCTCCCCGGCAGCGGCCATCATCGGGGACCTGGCGGGAATCGATGCGGGCGACCCGCCGGAGAAGGTCCGCCGGCTGCTGCGCGAGCTGGTGGACCGATGGAGCGATGCAGCAGATGCGGATCGCACTACCCAGCGACTTGCTCTGCTGTTCGGACTGGCCGAGCAGCGTGACGAGACGGCCTTCGTCAACGACGTGCAAGCGGGCTTTGTCGCCGTCATGGACCGAATGGCTCGCGATCACCCGGTGATCCTCGTGTTCGAGGACGCGCACGCTTTACAGCCCCCGATGCTCGACCTCATCGAGCGCCTTGCGGCACCGGGGAGGAGCGGACCTCGCCGCGCGTTGATCCTGGCGCTGGCACGTCCCGACCTGCTTGTGCTGAGGTCAAGCTGGGGATCGACCACCGGGAACGCGGTGCTGCTCAGATTGAATCCGCTTTCACGAGAGGACTCGATCCATCTCGTCCGTCATGCCGGGAGCGGCCATATCGGGGACCAGCAGGCGGTGGAGATCGCCGAGCGCGCGGGCGGGAACCCGTTCTTCATCATCGAAACGACCGGCATGCTCTTGCCGCACAGCGACGGGACCCCCGGCGGGGCACGCAAGCAAATTCCCCCGACGGTGCAGGCGGTCATCAGCGCGCGTCTGGACGCCCTGCCCCCGCGGTTGCGTGAGCTGGCGCGGCGGGCATCCGCGTACATGTACGACTTCGACCTGGGCGAGCTGGCCGTGGTCGATCCAGCCGGCAATATCGATGAGCTCCAACAGCTGGAGGACGCCGAGGTCATCGTGCGTGACAAGCTGAAATCCGGGGCGTCGATCTGGCGGATGCGCCACGCGACGCTCAAAGAGGTCGCGTACGCGAGCCTTCCGAAACGAGAGCGGGTCCGCCTTCACACCCTGATCGCCGAATACCTGCTGGGCAACGGCCATCAGTGGCATGCCGCCGACCATCTCGAGCTCGCTGCTCTGGCTTCGCTCGACCTGGACCCGAACGACCGCACCGCCCCCGAGCGGGCGGCCGATGCTCTGCTGGTCGCCGGCGACCGCGCGCGCCGGCGGATGGAGATCCGATCCGCGATCGATCGCTATGATCGCGCGCTCATCATGTCCGGCTCGGAAAGCCGGTGGGGTGTGCGCGAGGCTCGGATCCTGGCGGGTCTGGGGGAGGCGCGTTACTGGCTCGCCGAATATCGTCTGGCGACAGAAGCTTTGACTCGTGCCGTCACCCTCGCCGAGGCTAACGACGACGCGTTCGCGCTGGCACTCGCACTGAGGTTCCTTGGCGACATCGCCATCAACTACGAGGCGGACGTCGACAAGGCGGAGAAGCTGCTCGATCGGTCGCTGAACGCGGCGGAGAAGGTGGGCGATTCATGGGCCATCGTCCGGACGCTGCTGTTTGCCGGCTGGGTGCCGTGGACGCGCGGCCAATTTGACAAAGCCGAAGTGATCTGGCGGCGTGCGCTCGAGATGGTCGACCCGAAGGACCATTGGGCTCGGGTTCGGGCGCTCACGGCCCTTTCGATCAACCGGAGCGAGATGTTCGATCACGAAGCGGGGCTGAAGCTGATCGATGAAGCGAGCGCGCTGGCCGCCGAGACCGGCGATCAGTTCAGTGTCGCCAACACGTCAGTGCAAAAGGGCCGCGTGCTGCACGACCTCGGCCGCTACGAAGAGGCGCTGCCGTGGTTCGATGGCGGCATCGCGATCTTTGCCGACCTCGGGGCTCGTTGGGAGCTGGCGGACGCGCGGGCCGCGCGGGGCATCGCGAAGCGCGAGCTGGGGCGGCTGGACGAGGCCGAGGAAGACCTGCGCTTCGCGATCCGGATCGCGGAGGAGCTCGGCGACCGGCAGCTGCCGGGGTGGACGTGGCGGGCGCTGGCGAAGGTGGCAGAGCTTCGGGGCGATGGGGCTGAGGCCGAGGAGCACTGGCGGCGGTCGCGTGAGGCGGAGTCGCGAGGGCCGCACTAGGTTTTCGCTCCTCGATTTCGCCCCGTTTGATCCAAAGGGCCGGAATTTTCGCCTGCTAAACGCCCCGGTCGCGCAAAAGGGGCGGAATCGAGCGGAATTTACCCGCGGGTCCGGAGGTGCCGGGCCAGCACTCTCTAGAGTGTCAAGCGCGCGATGCTTGACCGAACCAAGGTTTCGTCTGATTTGTGGGTGCAGCGCCTTTGGGTCCCGGACGGCTCCGCTCCGGGCCGTCGCCCCGTGGCGCTGGTCACCGACAAGAGGCGACTGTTGATCGGCGGCGGGATCATGGTGGTTGGCTTCGCGGTGGTCATCGCCACCAGGGCGTTAAGTGCTCCGTGGACGGTGGCGCTGACCGCGCTGTTCCTCGAGGTGATCGGCGGCCTATACGCGGCAAGCGGGCCGCGATCCGGGTTCTATGAGGTGGCACCGGACGGGAGTCTTGGCGATTACCTCGGCAGGAAGAGGCCGGACCTCAATTCGATGCGAGGCATCAAAGTCCCAAAGGCGAGCTAACTTCTTTCCGCGCCCGTCTCCCTATTCCTTGGAGGAGTTGCCGATCGCCGCTTGCGCCGCCGCCAGGCGCGCCACCGGCACGCGGAACGGGCTGCACGAGACGTAGTTCAGGCCGAGTGAGTGACACAGGTGGATCGACTCGGGGTCGCCCCCGTGCTCGCCGCAGATCCCGATCTCCATCTTCGGCCGCGTCTTGCGCCCTTCGGTCACCGCAATCGCCATCAGCCGGCCGACGCCGTTCTCGTCGATAGTCTCGAACGGGTTGCGCGGCAGGATCTTCTGCTCGAGGTACCTGACGATGAAGTGCCGCTCGGCGTCGTCGCGTGAGTAGCCGAACGTCGTCTGCGTCAGGTCGTTGGTGCCGAAGGAGAAGAACTCGGCCTCGACCGCGATCTCGCCCGCGGTGAGCGCCGCACGCGGGATTTCGATCATGGTGCCGAACTTGTAGGGCACGCGAACGCCCTTTTCCTTCTGCACCGCTTCGACTACCGGCTTCAGCTCCTGGTGCGCGCTGCGCACTTCCGCGAGCGTGCCGGCGAGCGGGATCATGATCTCCGGTTTCGCATCGACCTTCTTCTTGCGCAAGTCGCAGGCCGCTTCCATGATCGCCCGCACCTGCATGCGCGTGATCTCGGGGAACAGGATCGAGAGGCGCACTCCGCGCAGGCCGAGCATCGGGTTCGCCTCGTGCAGCTCCTCGACCCGGGCCATGATCTTCTCGAGCCTCTTCAGTCGCGCCGCGTTCTTGCCCGTGACCTTGAGCTCGGTGATTTCGCGGATCAGCTCCTCGAGGCTTGGCAGGAATTCGTGCAGCGGCGGGTCAATGAGCCGGATGATCACCGGCAGCCCGGCCATCGCCTGGAAGATGCCCTCGAAGTCTCCACGCTGGATCGGAAGCAGCAGCGCCAGCTGCTTCTCTCGCTCTTCCGTCGTGGTGGCCATGATCATGGCCTGCACGATCGGCAGCCGGTCCTGCTCCATGAACATGTGCTCAGTGCGGCACAGGCCCACGCCCTGCGCGCCGTTCTCACGGGCCTTGATCGCGTCGCGGGGATAGTCGGCGTTCGCCCAAACCTCGAGGCGGCGGAACGTGTCAGCCCAGCGCAGGATCGCGCTTGCGGAGCGGTGCTTGTTGAGCGATTGCGCCTCGATCGTCGGGACCTTGCCGACGTACACCTCGCCGGTGGTGCCGTCGATGGTGATTTCCTCGCCTTCTTTGATCGTCGTGCCGTCGGCCGAGAACATCCGCTTGCGGACGTCGACGCTGATCGAGCTCGCGCCGACGACGCATGGCCGGCCCATCCCGCGCGCGACGAGGGCCGCGTGGCTTGCCGTACCGCCCGTCTGCGTGAGGATGCCCTTCGCCTCGACCATGCCGTGCACGTCGTTGGGGTTGGTCTCGACCCGGACGAGGATCACCGCCTTGCCTTTCTTGCCCCACTCGACCGCGGTGTCCGCGTCGAACACCGCCGCGCCGGATGCGGCGCCCGGTGACGCCGGCACGCCCTTGGCGATCGCGTGAACCTTGGCGTTGGGGTCGACGCGCGGGAACAGCAGCTGCTCGAGCTGGCGCGGTTCGATGCGGGCGACCGCTTCCTTCTTGGTGATGAGGCGCTCGCCGACCATGTCGACGGCGATGTTCACGGCCGCCTCGCCGGTGCGCTTGGCCGAACGGGTCTGCAGCATCCAGAGCTTGCCCCGCTCGATGGTGAACTCGAGGTCCTGCACGTCCCGGTAGTGCTTTTCGAGCTTGCGGGCGTAGCCCTCGAACTCTGCGTAGACCTTGGGCATCAGGCGCTTCAGCGCCTTGATCGGCAGCGTGTCGCGCACGCCGGCGACCACGTCCTCGCCCTGCGCGTTGGGGAGGTAGTCGCCGTACAGCTCCTTGGCGCCAGAGATGGGGTTGCGGGTGAACGCGACGCCGGTGCCCGACGTCTTGCCCATGTTGCCGAACACCATCATCTGCACGTTCACCGCGGTGCCGAGGTCGTCCGGGATGCGCTCCATGCGCCGGTAAGTTTTCGCGCGGTCCGTGTTCCAGGACCGGAACACCGCCTCGATCGCCTCGCGGAGCTGGACGACCGGGTCGGACGGAAAGTCGTGCCCGGTCTCCTTCTTATATGTGTCGAGGAAGACTTTGATGAGCTTGCGGAGGTCCTCCGCTTTGAGCTCGGGATCGGTCTTGACACCGGCCGCCTTCTTCGCCTGCTGCAGCGCGTGCTCGAACTTGTCGCCGTCGATTCCCTTGACCGTCTTGCCGAACATCTGGATGAAGCGGCGCCTCGAGTCGAGGGCGAAGCGCTCGTTCTTGGTGAGCGCTGCCAGGCCGCTCGTTGTCTCCTCGTTGAGGCCCAGGTTGAGGACGGTATCCATCATTCCGGGCATCGAGAACTTGGCGCCCGAGCGGACGCTGACGAGAAGCGGGTCGTGTGGGTCTCCAAAGCGCTTGCCGGCCTTCCTCTCGAGGGTCTTGAGGTTGCGGAGCACCTGCTCCCACAACCCTTCGGGGAACTTGCGGCCGCGGGCGTAGTACTCGCGGCACGCCTCGGTGGTGAGGGTGAAGCCGGGCGGGACGGGCATGCCCGCGCGCGTCATTTCGGCCGCGCCGGCGCCCTTGCCGCCGAGAAGGTCTCGCATTTTGGCGGACCCTTCGCTGAACTGGTAGACCCACTTGTGAGTTTTTGACGCGGCCATCAGTCGAATAGTTTGAGGGAAGCAGGAGATCTGCCGCGTGCAGCTAGTCTTTGTCGCGATGGAAGACCAGGGGGTGGCGAGCGAGGATCACGTGATTCTCGCGTGGCTGCAGGCCGAGATCGAGTCGGTCGCGTTCCAGCAGTACATCGCCGGCGAGCCGCCGAACCCCGTCTATCTGGCGCAGGTGCTGAAGGCCGCGCGCAAGCCGAACCTCGGTGACGCCGAACAGAACGCGCTGCGCCGGCAGATCATCGCCAAGACGCATGGCTTCGGCCTGGGCACGCTGAGCTTCGAGGGGCTGGGGAACGACATTCAGTGGCGCAAGCAGCGGGCGTCGAGCCTCGAGATCGGCGAGCTGCTGTACGCGAACCGACATCCCGCATGGTCCGCACTGGCTCCGGTGTCGCGGAAGGTCGCGGAGGGCGCTGACAACGTCGGCCACGTGTTCACCGGCGACCTGACGAACATGATCGTCCTGGCGCTCGCGCTGAAGATCAGCGAATCCAATCCCGTGCCGCAGCTGCCCGAGGTGATCTGCCTTCAGCGACCGGATGGGCACCTTGTGATCATGGAAGGACACACGCGCGCGACCGCGATCGTGCTGGAGGGTCACCGCTTCAAGAAAGGCGTGAGCATTTACGTCGGCGCGGGGCCGAGCGTTCCCAGCTGGGTGTATCTATGACGGAACCGCGGAAGATAGCCGGGTACGGCTGGATCCCGGACGAGCCCGACCAGCGCGACCATCTCTACGCGGCTCCGCCACGGTTCCTCGCCGACCTTCCGCCCAGTGCCGACCTGCGCGCGAAGTGCCCGGCGGTCTACAACCAGGGCGCGCTGGGCAGCTGCACCGCGAACGCGATCGGGGCGGCGATCGAGTTCGACCGGCTCAAGCAGAGCCTGCCGGACTTCGTGCCGTCGCGTCTTTTCATCTACTACAACGAGCGCGTGATCGAAGGGACGGTGCGCTCGGACAGCGGCGCGATGCTGCGCGACGGCATCAAGTCGGTCGCGAGCCAGGGCGTGTGCCCGGAGCCCGAGTGGCCGTACGACATCGCGAAGTTCGCGGTGGCGCCGCCCGCCCAGGCGTACGAGGACGCAAAGCTCGACCGGGCGATCTCTTACCAGAGCGTGGTCCCCGTCCTGAACCAGATGAAGGGGTGCCTGGCGTCGGGCTATCCATTCATCTTCGGATTCACCGTCTACGAGAGCTTTGAGAGTGAGGAGGTCGCGCGGACCGGGCGGGCGCCGATGCCGGGCGGGGCCGAGCGGGCGATCGGCGGGCATGCGGTGATGGCGGTGGGCTACGAGGACTCGCATCAGTGGTTTCTGGTGCGCAATTCGTGGGGTGAGGCGTGGGGCATGGCGGGCTACTTCACCCTTCCCTACTCGTACCTGCTCCAGCCCGACCTGTCGCGCGACTTCTGGACGATCCGGCTGGTCGGCTGAGGTCTGACCGAATAGCGCCCCGTTGGTGCCAGAGGGACGCAATTCGTACTAGCGAAACGCCCCGTTGGCGCCTACGGGACGGAAACTCAAACGCAGTAGCCCGCCGGGAACATCTTCAGGTCCGCGTTTCCATTGAAATTGAAGACCTTGACGAGTCCTCGACTCTGCGTATACAGGTAGATGCCGTTCCTGCCGCCAAACCAGATTCGATCACCATCGCCTTCCGGCGGTGACAGATAGATGTCGCCTGGAGAAACAACCACGCCAGATGTGGCGGGCTGCGGAACCAACCTCAACTCCGTAGCGTCATACGACTGCTGGCCGGCGGGGAGGCTGATAACCGGGTTGCCTCGGCCATCGAAACCGCTCAACTCAAGGTACTGTCCGGGTTGGTAGTACCAGACTGTTTCGGCGCCGGTCGCCAGAGCCATACGAACGATGGTGTTTATCGGCGCAAGCTCGTGGTATCCCTGTGGGGGCTTATCTCGCGGGTCAAATCTACCCAGCCATGCAAATCCGCCCCTGATCGCAAACACTCCGCCTGACGCGCTCACCCGGTGAGCGCTTCCGGCCGCCGGATCGAATGCCCAGACGCCGTACCCAGGTCCGCCAAGGCCGGTCCCCGTCAGGTACACGAGTCCCTTGTCGTAGTCAGCCACAAAGTTATAGGTCTCAAGTTCGGTTTCATAGATCTTTTCGACGCCAGTGCGAGCGTCGACGATATGGATCTGAAGTCTTTGGGCGACACCAGTGGTGTAGGCATAGCTGAGCCCGTCTGAGCTGGACTGAGCTGAATTGGCGGGCACCCAGCGTTTGACCGCTGAGTCGTAAAAGGGCGGGCCGTTTTGCTGCACTCCTTTGAGCGTCGGGCTGGCGGACGTGGCGAAAACATCCTGTCCCGGAGGCCGGCGAATCACTCCCGCCGGATCAGCTGTGTAGGCTGCAGCCGGGAACTTGATGAAACCACCCTCGTACTCATAACCGTCGCCGGCCTTGTTGCCAACAACCACTGGCAGCCTGCAGGAGAAGTCCACGGTGGAAAGTGGCGAGCTCCCGGCGGGCGATGGCGAGGAAGAACCCGATGATGGTGGTGCTGTCGCGGTTGAAGTGCCGGTTTGAGAGCAGCTCAGCATGACGAGCGCCAGCAAAGCCAGGGCCGTCTTGATGCCGGTGTAACGGCCGCCACTGGGGATCGTTCCACCTTTCTCCCCCGAACGGAAGGAGAGAGCTAGTTAGTAGCGAATGTAGAGGAGGTTGCTCTTCGAGATCGAGTAGGCGTTCTGGCCGCCGATCCGGAAAATCCAGATCCGGGTGTCACTCTCCCGCAACAGGACATAGTTGGAGGTGGCGAACTGGCCATTCGACGGAGTGGCGAGGGGCAGGATCGGGCTGCTCGTGACGATGAGCAGGGTGGTGTCCTTGGCGCTCGCCTTCTGGGTGGCATCGAGAGTGCCGGTCGCGATGGGGATCGAGATCAGAAGCAGCACGCCGACCGCGCCCATGACCAGGCGCTGGCCTCGCTGCTTGCCGAAACCTAGGCGAATCGCGAACACAAGGCCGCCGATGGCGATGGAGGCCGCCAGCTGCGCGGCGACCGAACCGGGCGAAGCCCAGTGGTTGCCCAGCGCGACAGCGGCGAGAAAGAGCAGATAGACGCCGATCGCGGCGGCCCCCTGGCGAAGATGGCGACTGGGCGCGAGGAAGGAAAAGAAGGCGACGGTCAGCGGTAGAAGGATCGACCGCAGGCCCTGGCCGAGGACTTCGGGCATGCTCAGCTCGAGGCCTTCGACCGGTATGCGGAAAAAGCCGAAGTAGCTCGACAGGTAAGACCAGCCGGCGAAGATGTCGATGAGAACGAGCGCGGCGACGGCCGCGATGTACTCGCGGGCCCCCCACCGGAGCCCGGCGAGCAAATCAGGGAGGGGGCTCGCCGGGGCGGTTGAAGCAAAGGCCTCTGGAGTCGAAGTGGTGGAGGAGGCCCTGCTCCTGGGTGGAGTTGTGGTTGTCATCTAAGGCATCGTCCGAATGTCGTCATCGATGTCGTGCTCGGTGGGGACGACGATGACGATGATCTGGCGAATCTCGACCAGGATCGACTGGCACGTCGTGATCAACAGGCCGGAGTGGCTGTCTTCACCAAGAGCTGTCACCTGGATGTTGGCGATGCGGATCAGATAGGTCTGGGTGGTCGAGACGCTGATCACGCTGAGGTGCTCGAACTCGTCCTCTTCGGCCTTGATCTGGTTCAGGTACGGCAGCGCGGAGTCGTGGATCCTCGCCTTGCCCCGCTCGAGAGCGGCCTGGGTTGTCGCGGCGTTGAGCTTCGACACGGATGAGAGCTGGCTGATCTGCGAGTCGCAGTTTGCCTCTTCGCTGTTGATCTGGAAGACGATAGTGTCGCCGGCCGTCTTGACCTCGAGGACCAAGCGGGCGCGATCCTCGTCGTCGCCGTGGCGAGTGGAGGACGCCACCGGGCCCGGCGTGATGGTGATCGTGTTGCCGTTGATCGCGACGATGAGAGTCGGCACGGCAGCGATCACAACGATGGTGGTGATGACTACGGCGACGATCTTTTCCGTAAGGAAAGTGACGATAGTCGTGATCAAGTCAGGCCCCTCCTTTGGCCCTGTAAACGGAGAGCCCCCCGCAAAACTTGCGAGGGGCTCGGTCGGGGGCCCGGCGATCGGGCCCCCGCCACCGGGGAGGAGTGGTGACTAGTCGCACGCCCCTTCGCCGAGCTTGAAGGCGCGGCGGAAGTCGTTGGCGTTGGCGTCGCGGGTGCCAAGCGGAGCCAGGTTCCAGCGGTGCTCGATCGTCGTGAGGATGGAGGTGGTGTCATAGACCGTGTGGTCCACGAAGTGCCGCTTGGCGAGCGGGGAGATGATGATCGAGGGCACGCGGGTGCCAGGTCCCCACTTGTCGGAGTGCATGGGATTGGTTGGCGGGGCGACGTGGTCCCAGAAGCCGCCGTTCTCGTCGTAAGTGATGACGATCGCGGTGTCCTTCCAGTTGGGGCCCTTGCGGACTGCGTCGATCAGGTCAACTGTGTGCTGCTGGCCGGTGAGCAGGTCGGTGTAGCCCGGGTGCTCGTTGTTGACGCCGACCGGCTTCACGAATGAGACAGCGGGCAGCGTTCCCGCTCTCGCGGCGGCGAAAAAGTCAGTCTCGTCTTTCAGGTGCGCGCGGCCCGGAGTGCCGGGCGCGTAGTTGGCGTAGTAGTTGAAGGGCTGGTGGTGGTACTGAAATTTGTTCGGATTCTTGCCTGCGACGGCATCATTCCAGCCGCCCGAGTACCAGTTCCAGCTCACGCCCCCGGCGGTCATCCTGTCGCCGATGTTGGTGTTGTGGAAGGCCGGGATCTTGGTCCCGACGGTTGGCGCGTACGGGGGGAAGATCGTGTTGATCGCGTAGTCGCCGGTGGCCTGCGTGGTGAGCTGCTTGTCCTTTCCGCTCACGGGTAGCCCGTTCGCTCCAAGAACAGTGTGCAGGTCGTTGGGGCCGCCGTCATGCACCGCATTCGCGTAAGCGGGAGTGCACGCGCAGATCAACCACTGGTGGTTGAGATATGAACCGCCGAATGCCGCGTGGAAGAAGTTGTCCTGAAGGACGTACTTCGCGGCTTCCTTGGCGACCGGCAGCGGTTCAGTTGGGTAGTAACCCATGGCCAAGGCCTTGGCGTCGCTGACCGCGACGAACTTGTCCATCTTGCCGCCGTCGATCTGGACCTGCTCCTGGTAGAAGTGGTGCACGAGGTCGATGGTTGGCTTGTTGGCGGGGATGTACTTCGTGATGTCGAACGGCTGGTTGAGCAGGCACGCACTCGTGAGCTGCGGCGAGGCCTGCGGCAGGCAGGTGTACGGATTGCCGTCCAGGTCGACCTGTGGGGTCAGCGATTCGTCCTGGGGATCGATCCCGTTCGCGTCGTCGAAAAAGCCGTAAAGGTTGTCGAAGCTGCGGTTCTCGTCGTAGATGACGACCAGGTGATGGATGCCGGCGAGCCCGCCGAGCCGCTCCTTGTCATTGCCATCGCTGGCGCCGACCTGGATCGCGGTGAAGATGGGTCCCGCCGCCATGACCATGAACGAACCGATCGCGAAGGCGAGGACGCGTCGTGAAGATCGAGACATCGGCTGCTTCCTCCATGAAACCCCTTTGCAGTGATGCGGAAATCCCGCGCCCGCAAATGTAGGCCGGACCGAACGAAAGGCGGGTGAATGGATGCTTATGAGTTAGGGGGCGCCCGCAGCGCATCTACCTCATTTGTACGGTGCCGAACCGATTCTGAGACGATTTCATTTAAGTCTGCCCACTTCATAACACGAAACTCCTCCCTTCCTCTGAGCCCTGCGCGGGGAAATCTCGCGTGGGGCTCTTCTATATGTTTGGGTTCGTGGAGGGGCCGTGGACGGGTCGCCAGACCAGCGCCTCGGGGCAGACGTTCGAGTTTCGGGTTTGGGCGGCGATTACGGAGCAGTCGCGGGGGCGGCTGCACGTGTTTCTGCCGACGGCGGATCGCGGGGTGGACGGTTTGGTGCACCGGGTGACAGACGGGGTCTACATCCCGATCCAGGTAAAGGACCGCTCGAAGCTGGTCGATGGCGAGGTTCACATCGTGGTCTGGGCCAACAGCCTGGCCCACGACGACGTCGTGATCGTGGGTGGAGAGCTGGTCGAAGGAGGAATGGGCCCGACGACGTTGGTGGTCCCGGTTCCCGATTTCAAGGCGCTGGCCAGCCTGTCGTCGAACGATGGGGACCCGGTGTACTCGATGTATTTCGGCATGCGGCCGCGGTCGGACAGCCGGTGGCTGCCGTGGCTGGTGCCGACGGAACGAATGGCCGAGCGCTTTGGAGTTCCGTTGGAGGGCGGCGTGGAAGAAGCGCCCGCGGAGCCGCGACCTGAATGGCGAAGCGACCTGGGATCCCTCGGCGAGTCCGAAGTGGTGCGCCGTTTGACTGAGGACTTCGACCTGAATTTGTTTCGCCCCTATCCGGATAGCGAAACGGTCGAGCTGGCCGTGCAGCACCTCGTCAGCCGGCGGGTGGTCGGACTGCAGATCAAGACCGTGGATGTCGAGCAGGCTCGGCTCCGGGCCACCGTCTCGGTTCTTGGATCTAGCTTCCGGCCGTGGCCGACCACGTACTTTGTGGTGCTCGGCTGGCACCGGGACGAATCACGGTTCCACGAGGAGTTCCTGCTGATCCCGTCGATGGAGCTGCGCGACTTCGCTTGGGATGACGGTCGAGGGCACCTCCAGTTCCATTTTCATGCCGGCTTGGCCGCTGAAGATCGCATGCGTAAATACCGCTACGGGCTAGACGAGCTGCGGAACCTCGTGGCCGGCTTCGTGGGATAGGGCGCCCTTCGCTTGCTGCTCGAGTAAACCGGTCACCCCAGCCAGCCGAGTGTTGAGATCTTCAAGCATCTGGCATTGGCGATCCACCGTCGCCTTGAGTTCGGCCACTTCGTTGCGTTGAGGCAGCAGCTTGGCGGTCAGTTGGGCTGAACCAAACCCAAGCAGGCCGATCCCAACAAAAATGACGAGCCCGGTTAGGACCTTGCCCTCCGATGTAACCGGAGTGACGTCGCCGTATCCCACTGTGCTCGCGGTGACAAGGGCGAAATAGAGAGCGTCGCCGAAAGTCTTGATATTAGGGTTGACGCCTCCCTCGAGCGTGTAGAAGCCATAAGCAGCGGCGACCCACACGACAAGCAGAACAGGCGCGAGAACCCAAAGGCCCGCGCCTCCATAGACGCGTTCACTCGCCGCCGCGCCGAGGCCAAAGGCTCTGAGATTGGCGCCGAGCCTGACAAAAGCCAACAGGCGAACCAATCTCAGGACTCGGAAGGAGCCGACGACCGGAATGCAGGTGACTATGTCGAGCCAGTGATTGCGGAGGTAAACACGACGTGAGGGCGAGTCGTAGAGCCTGAGGCTGAACTCGATCACAAAGAATCCCGCGAGGAGTTGAGTGGCAAGTAGCACGGGCCCGCTAGAGCCCTGGTCCTGGAGAAATGCCACCACCACATAGACGATGGTCAAGGCCGCCATGACCAGCTCCCATGCCAGGGCGTGGCGCTGGACAAATGCTGCTACGCGGCCGCGGGTCCAGGCCCGGGTCGGGGCTGCGCCCAGAAGGATCTCCTCCGTGCTCATGATCGCAACTGTAAGCCCAAACTGGCCCTTTTCAGATCGGCAGAAAGCCTTGGCTTAACGCATAGTAGGCGGGCAGCGCGGTACGGGGCGCTAGCCGGTAGGGAGAGTGGTGATAGGGCAGGTCTCGCCAGATGGCAAGTGGAAATGGGACGGCACTCAGTGGATTGCCGTGCCACCCCCGCCGGTCCAGCCGGGCCGTGTAAACCCGTTTCAGGACATTTCTTGGCTTCGAACGGGAGCTGGCTGGAAGCTAGCCGTGGGCGGATTCGGCGTACTGCTCTTGCTTGGAGCGACCACCGTCGCGATTGCGCTTTCGGCGGACAGCTCCAGTGGCCCGCAAATTGCCCAGGTCCGACCTTCGGATATACCCTTGGCAATTACAAAATCGTCGCCTACCAAGGTCGCTACGGCAAGCCCATCGCCATCCCCCTCGCCAACGCCTACACCATCGCCATCGCCGATAGTGGTCGCATCTCAAGGGCCGCCTCAACCCCCACCCCCACCGCCACCGCCACCACCGGTGCCGAACACTTGCGGCGCCCCGGCGAATCCGTGGGGTTACAACTTCTGCGGGGGAAAACTGATCTACAGCCCGCCCAGCAATTTCTGCGCCTACTTCAACTGCATACCCAGCTTTTGGAAATCCACCAACGGATATGTCGATCAGTGCAAAGACGGAACGTACAGTCACTCTGGTGGTGTGCAGGGCGCTTGCTCCTATCACGGCGGTGAATTGCGCCCCCTCTACTCCCCGTAGCAACACTGTTGGCTGAGTTGCCTCGGATGTCTCCGGATGCAGGTCAAGCGCTGCAAGTCGTTGACATGGAAGGCGGGACAGTCACGCTGCTCGATCTGGCAGGTCTCCGGGCTCGGGCCCAAACCCTTCAACAGGAGGCAGGTGCCGCCGCCGAGCAAACCAAGTCACTCCGGGCGTTGGCCGAAGACCTTTGGGTTCAAGCGGGAAGAAAGCTGACCGCCAGGTTTGGGCAGGGGTCGCCTTCACCCCAAGTAGCGGTGCTGGCACAGCAGGCTGCGGGGCTGGAACAGCAGGCTGCGAGCGACGATGCGGAGCTTCAATCGATCCACGACAAACAGCACGGCGGCTTAAGCGGACTAGCCAGCAAGCTTGGGAGTTGGAACGAGGGTCGAAAGCTGTCGACCGACCGTCAGCAAGTTGAATCGCAGCTTCGCCCGCTATTGGCGCAAATTGCCCGGCTAAGCCCGGAGCCAATCGAGCCAGAAATTGATTCGATTCGCCGCCAAGCCATTGCTGCTGATTCGCAGGCACAAGCAATGGTGGAGCGCACTGGATCGCTATCCATGGACGCGAGTGCGGTCAACGCAGAAGTGAAGCGCCGAACCCAGGCTGAACACGAGATGGGCTTCGATGCGCCGTATGTCGCCGCTTACCTGAAGACCTATGGGCCTCAGGAAGTTCAAAGCCCGGTGATCCTGAAACGAGGAGAGCGGGCGTGCGTGGTCGCGCCCGCGACCCTAGCGCGACAGCAGACTCGGCGTCAATGGGTCGGCGGAAGTCAAGGCTTCAGTTTTCCCATCGGACACACGGGCATTCGGTATCGGGTCGGTTCCTTTCACGGCCATCCAATTCAGCAGCAGTTTCTCGGCAGACTCGACTCAGGCTCGCTCGTAGTAACCAATCAGCGCATTGCATTCATTGGAAGGGTGAAATCCGCGAACATCCCTATTACGAAGTTGCTTCACGTCGAGTGCTATTCGGACGCGGTGGTCGTGTTCCAGGAGGGCCGCGAAAATCCGGACTTCTACCTGACGGCGCAACCGAGATACGTCCTGTTCATGATCAATTGGATTCTCAACGCAGGAGCTTCGTAGAGACCTTAAAGCTCAGATGTCCAGATCGGAGGCGTCGTCGTCTGTCACGACCGAGATTCCGAGCTCGTTGATCGCGTCGATCAGGTCAGGCAGCGCACTCTCGACCAACTCGCGCAACCGGTCTGAATCGAGCCTGGTGTATTCACGAGTGAAGAACTCTCGAGCTGATGCGAGGTCGTCCCATGGGACCTGCGGATAGGTGTCCTTCTCTTCGGCTGGAAACTGGTACTTCGCAAGCTCGGCGACTTCACTCACTCGATTCGCGATGGCGTCGACAACCAGCTCCTCTCGATCCCACCCGTCGCCCGCCTCCTCCGCATACGCGACCGCTTTCCGAGCGCTAGCTCGCATTGCCTGGAAGCACACATAGGCCGCCTCGCTGATCCGGGGCGTCACGGGGTTACTGATGCTGCTGCGGCGGGGGGACGATCGCGAGGTCGTGTACGCGGAACTCCCATGTGCGGAGCGAGGCCATATCTCCATTCAGAACGCCTCGAAGCACGTAGCCTCCGGCGCGGGGGAACGCAAGGTCACCAGTGATTGCCATGCAGGCATGCTGAGCAGTGCCTGGCACGATCTGCGCGGGGCGGCCGACGTTGAGGTCGCCCTCGACCTTCATGAGAGACGTCCCGTCAAGGTCTTGGATCTCAACTTGAAACTTATGCGGGCGGTTGGTCTCGTTCCACGGTATCCGCACCATCACGGCGATCCCGAGGTGGCTGATCGTCACCTGCCCGTTGGGCTGCAGAGGGGGGCGGTGATGTTCGGTCCAGCCTCCACCA
>DATGVE010000003.1:0-6224 GCA_035300725.1 Candidatus Eiseniibacteriota bacterium | reverse complement strand
ATCGTCGACCGCATTGGTCGCGGAGGCATGGCCACCGTCTACCGCGCCCACCACCCGGCGCTCGACCGCTTCGTGGCCATCAAGGTGCTGCCCGAATTCTTCGCCGAGGACGAGAGCTACAGGGAGCGCTTTCAACTCGAGGCGCAGTCGGTGGCGCGGCTGAACCACCCCAACATCCTCAGCGCATTCGACTTCGGCCAGGACAGAGGAGTCCCTTACCTGGTCATGGAGCTGGTCGAGGGCGGCACGCTGGCCGACCGGATGGGCAACCCGATGGAGCTTCAGCAAGTCGTGCGGTTGCTCCGGCCGATCGCCAGCGCCCTGGACTACGCCCATGCCAATGGCGTCTTGCACCGCGACATCAAGCCTTCGAACATCTTGATCCGCCCGGACGGAACTCCCGTGCTCGCCGACTTTGGCCTGGCCAAGCTCGCCGATTCGGTGAGGAAGCTCACGGCCACAGGCGTCGTGTTTGGAACGCCCGAATACATGCCCCCGGAGCAGGCTGTCGGCGAGCCGCTTGGCCCAGCCACCGATCAGTACGCGCTGAGCGCCGTCGCCTACGAGATGCTGACCGGTCACGTTCCCTTCCAGGGCGACACGCCGGGCGCCGTCCTCCTTTCGCATATCAGCCGGGCCATGCCGGCCACGCGCGAGCTGCCGGTAGAGATTTCGGGTCACGTGGACCAGGTCCTCAGGCGAGGCATGGCCAAGGCTCCTCAGGACCGTTATCCGACAGTCGGAGCTTTTGTCGCCGCCCTTACCCCGGCTGCCTGGCCCAGCATTCTTGCGGACGAACGGATAAACGTCATCGCAGCCCAGCCCCGTGGCGATGGCGCCACCCACCGCGTGCCGGTTGTGCTGGTGGTCGACGATGGCGCGGCGAATCGGGAGCTCATCGAGGCCTGTCTGGCCGGCATCGACTGCGAAGTTCGTACCGCCGAGGACGGCAGAACCGCGCTGCAATTGATCGAAGAAGACGCGCCTGATCTCGTGCTGCTCGACGTCCAGATGCCCGGCATGGACGGCTATGAGGTCTGCTCGCGAATCAGGGCGCGACCAAGAGGCGCCCTGCTGCCGGTGGTCATGATCACCGCCCTCGACCACACCCACGACCGCGTGATGGCGCTCGAGGCGGGGGCGGACGATTTCATGTCCAAGCCGGTGGAGCGAGTCGAGCTGGTCGCGCGTGTCCGGTCAGCGCTTCGGTTGAAGGCCCTCTACGACACACTCGACAGCGTTGACCAGGTGATCTTCTCCCTGGCGGCAGCGGTGGAAGCGAAGGATTCGCGCACCGAACAGCACACGCAGCGCGTCGGCGAATGCGCCCGCCTGCTCGGCGAGCGGATGAACCTCCCCGAAGCGGACCTGGACGCTTTGTACCGAGGCGGCATCATCCACGACATCGGCAAGATCGGCCTTCCGGATTCGATCCTGCTCAAGCCCGCACCGCTGGATCCTGACGAGGAGGTCCGCATGCGTACCCACCCGATCATCGGCGAGAGCATCGTCAGGCCGCTGCGCTCCAGCAACAATCTCTTGCCGATCATCCGTCATCACCACGAGCGCTATGACGGAACCGGATATCCAGATGGGCTGCGCGGGGAGCAGATTCCGCGTCTGGCTCGCATCGTGTCTGTTTGCGACGCGTACGACTCGCTGGTGAACGATCGACCCTATCGCCCTCGGCGCTCGCCGGAGGAGGCGATGGCGATCCTGAGCAACGGCGCCGGGGCGCAGTGGGATCCCGCCGTGGTCAACATTCTTGCCAGCCAGGTGGCGTCCGCCGACGGCGTTGGAGCGGCCTGACCGGATGCAGTGACAGAAGTCCTGCCGTACCTGCAGAACCTGGGCGCGATTGCCTTCTTCTTGCTTGGCGTCGCCACGGTCGCCGCCTGGATGCGGCATCGAGATCACTCCCTCTTGTTCCTAGGGCTGGCCATCGTTCTTCTTTCCCTGGTCTCGCTCGTTGGACGTCTCACTGTTGTCGCGAAGATCAATCCGCCGCTTTTGCCCGAGATCAGCCTCATTGCCTTCATGGCCTCCGGCTACGCCTTGCTGCTGTACAGGAACTCGCTGATCCCGTTGAGGCGGGCATGGCTCGTCGCGGCGCTGCTGGCGATCGCAGCCGGCACCGTTGTCTACGAGGCGGCACAGGCGCTCTCAGCGCCCAAGGGCCTTCTCGGGTTGACAGGCATCGTGCTTGTCCTGGTGTGGTCGGCCACCGTTCTGGAACCGATCATTCGCTTCTGGCTCGCGGCACGGGGACTTCCTGCTGTCCAGGCGTGGCGCCTGCGGACGCTGAGCCTCGGTTTCGCGGGTCTGGTGGCCATCCTCCTGTTCGCGGTCGCCGCGGGAACTCTGGCCGCCAACCCGCTGGCACAGGTACTCATCCAGCTGGTGGTGCTCGCCATCATTCCTCTCCTCTATGTGAGCTTCTCGCCTCCGGCCTGGTTGCGCCGGGAGTGGCGCGCTTCCGAAGAAGAAGGCCTGCGCGCCTTCATGCAAGACCTGCTGATCATCGACGGCGACCCGGAAGTTATAGCCAGGCGAGCGCTGGACTGGGCCATGAGGATCGTCGGAGGTGCAGCGGCGGCGTCCTTCGATGCCACCGGGCATCTCCAAGCCTCGAGCGGCCTCACCACGGATTACGTGGCGGCGCTCCGCACGCGACTCGCGGACCTACCCGACGGGGTCAGGCGCGAAGCGATCAATGGATCTACCCGAACGCTGATCGTCTTGCCCATGGCTCGCTCGGCAGGCGCGGGCAAGATCGTCGTCCTTTCCGGACCGTTCACTCCGGGTTTCGGCGGCGACGAGATCAGCCGGGTGCAGCAGTTTCTGAGCGCGGTCGCGGCAGCGCTTGACCGCGCGAGACTGATCGGCGAGCTCAAAGAGACAAACCGGCGACTCGAAGAAGCGAACAAGCACAAGAGCGTCTTCCTCGCCAACATGAGCCATGAGCTGCGCACGCCGCTGAACGCGATCATCGGATTCTCAGAGCTGCTGGTCGACTCCGGTGGCAAGCAGTACGACGCAGCGACGCAACAGCGATTCTTCGCTCAAATCCACACGAGCGGGAAGCATCTGCTCGGCCTCATCAACGACATCCTCGACCTGTCCAAAGTGGAAGCCGGCCAGATGGAGCTCCGGCTGCAGACGGTGACGGTAAGGGAGGTCGTGGACCAGGTCATGGAAACCGTCGAGCCCCTTGCTGCCCAGAAGCGGATAAAGATGCGCGCGGACGCAGCGAGTGGTGGAGAAGTGTTGGTGGATGCGGGCAAGCTCAAGCAGATGCTGCTCAACCTCGTTTCCAATGCCATCAAATTCACCCCGGAGGACGGCGAGGTCGCGATTGTCGCAGCGCGTGTCCAGGCTTCTGTGGAGATCTCCGTCATCGACACAGGCATCGGCATCTCAGTGGCTGATCAGGCGCTACTGTTCCAGGAGTTTCACCAGGTCGACCAGGGGCCCGGCCGCCGCCAGCAGGGCACAGGTCTGGGGCTGGCCCTGACGCGCCGCTTCGCCGCCCTGCACGGTGGAGAGGTCTTCGTCCACAGCGAAGTCGGAAAAGGCAGCGTCTTCACGCTCCGCCTGCCCCTCCAGGCGCCGGCGGCCGAGAAGCCCGCGCCCGTCGTGCCAAAAACCCACGACATGTCACGTCCCCTCGTGCTGGTAATCGAGGACGATCCTGCCGCGGCCGAGCTTCTCGTGCGCCAGCTGGAAGGTGCTGGATTCCGGACCCAGATCGCGCGTACCGGCACCGCGGCACTCGCGATGGCACGCGAGCTGCGGCCGGCCGTGATAACCCTCGACATCTTGCTGCCGGAGCTCGACGGGTGGGAAGTCATGACGCGGCTGAAGCAGGATGCGGCGACCAGCGACATTCCCGTGGTGGTGGTAAGCGTCGTCGACAACCCCGAGCTCGGGATGGCGCTCGGCGCCCTGGACTACTTCGTCAAGCCCATTGACGGCAAGGAGCTGGTCACGCGCCTGAGCCGGTTTAACTTCAGGCGTTCCAACCGGAGCACGGTTCTGGTCGTGGACGACGACGCATCCAACCGCCTGTGGCTGACAAGCGTTCTCGAACCAGCCGGCTTCGTCGTGATCAATGCCGGAGGAGGGCGCGAAGCGATCCAGCTCACCAAGTTGCATCACCCCGACCTCGTGTTGCTCGACCTCATGATGCCTGACGTCAGCGGCTTCGGCGTCGTCGAAGCACTTCGCGCCGATCCGTCCACGCGGCATGTCCCGATCATCATCCTGACCGCGCGGAACCTCACCGAGGCGGACAAACGCCACCTCAATGGTCACGTCTCGACGATTCTCAGCCGAGGCTCGACGGCAGCCACAGACCTGATCGACCACCTGCGCCAACTGGTGGCGGAACCCGCCGCCGTCTCATGAGCTACCAACCGCTCGTACTTCTCGTCGAGGACAACGAGGCCAATCAGCTTCTTGCACGTTCGGTCCTGGAGCGCGAGGGATATCGGGTCGAGGTGGCCGGAGCCGCCGATGAAGCGAGAGAAAAATTGGTCGAGAGGCTTCCCAACCTCATCCTGATGGACGTCCAGCTGCCGGGCCGGGACGGGCTTTCGCTCACACGCGAGCTCAAGGCCGATCCAACGACCAAGAACATTCCCGTGATCGCGCTGACCGCCCACGCGATGACCGGAGACCGCGAGCAGACAATCGCCGCCGGCTGCCTGGGGTATATAGCCAAACCCATCGATACCAGGACCTTTGGCAAACAGATCCGCGAGATCCTCGAACTACAGTGAGCGCCCGCATCCTGATCGTCGACGACGAACCCGCAAACGTATTTCTGCTCGAATCGTTCCTGGCCGACCCCGCGATCAAAACTCGAGGCATCACCGACTCGAGGGAGGTCGAGCATGCTTTCTCAGAATTTCAACCGGACCTCGTCCTCCTCGACCTCCACATGCCTTCGCCCGACGGGCAAGAGGTCTTGCGCCGGCTGCGAAGCGCGCGCGAGAGCCTGGGTTTTCTGCCGGTGATCGTGCTCACCGCGGACTCGAGTCACCTCGCTCGCAACAGCGCCCTATTGCTCGGAGCGGACGACTACTTGACGAAGCCGCTCGACCGAACCGAGGTCATGCTCAAGGTGCGCTACCTCCTTCGCGTGCGCGAACGATTCGTCGATCTTCTGACCGCCAAGCAGGCCCTGGAACGCCTACTCGAGGGTCAGCGCGTGCCCTAAGCGAAGCGTGTGCGCGTTCTTCTTATACGTGGTACCGCGAGCAGAACCCCTTGACCTCCTAATTCAACGCCTCGATCGCGTCGGCGTCCTAGCCATTCCTCATTCGGGCACAGATGGGGGTATCTCAGGCCATTTATTGCCCCCTTCCGGCACAGTTGCCGCGTGTCGGATTCTGGGGCCTCTATAGTCCGCTGACATGTCCGCGGATGCGCTCGCAACAACATCGAGCCGAAAGGCATCCACGTGGATCACGCTTCTGGTGCTGTTCGGCATCGCGTCGACGATCGAGGCCTCCACGGTTTCGCACGTGTTCCGCTTCCTGCCTCTCTACCTGGGCACCGTGCATGTTCCTCCGGCGGAGGTGCCCGCGTGGACCGGATACCTCAATGCCGCGTTTTTTCTCTTCGGCCTGCCGCTGGTTCCGTTCTGGGGAGTCTGGGCGGAGCGCTACGGGCGCATCCCGATCATCGCCCGCAGCGCGTTTGTCGAGATGGTGGTCTTCGCCGTGCTCTGGTTGGCTCAGAACCGGTGGGAGGCCGCGTTCGGCTTGCTCCTGGTCGGCTTCCAGCTGGGAAACACCGGGGTCATGCTCACCGCCCTTCGGGCCGTCACACCCTCGGGCCGGGTGGGGTTCGCCATCTCCTTATTTGGCGTGTCGCCCTCGCTCGGCTTCGCGCTTGGGCCTTCTGTCGGTGGCTGGCTCGTCGACCACGGGGTGCTCAATCTCCACACCCTGTTCGCCCTCGACGCGGTGATGTCGCTGACGGCCGGCATCGTTCTTTTGGCGTTCGCCCGCGAGGACCAACGCCCGCCCGCGCCAGCCGGATCAGCGGTGCGCCACGCGTTGGGTGCCCTGCGCCTTGCGCTGACCGGGCGTGTGACCCTGATCGTCTTCGGTGTATTCGGCCTCGCCTACTTCGCGCAGCAGATCGCAAACCCGTTCCTGCCGCTGCTGGTGATCAGGCTCATAGGCGGCACCGCGGGCGCCGCCGGCCAGATCGGC
>DATGVE010000002.1:0-4550 GCA_035300725.1 Candidatus Eiseniibacteriota bacterium | reverse complement strand
GCCGGGGAGATCGTCTCGCGCGTCCGTGCCCTGGTGAAGAAGGCGCCTGCCCGTACGGAAGCGGTCGACATCGACGAGGTGATCCTCGAAGTGCTCAATCTGAGCCGGAACGAGCTGCAGCGGAACGGAATCTCGATCCGGACGCAGCTGGCGACCGATACGCCGCTGGTCCGCGGCGACCGGATCCAGCTGCAGCAGCTCGTGCTGAACCTCATTCTCAACGCGGTCGATGCGATGAGCGAGCCGGGCACCTCGCCCCGCGAGCTGTCGATCGCCTCACGGAGGGAGGAGGCGAACCAGGTTCTCGTCGAAGTCTGCGACTCGGGGCAGGGCTTTCAGGCCGAGACGATGGAACGCATATTCGATCCTTTTTTCACCACCAAGCCCGACGGGATGGGAATGGGACTCTCCATCAGCCGCTCGATCGTGGTCGCCCATGGTGGCCGCCTCTGGGCAATGGCGAACAAGCCACGGGGAGCCGTCTTCCAGTTTGCGCTTCCGGCGGGCGAGTCCGATACCCATCCAAAAGCGCCTCGTCAATTGACTTGACATCAAGATTCTTGACGTCTTCACCGAGCAGCTCGGCCACGAGACGACATTCTCGAACATCGGCAGCCCGAACGTGAACTTCTTCTTCCTCGGCGGCGTGATGGGACGGTTCGACGTGTTCCCGTCGAAGCCGTCAGAGATCCAGGTGGCCAGCAACTGAGCGAGTCATCTGGCGAGCCGGGACTGCGCCAGCAGGTTCATCACCTGCACCGGCTCGCCGTTCTGGTTCACGGTCGTCGTCCGGCACTTCACGAGCCCTGGCCGGGGCGGCTCGAGGATGGGCGCACTTCCAGGACCTCCGCCTCGACGTGCAGCTCGTCTCCGGGCCGCACCGGCCGCGGCGACCGCAGCTCTTCGGTCCGCGTGCCGATGATTCCGCCGGCAGCGCGGAAACCGCTGTCCACCAATAGGCGCATCGTGACTACGGCGGTGTGCTATCCGCTCGCCGCGTTCCTCGAGCTCGTCTGGTCGCGGTGAGCAGGCGGGTTTCCTGCGGCCAAGTCCGACACCCATCCAGACGGGTGGGTCGCCTATCCCCAGGTCGACTGGAAACCGGCAAGAGAATGGCGTACTCCAGCAGGGGAACGGCGCTGAAGGGTGGCCGTGATGGATCTGTCGGAGTACGTCTTCGAGCTGCTTCGTACCGACGAGGAGCTCGCGCTTCTTCGAGGCCGGCCCGGAAGGCCGACCGCGTCGGGCTGTGGCCCCATCCTCTTGCTCCGAGCCGTCTCCGAACATCCCGCGCCGGCAGCGATCAAGAGGCTCGGCCACGAGTATTCGCTTGCGAGCGAGCTGCGTTCCGCATGGGCAGCTCGGCCAGTCGCGCTCACGGAGCATCAAGGCCGGACCACCCTGGTCCTCGAGGACCCCGGCGGCGAACCGCTGGACGCGCTGCTGCGGGCGCCGATGGAGCTCGGCCTCTTCCTGCGCCTTGCGGTGGGCCTCGCGTCCGCGCTGCGCGAGCTGCACGCGCAGGGCATCATCCATAAGGACGTCAAGCCGGCCAACGCCCTGGTCGACACCGCGACTGGCCGAACCTGGCTGATTGGCTTCGGCATCGCCTCGCGCCTGCGGCGCGAACGGCAGGCGCCTGAGTCGCCGGAGGTCATCGCTGGCTCGCTGCCCTACATGTCCCCCGAGCAGACCGGACGCATGAACCGTTCGATCGATTCGCGGAGCGACCTGTACGCGGCCGGCGTCACGCTCTACGAGATGCTGACGGGCGGTCTCCCATTCACTGCATCGGATCCGATGGAATGGGTGCACTGCCACATTGCCAGGCGGCCGCTGCCACCCGCAGAGCGGCGGAAGGAGGTTCCCGGCCCGGTTTCGGCGATCGTGCTCAAGCTTCTAGCCAAGACGCCGGAGGACCGCTATCAGACCGCGGCTGGTCTGGAACGCGACCTGCGCCGCTGCCTTGCGGCTTGGGAGGACCACCGGCGGAGCGACCAATTCCGCCTCGGCGAGGACGACACGCCCGACCGGCTCCTCATGCCCGAGAAGCTCTACGGGCGCTCGCGCGAGGTCGAGACGCTGCTCGCCGCCTTCGAGCGGATCGTGACGAGCGGGAGGCCGGAACTGGTGCTGGTCTCCGGGTACGCGGGCATCGGCAAGTCGTCGGTGGTCCACGAGCTGCACAAGGTGCTCGTGCCGCCCCGCGGCCTCTTCGCCTCAGGCAAGTTCGACCAGTACAAGCGCGACATCCCGTACGCCACGCTCGCCCAGGCCTTTCGGGAGCTGACCCGATCGCTTCTGGGCAAGAGCGAGGCGGAGCTGGCCCGCTGGCGTGACGCGCTCCGCGAGGCGCTGGAACCCAACGGACGGCTGATGGTGAACCTGGTCCCGGAGCTCGAGCTCATCATAGGAGAGCAGCCGGCGGTCCCCGAGCTCTCGCCTCAGGACGCGCAACGGCGGTTCCAGTTCGTGTTGCGGCGATTCATCGGGACTTTCGCGCGGCCCGAACATCCGCTCACGCTCTTTCTCGACGACTTGCAATGGCTCGACGCCGCGACGCTCGATTTGCTCGAGGACGTGTTCACCCGGTCGGATCTGCGGCACCTGATGCTGACCGGTGCGTATCGCGACAACGAAGTCAGCGCCGCCCATCCGTTGATGTTGAAGCTCGAGACGATACGGAACGCGGGAACGCCCGTGCAGGAAATCAAGCTCGCGCCCCTCGCCCATGAAGACGTGCGTGAGCTCATTGCGGATGCGCTTCGCTGCGAGCTGGCGCGCGCCGCCCCGCTGGCGGAGCTGGTGCACGAGAAGACCGCGGGCAACCCGTTCTTCGTGATCCAGTTCATCCACGCTCTTCTCGACGAGGGGCTGCTCGCTTTCGACCATCGAGCTGGGCGCTGGTCCTGGGACCTCGAACGCATCCACGCGAAGGGGTACACGACCAACGTCGCGGACCTGATGGTGGGGAAGCTGACCCGCCTGCCGGCGAGGACGCAGGAGGGGCTGCAGCAGCTCGCCTGCCTCGGCAGCGGCGCCGACTCTCGGACGCTCGCGCTCGTGCGCGGAACGTCCGAGGAGCAGGTCCACGCGGACCTGGGGGAGGCGGTTCGCCTGGAGTTGATCGAGCGCCTCGAGGGCGCTTACCGTTTCGTGCACGACCGTATCCAAGAAGCTGCGTACTCGCTGATCCCGGAACCTTTGCGCGCCGACGCGCACCTGCGAATCGGCAGATTGCTCGTGGCGCACACGCCAAGGGATGAGCGCGAGGAGGTCATCTTCGAGATCGTCAACCAGCTCAACCGCGGTGTCGCGCTGATCAGCTCGCCGGACGAACGCGAGGAGCTGGCCGAGCTCAACCTGATCGCGGGCAAGCGCGCCAAGGATGCTACCGCCTACGCCTCGGCTCTGACCTATCTCACTGCCGGTCGAGCGCTGCTTCCGGAAGACTGCTGGGGTCGATGCGCCGCGCTCACCTTTGCGCTCGAGATCCATCGCGCGGAGTGCGAGTTCCTGACCGGCGACTTCGCGGCAGCGGAAGGGCGGCTCTCGGCGCTGTCCGAGCGCGCCCGGCGGCTCGTGGACCTGGCCGCCGTCACGAGGTTGAAGGAAGAGCTGTTCACGACGCTCGGCCGGACCGACGCCATTGAGGCATGTCTCGACTATCTCCGGCGGATCGGTGTCCACTGGTCCACGCACCCCGCGAAGGCGGATGTCGAGCAAGAATACGAGCGTATCTGGCGCCAGATCGGGAGTCGCTCGATCGAGGAGCTCGTCGATTTGCCGCTGATGACGGAACCCGAATTGCGCGGCACCATGGACGTCCTCAACGCAGTCCTGTCATCGGCCTCGTGGACCGACGAGAATCTCTTCTGCCTCGTCCTCTGCCGGATGGCAAACCTCAGCCTGGAACATGGCAACAGCGACGGATCGTGCTTCGCCTACGTCTGTTTAGGCATGCTCCTCGGCCATCGTTTCGGCAACTACCCGGCCGGCTTCAGCTTCGGAAAGCTCGGCCTGGATCTGGTGGAGCAACGCGGCTTGCGTCAGTTCGAGGGCCGCGTCGACCTGAACTTCGGGGGCTGCCTGCTTCCCTGGACGCAGCCCATTCGCACTGGCCGCAGCTTGGTGCGGCGCGCCTTCGAGGCGGCCACCAGACTCGGCGACCTCACCTATGCGGGTTACAGCCGTAGCATCGCGATCACGGACTTGCTCGCCACCGGGGAGCCCCTCGATGAAGTGCAGCGCGAGGCCGAGGCCGGCCTCGAGTTCGCGCGCCAAGTCCGGTTCGGCGTCGTCGCCGACAGCATCACCGGACAGCTCAGACTCATCCGGACCCTCCGCGGCCTGACCCCGCAGTTCGTCTCCTTCAACGACGCCGAGTTCGACGAAAGCCGGTTCGAGCAGCATCTGGCGGAGGATCCGGGGCTGAGAGTCGTCGCCTGCTGGTACTGGATCCGCAAGCTGCAGGCGCGCTTTCTCGCGGGTGCGTACGCTTCCGCCATCGAAGCGGCAGAAAACGCGCGGCGACTTCTTTGGATGCCGAC
>DATGVE010000001.1:0-2761 GCA_035300725.1 Candidatus Eiseniibacteriota bacterium | reverse complement strand
CGCATCGCCAACCGGTTGCTGCAGCAGACATTCGCGTGGGGCGACACCACGCGCCCCCATGCGATCTCGGCGCTGTACACGATTCAATCCGACTCGCTCGCGATCGATTCACCGGGTGAGATCCTCACCGAATCCCGGGCGTTCGGCAACGCGTTCTCCACCGCCAAACGCGACTCCACCACGCCGCCCAAGGAAACCGACTGGATTACCGGGGACTCGCTCACGATTCGCTTCGCGCAAGAACAGGACTCGCTCACCAAGCGGCCGCGCTCCCGGTTGCACGAGCTCGTTTCGCGTGGATCGCCCGCTCGAGCCTTGACGCATCATCCCCAAGAGCGGGATACGACGCATGCCGGCCCGTCGATCAACTATTCCCGCGGTCATCAGATCACGGTCGCAATGCTGAAGGATCGAATCGATCGCGTGGTGGTGGCCGGCAAATCGGACGGCGTGCACCTCGAGCCCCGACCGGTGGTCGTGGCCGACAGCCTGAAGGGCGTGGCCGACAGCCTGAAGCGGGCATCACCTCCGCCACCTCCACCGCCTCCGCCACCGGCTGTTCCGTGACGGGGCTCGACCGCTTCTCGGACCTCTTCGCGACGCGCGACTCCTCGCTTGCCCTGGCGGCGGGAGCGCTCGCGCGTATCGCCGACGACCAGGGACAGGCCGCCTTCAGCGACCTCGCCGTCGCCTATCGCGAGGAATTCCTCAAGCTACGCGCGCACGCCAAGGGCGAACTGGTGGACGCCGGCAGCCTGTCCGTGGATGACGCGCGCGCCTATCTGGCGACGTCGGTATTGCCGCGACTGGCCATGCTGAAGGTGCTGGTGCTCCCCATGGGAGCGCTGTGGGGCGACGTGCCGGTCGCATTCGCCCCGGACGTTTGGGCCAACATGCCGGCCGACCGCACGGCGGCGGCGCAGCACTTTCTCGCGCTGGCCGAGGACACCGTGGCCCGCAGCGAGTCTGTCAGCGGCGAGCATCCAGTCGTCCGCGGCGGCAGCCGGCTCGAGGCCCAGCATCTCGTGAAGGCGTACAAGGGGCGGCGCGTCGTGAACAACGTATCGCTCGATCTGGCGCAAGGAGAGATCGTGGGCCTCCTGGGCCCGAACGGGGCGGGGAAGACGACGTCCTTCTACATGATCACCGGCCTGATCCGCCCCGAGGAAGGCAAAATTCTGCTCGACAGCCGCGACATCACAGCGCTGCCCATGTATTTGCGGGCGCGCGCCGGGATCGGCTATCTGGCGCAAGAGCCATCGATCTTTCGCAAGCTCTCGGTCGAGGAAAACGTGATGGCGATCCTCGAGACACTGAACATCGACGCCGAGGAACGGACACGGCGGCTCGAGTCGCTGCTCGATGAGCTCGCGATCAAGCATCTGCGCCGCCAGATGGCTTACCAGCTCTCCGGCGGCGAGCGACGCCGGCTCGAGATCACGCGGGCGCTGGTGACCGAGCCGAAGTTCCTGCTGCTCGACGAGCCGTTCGCCGGCGTGGATCCGATCGCCGTCAACGACATCCAGACCATCGTCGCGGGACTGCGCCACCGCGGCATCGGCGTGCTGATCACCGACCACAACGTCGAGCAGACGCTCGACATCGTGGACCGCGCTTACATCATGTTCGAGGGTCGAGTGCAGGTCGCTGGAACGGTGCGACAGCTCGTCTTCGACGACCGCGTGGCCTCGCTGTACCTCGGACCCACGCTCACGACGCGCCTGCGCGCGCGCCTGTCCCCCGCGGCATGAAGACCGGCCTGCATCAGCACGCCTCGCTCCGCCAGGACCTGCGGATCAACCCTCGCCTGTATCAGGCGATGGATCTGCTGTACATGCCGCTGCTCGACCTCGAGCAACACCTGAAGCAGGAGCTGCTCGGCAATCCGTTCCTCGAGATGATCGAGCCGGAGGAAGAAGTCCAGGCGACCGCGGCCGAGCAGCAGCAAAACAAGCCGGAGAAAGAGGCGAAGGCCGAGGACGAACCCGACTGGGAAAGCATCCTGCTCGAGGACCGCACGGAGCACGGCGTGCCGAGTGGCAGCTATAGCGATGCCCGCGAGTACATCGAGCCGGTCACGGTCGAGGGCAAGGACCTCATCGACTATCTGCGCGACCAGACGCGGATGCTCGACCTCAATCCGCGCCAGCAGCTCCTCGCCGAGGAATTCCTCGGCAACATCGGGGAGGATGGCTATCTCCAGGCGGACATCGAGCAGATCCGGAAGGGCGCCAACCAGCTCCTCGAAGAGCACGAGGCGGAATCCGAGCTCGACCTGAACGTGCCGGCGTACACCACCGCCGAGGTCGAAGAGATGCTGCACGTCATTCAGCAGCTCGATCCCCCCGGGACCGGCGCCCGCAACCTGCGCGAGTGCTTGCTGCTGCAGCTCGAGAACCAAAAGCGGACCGACACGCTGGTGTACGGGCTCGTCAAGGAAGCCTTCGACGACCTGATCGCGCACCGCTGGAGCGATCTGGGCAAGCGCTTTGGCCTGGCGCCCGAGGAGGTCCAGCGCGCCGCTGACGAGCTGGCCCGCCTCGATCCCAAGCCCGGGCTGCAGCATTCTGCCGGCAACGACGCCTACATCATCCCCGACCTGATCGTCGAGAAGATCGACGACAAGTACCATGTCTTCCTGAACGACAGCGGGCTGCCGCGGCTGCGCATTTCCAAGACGTACCAGGAGATCGCGCGCGACAAGAAGAAGTACGACGGTGAGAGCAAGGAGTTCATCAACCAGCGCCTCAACAGCGCGCAT